>NZ_JAILPX010000088.1 GCF_024699275.1 Selenomonas sp.
CTGCCCTACAACGGTATCCGCTTCCCAGTGACCTATTTCTGAGCGGTTTTCGGCACCTGCCGGGCGTTCTGTAATATCGTGGCTAATCTGGATTTTGCCACGCTTTTCCTCAGTGGAACGCTTTTTCCTGCGCTTGCCACGCTGCCTCAACTTCTTTATGACGCTTGTCGTGGAGGATTTGGGGGCATTCAGCCATCCACTGTATATCGCACGGTAGATGGTCGTGGTGCTTATTACGCACTTGCCATATTCGGCTCTTATACCAGAGGTCTATGCGTTATTTTATTTTGAGTTATGTACTGTTGCACTTAGATTGTAAATCCGTTCTGCTGGAAAGAACTATCAAGCGAATAACAAGATTTGATACTTGCCGTAGGCTTCCATGTCCACTCCCATCGCGGCTCCAGTTTTGCCGCTTGACCAATGGTACTAAAAAAGGCCCGGCCATTCGGCCGAGCCTTCGCTCAGGTTGCGATCCTAAGCATTTGTGCTGTTGCTGCGTCACTGCCTATCCAGCCACTTGCAGATGTAATAGCTAAGTACACCTGCTACGACAGACAAAAAGAGGTTTGTAATATATTCTACCAATAGAAGCCACCTCCTTCCTTCTGCAGGTATGAGGTGCGCAGCATGTTATATTATACGATACTACTTGAAGGAAATGCAATGCCATGCTATAATAAATTCAGCTAAGAGGTTTGTGATACTACCAATAGAGTGTCACGTCCAGTAAGAAAAGCCTTGGGGTCGCTCCCTAGGGCTTTTCTTATATTTACAAACGGTCAACGCACGTCGTTATGTGCGCTGACTGTTTTTTATTTGCTACCATGATGATAGACCAAAAATATCCAGAGGTGTTTTATCATGAAAAGAGCAGCACTTTATATCCGTGTATCCACAGACGAACAGGCCAAGCATGGTTTCTCCTTAGCAGAACAGCAACACGACCTGGAGCAGTATGCCAAAGCACATCACTATACGGTAATCGGCGTGTATGCGGATGAAGGGAACACCGCCCGCAAAGCAATATCCCGCCGTAAAGAGCTCCAACGGCTCCTTGATGATGTACGGGCGGGCAAGGTAGATATTATCCTGCTGAAGTGTCTTGACCGCTGGTTCCGCAACGTGCGGGACTTCTACAAAGTGCAGGACGTTCTCGACCAGTACGGCGTAAACTGGGAGTGCACGCAGGAAGACTACAACACCACGACCACCAACGGCCGTCTGATGCTGAATCTGAAATTGTCCATCGCCCAGAACGAATCGGATCAGACGAGGGCAAGCACCGCCGCAAGGAGGAAACCACCGGCAAGCATCCATTCGGCTATGAAATCAAAGATAAACATCTGGTGGTCATTGAAAAAGAACGGCCCGTCATCGAATATATTTTCGAGCAGATTCTTACTGGTTATGCCACCCACTCCATTTATCGTAAAGTGTTGGATAAATTCGGCATCTCTTTGCCTGCACGTTGTATATGGCGTATTCTCCGCAATGAAACCTATAAGGGAACACGCTACGGAATCCCTGACTATTGCCCTGCCATTATCCCGCCTGCGAAATTTGACCGTGTACAAACCATTCTGAGCCGCAATCAACAGCCTAAAAGAGCAGGCCGCATCTATCTCTACTCGGGTAAAGTGGTCTGCCCTTCCTGCGGTAATATCATGGTTGCCCACAGGGGACGAGTAGATAAAGAGAAAAATACCTACAGACCTAATTATATTTGTGGAAACCGCTATATCACAGGTAAGGTTCATACATCTGGCGGATGTTCTTTTGGTGGCGGAATCAGCGAATTCGTGATTGAGAAATTCCTTCTGGCGAACATCCGCCCGTTATTGGAATCTTATCTCGTTCACTTTGAACAACAAAACACTCCAGCACCAGGGAAAGACAAAATAAAATCCATCAATGCAAAACTTTCCCGATTGAAAGACCTTTACATTGATGGATTAATTGATAAAGATAGCTATAGAGTTGACTATGAACGGCTCCAAAAAGAGCTGGCCATGGCTACCTATGTAACCGCCAATCAAAAGACCATACCACCATTAGTCGACAAAATCATGGATGACGATGACTTCGTGAATACCTATCTCACCCTGTCGCGCGAACAAAAGCGAGAACTATGGCAAAGTTTTATTCAGCGTATTGAACTAGGCCGGCGCCCGGAAGAACGCGGGAAATCCTATAAGGATATCCGTGTATTCTTCTACTGAAAACTATACATTTGGCTTTCCCGTACTCCCCCGCTTGGTCATGGGCACGCCCTGTTTGCACAGAGGGCATTCCTCCGGCTTGTAGGTTTCCACATCCATGTGCAGGAGGGCGGTGCAGGGAACATCACCGAAGCTGGCTTTGCCGCCGCTGCGGTCCACCAGCATGCTGACGGCAACGGGAATGCCACCGTGGGCTTTGACCACTTCGATGACTTCCTTGATGGAACCGCCAGTGGTTACGATATCTTCCACAATCAGGCAGCGCTCTCCCTTATGCAGGGAAAAACCCCGGCGAAAGGTCATCTTGCCCTCCACCCGTTCGGTGAAGATGGCGCGGGTCCCCAAAGCCTTGCCGGTTTCGTGAGCCAGCAGGATACCGCCAGTCACCGGGCCGACCACCGTTTCAATGTTGGCATCCTTGAATTTTTCAGCCATGGCCTGGCAGAGCTTTTCCGTATACTCAGGGTGCTGGAGCACGTTAAACTTCTCCACATAGTGGGGACTGTGCAACCCGGAGGTCAACAGAAAATGACCATCCATAATCGCACCGGTTTTCATCAATAATTCTTTTACTTCCTGTTCCGTCATCTTTATTTTACTTTCTCCATTTCTTCAAGAATTTGCAAAGCGGCATGTTTAGGATCAACAGCGGCATAGATGGGGCGCCCAATTACAAGCTGGGTTGCACCATCCGACAGGGCACGGGCCGGCGTAACCACCCGGCTCTGGTCGTTTACATCGCAGCCAGCCGGACGGATGCCCGGCGTAACAATCAGAAAATCCTCCCCGCAGGCTTCGCGGATCAACGCCGCCTCCTGGGCAGATGCCACCACCCCATCGAGACCAGCCTTTTTCGCCAGCTTCGCCAGGCGCACCACAGCACCTTTTATCTGCAAAGCCTGTCCCATCCCTTCCCAGTCATCCTGATTGATGCTGGTCAGAACCGTCACGGCAATGAGCTTTGGACAGGGGATGCCCATCTTTTCGGCTTCGGCATGCATCCGTTCAGCAGTGGTCTTCATCATGGTATAGCCGCCGCTGGCGTGAATGTTGAGCATCGTCGCTCCCAAACGCATCAGGGAGCAGATTCCGCCTGCCGCGGTATTGGGTATATCGTGAAGTTTCAAGTCCAGGAAAACATCTTTTCCCTGCTGCCGCAACCAGGTTACCACCTGAGCGCCCACACTGTAAAAGAGTTCCATGCCCACCTTGTAATAGGACACACTGTCTCCTAATGCTGTCACCAGCCGCTCCACATCTTCCATCCGATGAAAATCAAGGGCTGCTATCAAGCGTTCATCTGCCATAACCTGGGCCTCCTGTAAATATTCCAATTCATCTTAAAGTGCTGCACCGACAATATCCCGGACCGATTCCAAATGCTGCTGCGCCAGATAATCATTGATGCCATCGCAGATTTTCATGGTCACAGACGGGTCATTGAAATTCGCCGTACCAACGGCCACTGCACTGGCACCAGCCAGCAGAAACTCAATGGCATCTTCAGCAGAACTTATGCCCCCCATGCCAATCAGCGGCACCTTGACCGCCTTAGCCACCGTATAGACCATGCGCAAGGCCACCGGCTTTACACAGGGCCCCGATAAGCCGCCGGTCACATTGCCAAGGGTTGGCTTTTTCCTGCGGATGTCGATTTCCATCCCTAGCAGGGTATTTATAAGCGAAATCACATCGGCACCAGCCGCCTCCACCGCTTTGGCCATGGTAACGATATCCGTCACATTGGGCGAAAGCTTCAGAATAACCGGTTTGCGGGTATGGCTTTTAGCCTCCCGAACCACCGCTGCCGCAGCCTGAGGATCTGTGCCAAACACAATGCCCCCTTCTTTGACATTGGGACAGGAAACATTGAGTTCAATGGCGGCCACCCCCGGCACATCCAGCATCTCTGCCAGCACGCCGTACTCGGCCACCGTACTTCCCGAGATATTCACGATTACATTCATATCGTATTTCGTGAGCCGGGGTAAAGTTTCCTGCAAAAAAACTTCCACACCGGGATTTTCCAGTCCAATGCAGTTCAGCATGCCCATGGGAGTCTCGGTGATGCGCACCCCATCATTTCCCCGGCGGGGCTTCAAGGTTGTGCCCTTGACCATGACGCCGCCCAGCCTTGACAGGTCGACGAACTCAGCAAATTCCTCCCCGAAGCCAAAGGTTCCGGAAGCCGTCAGCACCGGCGTATTCATGGGTATTCCGGCCAAAACGATATGAAGGCGTTTATCCGTCATATTGATTGCTCTGCTCATTTGAGGTCAAACACCTCCTCTGCCCAGAAAACCGGCCCATCTTTGCAGACCTTCTTACGCTCGCCCCTGGTGGTGTCAATGGAGCAGGAAAGGCAGGCCCCCAGGCCGCATCCCATGCGCTTTTCCAAGGATACCTGACAGGGTACACCATGTTCATGGGCAATCCGGGCAATTCCCTGCATCATGATTTCCGGACCGCAGGCAATGACCAAATCGTAATCGCCCTGCCTTAAAAGTTCCGGCAGCAAGGTGGTGGTAAAGCCCTTGGTGCCACAGGAACCGTCATCCGTAGTACAGAAAACATCCTGCACATTGGGTGCATAGATCTTCTGCCAAAAGAGTTCCCGCTCACAGCGCCCCCCCATCAGCACAGAAGCCTTTCCCTGGCTGTGTTCGGCATAGCATAACAGCGGGGAAAGCCCCATGCCGCCACCCACCAGAAGGGGATGTTTTGCCTGAAGGCTGAAGCCATGCCCCAAGGGCCCCAGCACGTTAATCTGGCTTCCCACCGGCAGCTTGGACAGGGCTTTGGTCCCCTTGCCCACCACCCGATAGATAAAGGCCACCGTCCCCTTTTGCCGGTCAATCTCGGCAATGCCTACGGGACGGCGCAGCGTAAAGCCGCCCTGGGGTATCTGCAACTGGACAAATTGTCCGGGTTCCCCCTCCCGGGCAATGGGCCGGGCCTCTACTTCCATCCGCCACACATCTGTAACGAGTTCGTTGTGCGCAACGATGTCACCATCAACAGCCACCTTAGGCAAGATCGTCACCGCCTCCCACATAGTCCTGAATGGCCAGGGAGTAAACCAAGCGGCGCTCCCGCATAAAGGACAGCACCCGCATTACTTCCCAGGCCGTATCCAGAGAGGTCAGGCAGGCAATGCCATGCTCCACCGTTGCCCGGCGGATCTTGAAGCCATCCTTCAGGGAATGCTTGCCCTGGGTCAAGGTATTGATGACCATGTGAATCTTGCCGGTCTTGATTTTCTCAATGATGTCCGAGCTGCGTTCATGCACCTTGCCCACCACTTCCACATCGATACCCATGGACTGGATTGCCTTGGCGGTACCCTCTGTAGCCGCGATATTGAAGTCCAGTTCCGAGAAGGCCTTGGCCAACTGCTTCATCTCTTCCTTGTCCTTGTCCGCCACCGTAAAGAGCACACAGCCCTTGGTGGGCACATTGATGCCGGAGCCCACAATGGCCTTGTAGAGGGCCCGGGCATAATGGTAATCAATGCCCATGACTTCACCGGTGGATTTCATTTCCGGCCCTAAGGCGATATCCACATCCGTCATCTTGGCAAAGGAGAACACCGGCGCCTTTACGGCCACATAGGGTTTGGGCGGCACCAGTCCCGTGCGCTCGCTGACATCCTTCAAAGATGCCCCTAACGCGATGCGGGTAGCCAGGTTCACCATCTTCACATCCGTAACCTTCGACAGAAAAGGCACCGTCCGGCTGGAACGGGGGTTCACTTCGATGATGAACACCTCATCGTTGACCACCACGAACTGGATGTTCAAAAGGCCTTTAACATGCAGGGCCACCGCCAGCCGCTTGGTGTAATCGATGATGGTGTAAAGGACCTTGGCCGGCAGGGTCTGGGGCGGATACACTGCGATGCTGTCGCCGGAATGAACACCAGCCCGCTCCACATGTTCCATGATGCCGGGAATCAGCACATCCATGCCATCCGAGATGGCATCCACTTCCACTTCCGTTCCCTGCATGTAGCGGTCCACCAGTACCGGATGGTCCGGCGTGACCTTAACGGCGCGGCTCATATAATCCCGCAGTTCCGCTTCATTGTAGACGATTTCCATGGCCCGGCCCCCCAGCACATAGGAAGGGCGAACCATGACCGGATAGCCGATGCGCTCCGCACCGGTAACGGCCTCTTCGAGATTGGTTACGCTGATGCCCTGGGGGCGGGGAATCTGCGTCTGGGTCAGCACTTCATCAAAGCGCTCCCGGTCCTCAGCCCGGTCAATGTCATCTACGGAAGTACCGAAGACCTTAACCCCGGCTTTCTGCAGGGAGGCCGCCAAGTTGATGGCCGTCTGGCCGCCAAACTGGACGATAACCCCCTCCGGCTTTTCCTTGTCGATGATATTCAGCACATCTTCTGCGGTCAGCGGCTCAAAATACAGCCGGTCAGAAATATCGAAGTCCGTGGATACGGTTTCCGGATTGTTATTGATGATAATGGCCTCAATGCCCATTTCCTTCAACGCCCAAACCGAGTGCACCGAACAGTAGTCAAACTCTACGCCCTGGCCGATGCGGATGGGGCCGGACCCCAGCACGATAACCTTGCGCTTGTTGGAGACCTCCACTTCGTCCTGCTGTCCCCGGAAGGTGGAGTAATAATAAGGGGTAGCGGCCTCAAATTCCGCCGCACAGGTATCCACCATCTTATAGCAGGGCATGATTCCCATACTCTTGCGGGTCGTACGGATTTCGTCAGCCGTCTTGCCTGTGATTTCCGCAATGGATACATCGGCCAACCCCACGTTCTTGGCTGCCAGCATCAAACTCGGCGTCAGGGGCGTGCTGGCCAGCTTGTTCTCCACCTGAGCGATATTGTTGAGCTTATGGATAAACCACTTGTCCACCTTCGTAATGTCGTGAATCTCGTCCACCGTGGCAATTCCCCGGCGCAGAGCTTCAGCCATCACGAAAATCCGCTCATCATTTATGCGGCTGAGGTTCTTTCTGACCCGGGCATCGTCCCAGGCGGCTACCTTCGGCATGGAAAGGCGGTGTACGCCAATTTCCAGAGAACGCACCGCCTTGAGGATGGCCCCCTCGAAATGGCGGTCAATGCTCATGACCTCGCCGGTGGCCTTCATCTGGGTGCCTAAGGTTTTATCGGCATAAACGAACTTATCAAAGGGCCAGCGGGGGAACTTCACCACACAGTAGTCCAGAGCCGGCTCAAAGCAGGCCTTGGTCTTTTGGGTAACGGCGTTGGTGATTTCATCCAGCGTGTAGCCGATGGCAATCTTGGCCGACACCTTGGCGATGGGATAGCCCGTGGCCTTGGAGGCCAATGCCGACGAGCGGCTTACCCGGGGATTCACTTCGATAACATAATAGCGGTTGCTGTTGGGGTCCAGCGCATACTGGGCATTGCAGCCCCCCTCGATTCCCAGTTCCCGGATAATCCTCAGGGATGCACTGCGCAACATCTGATATTCATGGTCCGTCAAGGTCTGGGAAGGTGCCACCACAATGGAATCCCCTGTATGTACCCCTACGGGGTCAAAGTTTTCCATGTTGCAGACGGTGATGCAGTTATCGTTGCCATCCCGCATGACCTCATACTCGATTTCCTTCCAGCCGGCCACACTGCGCTCGATGAGCACCTGACCAATCAAGGAATAGTTAAGTCCCTTGATGACGATGTCGATGAGTTCCTCTTCATTTTCTGCGATACCGCCGCCCGTACCGCCCATGGTATAGGCAGGGCGCACGATTACCGGGTAGCCGATTTCATTGGCAAAATCCACCGCACTGGGCACATCCTCCACAATGGTGCTTTCGGGAATGGGCTCACCCAGTTTTTCCATGGTTTCCTTGAAAAGTTCCCGGTCCTCAGCCTGCTTGATGGCTGTAAGGGGTGTCCCCAACAGTTCCACCGCGTACTTTTCCAGCACCCCCCGCTCAGCCAGCTGTACAGCCAGATTGAGTCCGGCCTGCCCCCCCAGGGTAGCCAGGAGGCCGTCCGGCCTTTCCTTGGCAATGATTTCTTCCAAAAATTCCGGGGTCAAAGGTTCAATATACACCCGGTCGGCAATATGGGTATCCGTCATGATCGTTGCCGGATTGGAATTGACCAGTACCACTTCCAGCCCCTCTTCTTTAAGGGCCCGGCAGGCCTGGGAGCCTGCATAGTCAAATTCTGCCGCCTGACCGATGATGATGGGGCCAGAGCCAATAACCATTACTTTGTTGAGATTTTCCTTTTTTGGCATCTTATTCTCCCTTCAACATGGTCCAAAATTCATCAAACAGATAGAGGTTATCATCCGGTCCCGGAGAGGCTTCCGGATGATATTGTACAGAAAACAGGGGCAGTTCCGTATGACGCATCCCTTCCACGGTGCCATCATTGACATTGATATGGGTAACCTCCAAGGGCAGCCCCTTGAGGGATTCCTCCTCGACAGCAAAGCCATGGTTCTGGGAAGAAATCTGCACCTTGCCTGTGCGCAGATCCTTAACCGGCTGATTGGAGCCACGATGACCGAACTTGAGTTTGTAGGTCCTGGCCCCTAGAGCCCGGGCAATGAGCTGATGCCCCAGGCAGATGCCAAAGATGGGTTTCTTGCCGATGAGCTTCTTGATTTCCGCCACGATTTCCGGCACATCCGCCGGGTCGCCAGGGCCGTTGGACAGGAAAATCCCCTGGGGATTCAGCGCCAGAATATCCTCTGCCTTGGTATCCGCCGGCACCACCCGCAGCCTGCAGCCAATATCATGCAGAGATTTCAGGATATTCTGCTTAACCCCGAAATCCATGGCTACGACCAGGGGCGCATCCTCGGCCTCTGCCTCGATGGTATAAGCCTCTGGTGTGGTCACTTCCATCACCACTTCCTTTTTGATGGGCACAGCCAACAATTTATCGATTTCTGCCTGGGTGGCATCCTCGGGTACGATAATCCCCTTCATGGTGCCGGCATTGCGAATCTTACGGGTCACGGCACGGGTATCCACATCGTAAAGGCACGGAATTTCCTGCCGGGTCAGGAACTTGGCCAGACTTTCCTCATAATGCCAGTTGCTGCCCAGTTCGCAGAGCTCGCCGATTACAAATCCGCCCACAAAGGCCTTGCGGGATTGCATGAAGACTTCCGCAATGCCGTAATTGCCCACCATCGGATAGGTCAGCGTCAAAATCTGACGGCAATAACTGGGATCCGTCAGGCTCTCCTGATACCCCGTCATGCTGGTATTGAATACCACTTCGCCGGTGGCCCGGCTGTCATTTAATAACTGTCCCGTAAAAACGCTGCCGTCTTCGAGGATTAATTTACCCTTCATGAAAACACCTCATTAATTATGTCAGTCCAGGATCTTTCCATCCTGCATAACGATTTTCCCTTTGACCATGGTCAGCACAGCCTTCCCCTTGAGCTTGCGGCCTGCGAAGGGGCTGTGGCTGCCCTTGGTATAGAATTTCTTTTCATCTACAGTCCATTCCAGTTCCGGGTCAATCACCGTGATATCGGCCTGTGCCCCCTCACTGAGCCGGCCCTCCTGCAAGCCAAAGACCTGGGCAGGTTCATAGCTCATCTTGGAGATAATCAGCGGCAAATCCAGTTTCTGTTCATGGTACAGATCCGTCAGCATGATTCCCAGGGAGGTTTCCAGCCCCGGGAAGCCGCTGGGGGCATAGATATATTCCCGGTCCTTTTCCTCCTGGGCATGCGGACTATGGTCCGTGACGATGGCATCAATGGTACCGTCTTTTAGTCCCTCCAGGATTGCCGCACAATCCTTAGCCGCTCTTAAGGGCGGATTGATTTTTGTAGAGGTATCAAAGAGATTGACACAGTCCTCCGTCATGGTCAAATGCTGGGGTGTAGCCTCAGCCGTCACCCGCACGCCGCGTTTCTTGGCCTGCCGCACGATATCCACGGCCCGGGCCGTGCTGATATGGGCCACATGCACCCGGGCACCAGCGTATTCGGCCAGCAGCACATCCCGGGCCACCGCGATGTCCTCTGCTACGGAAGGCCGGCCCTTGAGGCCCAGCATGGCGCTGCGGTGGCCCTCATTCATCACGCCCTCTTCCACCAACGTGGGTTCTTCCTCATGATTGATGATTACCTTATCAAAGGTATGCAGATAATCATAGGCATTCAGAAGCACCTTGGCATTCTGGTCGAAATGACCATCATCGGAAAAGGCCACCGCACCAGCTTCAACCATATCCCCGACTTCTGCCAGTTCCTTGCCTTCCTGGCCCTTGGTCACTGCACCGATAATCTTCACATTGACACAGGCTGCTTCCTGGGCCCGCATCTTAAGGCTGCGTACCAGCGCCGCCGTATCCACCACCGGTTTGGTATTCGGCATGGTGCAGATGGTGGTAAAACCACCTGCGGCAGCGGCCTTGGAACCGGAGGCGAAATCCTCTTTGGCCTCCTGTCCCGGTTCCCGCAGATGCACATGCAGGTCGATAAGCCCCGGCGTTACCACCTTGCCCGTAACATCAAAAACCTCAGCGGCCTTGTCCTGCAGTCCGGTGCCTATTTTCGCCACCTTGCCATCTTCTACCAGCACATCTGCCACTTCATCAAACTTCGTTTCCGGATTGATTACACGTCCGCCTTTGAGCAAAATTTTCATGCCTGTTTTCCTCCCGTCAGCACCAAGGTAAAGAGCGCCATGCGCACAGCTACGCCGTTCTGTACTTCCTCCTGAATGGCCGAATTCTTGCCGTAGGCGGTAAAGGGCGAAATTTCCCAGCCCTTATTCATGGGACCCGGATGCAGAATCAGCACATCATCCTTGGCCAGCTTCAGCCGCTCATCGTTGAGGCCGAAAATCCGCGCGTATTCGCGGGTGGTGGGAAACAAGCCGCCCTTCATGCGTTCCAGCTGAATGCGCAGGACTTCGATGACATCGGCGCTGGCAATCGCCTCTTCAATGCGCTCATGGACCACAATCCCCGGCTCTTCCTGGAGGAAGCGGGGCAAAAGGGTCTTCGGACCTGCAATATGCACTTCCATTCCCATCTTGCGCATGCCGTAGATATCCGAGCGGGCCACCCGGCTATGGAGTACATCGCCGATAATCGCCACCTTAAGGCCTTCCAGATGACCTTTGTGCTCCTCAATGGTAAAGAGGTTTAATAGCCCCTGGGAAGGATGGGCATGGGCACCATCGCCGGCATTGAGGATAACCGGACTTACCACCCGGGAAGCATACTCCGCCGCACCTTCGGCCTTATGACGCATGACGATGGCGTCTACCCCCATGGCTTCAATGGTATAAAGGGTATCCCGAAGGCTTTCTCCCTTGACGATGCTGCTGGAACCTGCTGTGATATTGACCACATCTGCGCCCAAATATTTCCCCGCCAGTTCAAAGGATGTACGGGTACGGGTGCTGGGTTCATAGAACAGGGTGACAATGGATTTGCCGCGCAGGGTGGGAACCTTTTTGATGTCCCGATGGATGATGTTCTTCATTTCCTTGGCGGTATCCAGCACCAAGCGAATCTCCTCGGGGCTGAAATCCTCCAGTCCCAAAACATTCTTTCCCCGCAGGGACAATTTGTTTTTCTCCAAGTCATTCACTCCTTAACAGGTTGACATTAATAATTATACATCTAATTTGCATAAATTTTCAAGGAGAAATCCATTGTCTTCGTAAATTTACCCGCATACAATAGGCAACAAAAAAAGAGCTCCCTATGCGTATGCATAAGAAAGCTCCCGCTTTACTTCATCTTATAGTTACACCTATAGTGTATATGACAGGCTCCCCTTATGCGCATCGCAGTACGCATTTTAAAAAGGCAATGTATTCGTTTGTCCTTGAGCAGATCTCGTCTGCTTTGCTTGTAATTATAACGCATACATTTAAGGAATGCAAGGATTAATTTTATTCGTTCTTTTCCTCCAGCAGCGGTTTCAGAAATTTGCCAGTATAGGAGGCCGCCACCTTTACGATGTCCTCCGGCCGCCCTGCGGCTACGATTGTACCGCCCTTATCGCCCCCCTCGGGCCCCAGATCGATAATATAATCCGCTGTCTTGATTACATCCAGATTATGCTCAATGACCACCACGGTGTCGCCACCATCCACTAAGCGCTGCAAAATTCCCAACAGCTTATGGATATCTGCCGCGTGAAGCCCGGTGGTGGGTTCATCCAGAATATAGAGGGTCTTGCCGGTACTGCGGCGGGAAAGTTCCGTGGCCAGCTTCACCCGCTGGGCTTCACCGCCGGACAAGGTGGTGGCCGGCTGGCCCAATTTGATATAGCCCAGCCCCACATCCTGAATCACCTGCAATTTGCGGGCAATCCTCGGCACATTGGCAAAGAAGGTCACCGCTTCGTCAATGGTCATATCCAATACATCGGCAATGGTCTTGCCCTTATAGCGGACCTCCAGAGTTTCCCGGTTGTACCTTGCCCCCTTGCAGACCTCGCAGGGCACGTAGACATCCGGCAGGAAGTGCATCTCAATTTTCAGGATGCCATCGCCCTTGCAGGCTTCACAACGCCCGCCCTTCACATTGAAACTGAAGCGCCCGGCCTTATAGCCCCGTACCTTGGATTCACTGGTCTGACTGAACAGTTCCCGGATAACATCAAAGACCCCCGTATAGGTGGCTGGATTGGATCTGGGTGTACGGCCAATGGGCTGCTGATCAATATCGATAATCTTGTCGATATGTTCCAGACCCTTGATTTTCTTATGCTTTCCGGGTTTCCCTTTGGCGTGATACAGACGGGAGGCGATGCCCTTATACAGGATTTCGTTGACCAGTGTACTCTTGCCCGAACCGGACACGCCCGTAACCAAAGTCAAGGTTCCCAAGGGGAACTTGACCCGCAGGTCCTTAAGATTATTTTCGCAGGCTCCCACCACTTCCAGGAAATTGCCATTCCCGGGCCGACGGCGGGAGGGCACGGGAATATACTTTTTCCGGGACAGATACTGCCCCGTTACCGACTCCGGCACCTGCATGATTTCCTGAGCTGTCCCCTGGGCCACTACCTGTCCCCCATGTTCGCCGGCACCGGGGCCGATATCGATGATATGATCCGCCGCATACATGGTATCTTCATCATGTTCCACCACCAGCAGGGTGTTGCCCAAATCCCGCAGGTGCTTGAGGGTTTCCAGCAAGCGGTTATTGTCCCGCTGATGCAGGCCAATACTGGGCTCATCCAGTACATAAAGCACCCCCTGCAGACCGGAACCAATCTGGGTTGCCAGCCGGATGCGCTGGGCTTCGCCGCCGGACAGGGTTCCCGCTGCCCGGGACAGGGTGAGATAATCCAAACCTACATTCAACAGGAAATTCAGCCGGGCGTGGATTTCCTTCAGTATCTGCCGGGCAATCTTGGCTTCCCGGGGTGTCAGTTCCAGATTCTGGAAGAAACTTTCCGCCTCCCGAATATTCATGGCCGTAACCTCATGGATGTTTTTGCCCCCCACCAACACCGACAGCGTCTCCGGCTTCAGGCGGGCACCATGACAGGCCGAACAGGGAATTTCCGTCATATAGTTTTCATAGGACTCCCGCATCTCATCGGAATCCGTATCCTGATAGCGGCGGGACAGCAAGGGCAGCACGCCCTCAAATTCCACATTATACTCTTTATTCTCGCCGAACATATTGACGTAATGAAAGCGGAATTTCTCATCCTGGGAACCATGGAGCAACACCTTTCGTGTCTTCTTATCCATATCCTGCCAGGGCGTATGCATATCATAGCCATAATCCTTAAGTACCGCCCCCATGGCACACATAGCATAGGAATGCATGTTTTTCGACAGCGGTGCAAAGACCCCATCCCCAACGGAAAGGGACGGGTCCGGAATCACCAATTCCTCATCGAATTCCCTATGACTGCCCAGCCCCATACATACAGGACAAGCTCCAAAGGGACTGTTGAAGGAGAACATCCGGGGCGTGATTTCCGGCAGACTGATGCCGCAGTCCACACAGGCGAAATTTTCACTGAACATCAGCAATTCCCCGTCCACCACCTGCACGTAGACAACGCCTTCGCCTAACTTCAGGGCTGTTTCCAGGGAATCGGCCAGCCGCTGGTCCATGCCTTCCCGAACCACCAGACGATCAACCACCACTTCAATGGTATGCTTCTTGTTTTTTTCCAGATGGATATCCTCATGGATATCCAGGATTTCCCCATCAATGCGCACCCGCACATAGCCCTCACGGCGGATGTGCTCCAGCACCTTCCGATGCTCACCCTTCTTGCCGCGCACCACCTGAGCCATAATCAACAATTTCGTGCGCTCCGGCAATTCCGCAATCTGATCCACCATCTGGTCCACCGTCTGCTGCGTGATGGGCTTGCCACACTTCGGACAATGGGGCCTTCCTGCCCGGGCGAAAAGGAGACGCAGATAATCGTAGATTTCCGTCACCGTTCCCACGGTAGACCGGGGATTATGGCTGGTGGTTTTCTGGTCAATGGAAATTGCCGGCGACAGGCCATCAATATTATCCACATCAGGCTTATCCATTTGTCCCAAAAACTGCCGGGCGTAGGAAGACAGAGATTCCACATACCGGCGCTGGCCCTCAGCATAAACCGTATCAAAGGCCAGGGAAGATTTTCCCGAGCCGGACAGACCGGTTACAACCACCAATTTATCCCGCGGTATATCCACATTGATATTTTTTAAGTTATGGGCTCGTGCACCCTTGACTTTGATAAACTTTTCCATAAACTTGCCTCTTTCATATCGATTAGCAACAATCAAGAAACGAATAAGGAGGGCTACTCAGCCCTCCTTGCATATAAGCAGCAGTATTTCTTGGTTAAAGTATATAACAGATTAATTTACAAGACAAGTTATTTGTTTATAACGCACAGGGGCGGAAGATTCGCCCGCTGCCTTTTTGCCCCACCTTATTCGGCAGGTGGCATTTTCTTACTTTTATAGCTTGGATTCCCTTCTAACACAACACAAAAATAGACCCAAGTCTCCATCTTCATGGTCTATCTTTTTATTCTTTGGAAATCATCATAACATTTCCCAATAAGTACATCGCTTAAATCATTGGCAAGCCGACCAATACCTGCGTCAGTATTCCCGCAAAGAACCAGGTCATCGCCTTTCTAAGGCTATGGGACTGCAGATAAGCATCATAACCTATGCAAAGGTCAACAATGATTGGCAACAGAAACAACAAAACATATAAGGCTTCCATATCGCTTCCTCCTTTTATAAACTCAGAAATCCAAGCTACACGAGTCTTATTCGTCATATGAATATCCAATCCCTGCCTTTGGAAGCCATGTATACATAATACTAATATTAAAATTATTTTCATTTATTTATAAAAATAAAAAATCTCCCACAAATCAAGTCTGCCACCTGATTTGTGGGAAATTCATCGTTAAGATGCCCTGCCCAAAAACATCAAATCATATTTTTCACATAAGCATCGTAAAGGGCTTTAAGTTCTTCCACCTTGTCGTACATCTCCACCTGCAGGCCGGAAGCAGCGGCATAATCCCCTTCATTCAGGGCATTGATCAGCAGGGTAAACAGCGATTTTTCATCAATGCTGTCCTTGGCCAGATAGGAACGGATGCCATTGATCTTATTCCAGTTGTAGGAATCCAGATCCGTAACGAAGTCAGCCTTGATTTCCTTGGCAGCCCGAACGATATCGCGGTTTTCCGGGATAATGCGGGCAATGAGCTCCGTCTTCCACCGCAGCAGCGCCCCGGAACGGAAGGCTTCGATAATCCGGTCATTCAGCGCACCACCGGCCGTGATGACCGCTTTTTTCTCCGGATAATTGTCGAGGTTCTGCATATTTTCCCAAACCGTTGCCGGAGGTGCACCAAAGAGGCGGTCACGCTCTTCGGCTGAATAGTCCTCAAACACATCATCTTCACTGCGGTATGCGCGGTTCTTTTCCAAATAGAAGCCCTCTTCCCCGGCATCCTTGGACAGTTCCGTCAAAAGTTCAGCAGTGGTATGGTTAACGGCCACCTTGATTCCATCAAGGCAAGCCGAGTAGATAGCCGCCAGTACCAAGTAGGTGTTGGTATAGGGATTGCAGGCACGCAGCTCGAAGCGGGTAGCATAGGGATTGCCCAAATCGCGGATCAGGCCAGCCAGAATCGTACGGTTACGGGACGGAATTTCCGGCGTCTGGCCCAGGGAGGTAACGATACATACCGGAGCTTCAAAACCGGGCTTCAGACGGTTCAGCGAATCATTGGTGGCCGATACGAAGGGATTCACCGCCTCGTAATTCTTCAAAAGTCCCATGAGTGCGCCATAGCCCACGGCACTCATGAAATCCTTGTGCTGGTCATCTGCCGTAAACAGGTTATGGGTCTTGCCATCACTGGTGACGGCAGCCATGCCAATATGGGTATGTTCCCCGTTGCCTGCCAGACCAATCATGGGTTTAGCCTTAAAGCTGACTTCCAGACCGATGGAGCGGAAGGTTTCTTTAACGACCGTTCGGACGAAGATTTCATTATCCGCCGCCTGCAGAGCATCGGCAAAGCGCCAGTCGATTTCCAGCTGTTCACAGACATGGGTCATGTTGCCGCTGCCATCGATCTGGGCTTTCAAGCCGCCGACTTCCTTATGGCCCATTTCCACCTGGAAGCCGTATTTATCCAACTCCAGCAGGCAGTTTTCCATAGCCGTGCGCACAGCGCCATGGGTGCGTTCCCAATACTGTTCCTGCATGACCTGGGAAGCCGACATTTCTTCAATGGCGGCTTCTTCCAGGGGGGTCTTGACCCAGAATTCCAATTCCGTAGCCGAGGTGAACTGGATATCCACCACATCATTGCCATCAATGCTCTCCAAACCGGCAATCTTCGTTTTCTGCTTGAAGGCGGCCAGAAGTTCCTGCTTGACGAAGTTCAGGGTGTCCGCCAGAACGGCCCGGGAATCCACGCGTTTTCCCTCGTGAACCAGAAAAGCAGGAATCCGCAGGGTGCCTACCGGCTTGCCGGTTTCTTCATCGTAGAATTCCATATTATAATCTACGAACCAGTTGACACTGGGGTCAATGGGCATGTCCACCTTGGCATTGTTCAGCGTGGCAATCCCCGTCAGCACAACGGATGAACCATCGGTCTGCACAGCCGTACCTGCATAGAAATCATCGATATCCTTGAGGAAAAGATGTACGGGGATCTTTTCATCCGTATCATTACCGGCCATATCCACACCCATCAGGGAAACAAATTTAATTTCCGGATGTTCCTGGAGCTGGGCAATGATGTCCTCTTTTTTCGAATTCGCCGGAATTACATACAGTAAATTTTCCACGTAAAACCATCCTTTCCAATCTTACACACCAAAAAAGCCATGCAAACCCAGCCCCCAACGGGAAAAGTTTACATGGCTCCATTGCCAAAAGTTATTCTTCTTTACGAAAAGAATCTTATCATATCAACGGCCACTTGTAAAGACCTTTAATCCGTATTTTTATGTATACTTTACTTCAGCATGGCCAGCATGGTTCCGGCAGCTACTGCCGTACCGATAACACCGGCAACGTTTGGCCCCATGGCATGCATGAGCAGGTAATTGCCCGGTTTTGCCTTCATCCCCACCACCTGGCTGACGCGGGCAGCCATGGGCACTGCGGATACACCGGCCGAGCCAATCAGCGGATTGATCTTCCAGCCGGACAGACGGCACATAATCTTACCGAAAATCACACCGCCGGCAGTACCGGCGATAAAGGCCAACAACCCCAGCGCGATAATCAGCAGGGTTTCGCCCCGCAGGAAGTCATCGGCATTCATGGTCATGCCTGTCCCCGTCGCCAGGAAAATCGTGACGATATTGCAGAGCGAATTCTGAGCCGTATCGGAAAGACGATCCATGACACCAGACTCACGGAAGAGGTTCCCCAGCATCAGACAGCCCAACAGCGAGGCGATGGGGGGCAGCAGCAGGCTGATGATGATTGCCGCCACAATGGGGAAGCAGACCCGCTCAAACTTCGTTACCGGGCGGAGCTGTTCCATGACCACTTCGCGTTCTTTCTTCGTGGTCAAAAGCTTCATCACCGGCGGCTGAATCAACGGTACCAGGGACATATAGGAATATGCCGCCACGGCAATCGCTCCCAGAAGGTGCGGTGCCATCTGAATGGACAGGTAAATGGCGGTCGGACCATCAGCGCCGCCGATAATGCCGATGGCACCAGCTTCCTGCACCGTAAAGCCCAGCAGCATAGCTCCCACCAGCGCCACGAACACACCGATCTGGGCAGCTGCTCCCAAGAGCAGCGTAATTGGGCGGGCCAAAAGCGGGCCAAAGTCCGTCATGGCACCAACCCCCAGGAAAATCAGCGGTGGGAAAATCTCATTTTGGATACCGTAGTGAATGGCCTGCATCAGACCCGGCTCTGTGAAGAACCCCGTGCGCGGGAAGTTCGCCAACACACAGCCGAAGGCGATAGGACCTAAGAGCAGCGGTTCGAATTCCTTGACGATAGCCATGTAAAGAAGGGCAAAACCCACGAGAATCATAATCCCATTGCCCATGGTGAAAGCGGAAAAACCGCTGTCATTCCATACAGCTTGCAGGGAAATGGTAAATGCCTGTAATAATTCCATAATAATTCCTCCTTCCCTGCTTTAATTCCGGCTCTGCATGGCACTGCGGCCAGAATTTTTCCAGTTGTTGCGCTCCAAGGGACGAATCGCCCGGACACTGCCGGTTCCATACCCCATACTGGCTACAGCAGCCGCAATAACAGCAATCACCTCAGGAGAAATCCCCTCTTCCACAGGGTTCACTGTTGCCGGCTCAGGTGCTGCTGCCGGAGCAGGTGCCACAGGAACTTCCTCCTGGGGCGCAGCCTTGGGTTTCGTGGGATCAATATAATGTATCAGATTAATGACCACACCTAAGGCAATCAGCACCAAGAACACAACCGTCATGTTGATCAGCATGATGATCAACGGATTCGTTGTTACTGGATGTGACATACACTCACCTCATTCACTTTTTAACATCCCATGCCTAAAATATAGACTTATACTCAGTCATTATAACCCATATTTATAAAAAAAGAAATACACTTTATACGAATATTATTTATAGCCCCGGGTTATTTTCCTGCAGGCGCTTGACATAGAGCTGCTGAAAGACTGGATACTCCCCTAATCCCCGGAGACTTACCCGGACGGAAAATCCCGCCGCCTGCAAGCGATTAAGCCAGGACTCAGCCCCTTCGCCAGCGATGTCTTCGTTGACATGGGCACCGCCGGATAAAAGCAGCGGGGCCAGCAGAATCTTCTTCACCTGCCGGGCCTTGAGCCTGGCCAGAACCGCCGCAAAATCCGGTGTATCCGCCGGCTCAATCACGCCGATATGCGCAGGATAACCATCCTTGTCCAACAATTTCTGCAGATTTTCATAGGCCGGATTATGCTGGTGGGGCGAACCATGCCCCACCAGCACCAGTTCCTCCCCCGCTGGAAGCGGAAAGATTTCCTGCAGGACCGGCAGCATATCCTCTCCATCCTCCAGCCGTTCCAGCAGGGGACGGGAAACCAGCAGCTGCGTAAAGTTCCGCTGCTCTTTCTGCACCACCTGAAGGACTTTCTTCTCGTATTCTTCGCCAGCCGTCAGATAGCCCGGCTGAACAGCCACATGGGTAAAGCCATCGGCCTGCAGCCGCGCCAGGGCTTCCGGCAGGGAATCCACCTGGATTCCCTGCTGGGCCAGCCGCTTCTTGATGAAGACAGAGGTATAGGCCTGCCGTACCTCCCAATCGGGAAAAGCTGCCTGCAGCTGCCGGGCAGCTGCATCAATACAAGCCTTGCGGGCCTCCGGATTCACTACGCCAAAACTGGCAAATACAATCGCCTTTTTCATCTCAGCCCTGCTCTTTTTTGACCACATCGGCAATCTCATGGCAGATTCTATCCAGCTGTGCCTGATCCGGGCCCTCTGCCATTACGCGGATAAGGGGCTCCGTGCCGGAGGGGCGCACGAGGATACGGCCTTCACTGCCCAGTTCGGCCTCTCCTTTGGCAATGGCTGCAGTAATGGCTTCGTTCTTCTCCCAGCCTTCCTTCGTTGCAACGCGCACGTTAACCAGCAGCTGCGGATAAGTGGTCATGAGGGAGGTCAGTTCCGAAGCCTTGCGGCCGCTGCGCTTCAACGAGGACAACACCTGCAGCGCCGTGATGGGACCATCCCCTGTGGTGCTGTAGTCCGTAAAGATGATATGACCGGACTGTTCGCCGCCAATCTTATAACCGCTCTTGAGCATGTTTTCCAGCACATAACGGTCGCCTACCTGGGTCACTTCCACCCGGCCGCCAGCTTCCTTGATGGCCTTATGGAAGCCGATATTGGCCATAACCGTGGAAACCACCGTCTTATGGGGCAGGGTCCCCTTCTTGATCATATCCTGGGCACACATGACCAAAATATGGTCACCATCGATGACCTGCCCCTTTTCATCCACACAGAGGCAACGGTCCGCGTCACCATCATGGGCAATGCCGAAGTCTGCATTGTTTTCCACTACCGCCTTCTGCAGGGATTCCAGATGGGTAGAACCGCAGTTGTCGTTGATGTTGACCCCATTGGGCAGCGCATGGATAACCTTGACCTTAGCCCCCAGCTCCCGCAGAACCTTCGGCATAACCTCATAGGCAGCACCATTGGAGCAATCCAGCACGATCTTCATGCCGTCAAAGCGTTCCTGACAGGTACTGAGCACAAATTCAATATACTGGTTGAGCAAATCCGTACGGTATTCGATATGACCGATTTTATCCCCCGTAGGCCGGGCCAGATTATCATCCTGTTCCAGCTGATGCACGATTTCTTCCAGTTCATCCTCCACGGCATCCGGCAATTTATAGCCATCACCGCCAAAGAACTTGATGCCGTTGTCATGGAAGGGATTATGGGATGCGGAAATCACGATGCCGGCCTTAGCCTTATGACGGCGGGCCAGATATGCAATGGCCGGTGTCGGAATAACGCCAGCCAACATGGCCCGGCCGCCTGCTGAGCAGATGCCGGCCGTGAGGGCTGCTTCAAACATCTCACCGGACAGACGGGTATCCCGGCCAATGAGAATCAACGGCTGTTCCTCGCTGTCCCGGCCGAAATAAATCGTCGCTGCCCGGCCTAAACGGTAAGCCAATTCCGGCGTCAGGTCCACATTGGCCTCACCGCGCACACCATCTGTACCAAATAATCTTGCCATAATCAGAAAATCCCCCTAATTTGTATAAAAATCATTTAATGTTCAGCAAATTCTCTTCACGAACATTAGATATATTATCATATTTCTTCGGAAAAAACCATGGCATTCCCACGGAATAAAACGGAACCACACCCTACTTGTAGATTCGCTTTTCAATGGCCTTGGCGGTGGCTGTAACAGCCAGCCCACCTTCACTGGTCTCCCGTAGGCTCTTGGGCAGGGCCTTGCCGATGCGGTTCATGGCTTCAATGACCTCATCCACAGGAATTACGGAGTCAATGCCGGAGAGGGCCATATCCGCTGCCAGCATAGCCTCGACAACGGCAAACCCGTTACGCTTCACACAGGGCACCTCCACCAGGCCGGCCACCGGGTCACAAACCAGCCCCAACAGGTTCTTAATGGCCAGGGCCACGGCGTTGCCAATCTGAACGGGACTGCCGCCAGCCAGTTCCACCAGAGCGCCGGCTGCCATACCAGCGGCGGTGCCGCACTCGGCCTGACAGCCGCCCTCTGCTCCGGCAATACTGGCATTCTGGTCAATGACCATCCCAATGCCGGCAGCGGTAAAGAGCCCCTGAACAATCCGCTCATCTGTCAGGTTACGCTGCAGCTTTGCCGCATAAAGCGCAGCCGGCACTATGCCACAGGATCCCGCCGTAGGGCAGGCCACAATGCGGCCCATAACAGCATTGACCTCACTGATGCCCACGGCATAGGCGGCAGCACTGAGGACTTCCTGCCCCATATAGCCATTTCCCCGGTAGGCATAGAGTTTTTTCGCATCGCCGCCGGTCAAACCGCTCAGGGATTTTTCCGTGTTGGCAATCCCCCGTTCGATGGCCGCCTGCATGACCTGCCAGTTGGCCTGCATAGTCTGCAGGATTTCCTCCCTGGACTGCTGGCTGTCATGGATTTCCCGCTGGATGACGATTTCGTGAAGGGTCGTACCTTCCACCTGGGCCTGCTGGATCAATTCCTGAATCGTATTAAAGTTAATCATTGTCTTTCTCCTGTACCGCCCACTTCAGATGGCGGGAATAGCAAAGGCATATTCCACATTGGCAGCCTGCTGACACTCTTTGATGACCTCCGGGGTTGGTTCCTCATCCAATTCCATGATCATCATGGCGGTTTCGCCACGATTCTGACGGGACACCCGCATAAAGGCAATATTGACTTCCGCATGGGCTAAAATCTTTGTCACCTGGGTAATCACGCCAGGACAATCATGATGAATGGTAATCAGGGCTGGATACTGCCCCGTAAGTTCCACGTTATAGCCATCAATATTGGAAATCATGATGTTGCCGCCCCCCACAGAGGCGCCGCGCACCCTGGCCGTACGGCCGGACTTCCCCACCAGGTAGATCACCGCCGTATTGGGATGGGCATCCTCCAGGTTCACCGTCTGAAAACTATACGCCATTCCCATATTGGCAGCGATATTCAGCGCATCCCGGATGCGCTCATCCTCTGGTGAAAAACCCAGAATCCCTGCCAGCAGCGCCTTGTCTGTACCATGGCCCCGATAGGTGCGGGCAAAGGAACCATGCAGATTGATCTCCGCCCGCAGGGCTTCCTCCCCCAGGATTTTCCGGGCCATGAGTCCCAGCCGCACCGCACCTGCAGTATGGGAACTGGAAGGCCCTATCATCACCGGACCTACAATATCAAATACTCCGTGCATAATTTTCCTTTCTTGCGTAAAAAAAGCCCTCCCTTCTTGGGGAAGGCTTTTGCCCGTCTTATTTCAACAAACCATGATTGCGCAGGGCTTCTTCCAACTGTTTCTCATGCTGGGGTTCCATTTCACTGAGGGGCATGCGCAGAGGACCTGCCGCATAGCCCAACTTGCGCATGGCCACTTTCACCGGAATGGGATTGACTTCACAGAACAGTGCATCGATAAGATCCACATATTCTACCTGCAGTTCTTCCGCCTTTTTTATATCGCCGTCAAAGAAGGCCTGACACATATCATGGGTTGCCTGCGGTGCCACATTGGAAAGAACAGAAATCACACCCTTGCCCCCCAGGGACAGGATGGGCACAATCTGGTCATCATTGCCCGAATAGATATCGAGCTTATCGCCCACCGCAGCCCGCAGCCGCAGGATTTTCGACAAATCGCCATTGGCTTCCTTGACCGCCGCGATATTGGGATGCTTGGCCAGCTCCACATAGGTGGAAGTGGCAATGGAAACCCCGGTACGGGAAGGCACATCATAGAGAATCAAGGGAATATTCACCGCATCGGCAATGGCCGTATAATGGGCAACCAACCCCTTCTGGGTGCATTTATTGTAGTAGGGTGTCACCACCAGCAGGGCATCCGCGCCCACGCTTTCCGCATACTTGGACAGTGTCACCGCATAACTCGTCTCGTTGGAGCCAGTACCCGCAATAACCGGCACCCGTCCCTTTACATGGTCCACGGCGAACTTGATGGCAGCACGGTGCTCCTCATCACTCATGGTGGCCGATTCACCGGTTGTCCCGGTTATGATGATGGCATCGGTATGGTTCTTTATCTGGTCATCAATAATCCGGCCCAGCTCGTTAAAATCGATGCCATCTTCCGTATAGGGGGTAATGATGGCTACGCCTGCACCGCGAAAAATTGTCTTCTTCATAAAAAAGCCCTCCCTGCGAGTCTTCATTTTTTGTCGCTAACGCCTTCGCTCCTGTTCTGCCATAGGCAAAACTTTCGCCTGACGCTTCAACCGAGGCGGGAGCTGTGCCCGCCGCCTGTTTGACTATCCGCATCTCGTTATCATTATCACATGATACCCCAGCAAAGTCAACGGTCAGCCCTTGTCTTGGCAATTATTGCGTGAAACTCCACAGTTTACGCACGAATGGCCGCCATCGCTTCCTTGACCGCTTGCTCAGGCACATCATTTCTGCAGACAACCCGGCCGATTCCCTCCATGAGTACCCAGTTGACCTTTCCTCCCACCGTTTTCTTATCGTGGAAGATGTCCGCATACATGGCCTCAACCGTTACCCCGCCAGCCTGCAAGGGCAAGTTGTAGGCCTCAATCAGCTGCCGCACCCGGTCAAAGGTCCCCGAATCAATAAGTCCCAGCTGCCGGCTGATACGGGCTGCGCCCAGCATACCGGTGGCCACGGCCTCCCCGTGGTTATACCGCACATAACCGGTTTCCTTTTCGATGGCATGGCCTATGGTATGCCCAAAATTCAGGATCCGCCGCAAACCTGCCTCCCGCTCATCCTCACTGACCACTGCCGCCTTGATTTCACAGGAACGTGCAATCATATGCACCAGCGCCTCCGGCTCCAGGGCCAGCACCTGTTCCCGATTCTGCTCCAGGAAGCCAAAGAAATCCCCATCGTAGATAATACCGTACTTGATGATTTCACCCAGCCCCGTATAAATCTCCCGCTCAGGCAGGCTCTTCATGCAGTTGAGCTCCATAAAGACAGCCTGGGGCTGATAAAAGGCACCGATAAGATTCTTTCCCAGGGCATGATTGACCGCCACCTTACCGCCCACGCTGGAATCCACCTGTGCCAAGAGGCTCGTGGGCAGCTGCACAAAGGGCACGCCCCGCATATAGGTGGCCGCCACAAAGCCGGCCAAATCCCCCACGACCCCGCCCCCCAGGGCAAAGACAGGAGACTTGCGGTCAAGGCCCAGTTCGATGGCTCGGGTAAACACAGCATCAGCCACCTGGAGATTTTTAGAACTTTCCCCTGCCGGTATCTGAACGAGCGTTGCCGTAAGCCCAGCCTCGGCCAGAAGTGCCTGCACCTGTCCGCCGTAAAGCGGCCCCACATGGGTATCCGTAACCAGCAGGGCCTGTCTGCTATAACCTGCGCCTTGGACAAAATCCACGATTTCCTGACGGATATCGTAGCCGATGACGATATCGTAGCTGTTTTTCCCTAAATCCACTCGTACCTTACGCATGGAGCACACCTCTTGTCTTTAATGTCTTCGTGATGATCTCCACCACCTGCAGCGGGGATAATTCACTGGTATCCACCGAAAAATCGGCCTGCTGATATAACTCCGCCCGCTGGGCCAAAAGTCTTTCCACAGCCTGCCGCCGATCTCCCTTATCCGCCTGGTCCAGAACAGGACGCCGTCCCCGGTTCCGGGTGCGTTCCAGGACCGTTTCCACATCCGCCTTGAGACAGACCAGCACACCGCTCTTTCTCAGGGCCTCCATATTGGCAGGATTTTTCACCGTGCCACCGCCGGTGGAAATTACCGCGTTGCGGCGGGTGGATAACCGCAGGGAAAGCTCGTGCTCCATTTTCCGGAAATGCTCTTCCCCAAATTCCGCAAAAATCTCCGGAATGGTCATCCCGGCTTCCTCTTCGATTTTCACATCCATATCGATAAAGGCACACCCCAGGCGCTGGGCCAGCATCTTACCGGTGCTGGTCTTTCCTGTTCCCATGAAGCCAATCAAAATGACGTTACGCATGGGTGCACCATTCCTTTCCAATCCGCTGGTTATAGGCCGCCAGCGAGGCCTTCACATCTGCCAGGGCATCGCCGCCAAACTTTTCGCAAAGGGCCTGTGCCACGACAAAAGCCGTCATGGCCTCCCCCACCACAGAAGCAGCGGAAACCGCACAGGTATCGCTGCGTTCCTTACAGGCCAGCACCGCCTCATGGCTCTCGATATCAATGGACTGCAACGGCGTCATCAGCGTGGGGATGGGCTTCATAGCCGCCCGCAACACGATATTCTCACCGTTGGTCATGCCACCTTCCAGGCCGCCAGCCCGGTTGGTCTTCCGCTCCAGCTGTCCATCGGTCAGAAAAATCTCGTCATGAATCTGACTGCCGGGCAAAAGGGCACAGGTAAAGCCAGCACCGATTTCCACGCCCTTGATGGCCTGAATAGACATCATGGCTCCTGCCAGCCGGGCATCCAGCCGCCTATCCCACTGAATATGGCTGCCCAGACCGATAGGCACCCCCCTGACGATAACCTCAAAGATTCCCCCCAGAGTATCCCCGGCGGCCTTGGCCTCATCAATGCGGGCCTTCATCCTGTTTTCAGCCTCGCTGTCATAACAGTTCAGTTCCGAATGGACGTCCTCACCGATTTTTTCCCGGTCAATATTGTCCTCATTCACTGCTTCACCGCCAATATTGACCACATGGGAGACCACCTGTATGCCCAGTTCCCGCAGGAAAGCCTTGCAGACAGCTCCCACCGCCACCCGCATGGTGGTTTCCCGGGCACTGGATCGTTCCAGTATATCCCGCACATCCTGACGATTGTATTTCAGTACCCCGGTCAGATCCGCATGACCGGGACGGGCCGCCGTGACCTTATCGCCTTCCGGCTCCCCAAAAGCCGCCATACGGCCCTGCCAGTTGGCAAAATCCTTATTGATGACCTGCAAGGTCAAAGGGCCGCCCAAAGTCTCCTGAAAGCGCAATCCAGAAAGCACTTCCACCTTGTCCGTCTCAATCTTCATGCGGCCGCCCCGGCCATACCCCTGCTGGCGGCGAGCCAATTCCCGATCAATGTCTTCTCTTTCCAGCCGCAGCCCTGCCGGCAGCCCCTCCAGAATAGCCGTCAGCCTGGGGCCATGGGATTCCCCCGCCGTCATAAAACGCAGTTCGCTCATAACATACACACCTCGTCTGTTGCAGAATTAAACAATTAGTTATAGTGTACTGGATTGTTCTGTATAAAGCAAGTTCCTCCTGCCGTATTTTTGTCTATTTCTCGGGTACAGCATAGATATTCAGCAGCATATCCACGGTCAAACCTGCCCCTTTGACCGCCACCGACATATCCTTGACCACCACCAGGCGTTCACCATCCTGCAGCCCCCGCAAAAATCGCAGCAGCCCAAAATAATCCCCCGTCAAGCCTATTTTTATGGGCAGGCACAGGGTATCCGGCATGGCCAGTTCCTTTTGAGGGCTGACCAATTCCAGCTGCATCCTGCTTTGCCCGGCCAATCGCTCTATGGCCAGGATAAATTCGCCCTGCTCCAAAGTGGCAGGCAAATGACCCCAGGCACGTTTTTCCCGCTGGGCAATTTCTGCCTGATAGGCAGGAAGATCCCGATGAGCATTTTGAAAATTGACGATTTGGGTGACCTGCCGACCAGCTTCTGCCGCCTGCTGCCGGCAATCCTCTGCCGCCGCCATTAAGGGCATGTGCAAGAAAAAATAAAAGAGGATTCCCCCCAGCAGCACGCCCAAGCTGCCCATGCCTAGCACAGGACAGATGTCAGAAGGAATCGTCGGCAGCTTTCTCAGATTCAGGACCATCATTTCCCAGCTCCCCCTTAACCGATACGGCAAATCTTACCCTATCCGGCTCTCCACCATTTCCCTTGGCCAGCACCGATTTATCTAACTTTACGCCCCCGGCAAAGAAATCCTTATCCGCTTCCAATTGGCTGACAAAGTCCGCCAATGCGTCATAATTTACAGCCTGCCCTTCAAGTTTAAGCTGTTCCCCGGCCTCATCTGCATGAATTTCCGTCACGGACACTCCCTCTGCCGTATTGGTCCCCAAATGGACCAGCAGGCTGTACCAGGGCTTCCCCTGCTGACCCAATTCCTGCAGCAGTTCCTCCCGCCGGGCAATGGCTGCGTGCTTATCCACCAACTGTTTCATTGCCCGCTGTTCCGCTTCCAGCCCCTGAAGTTCCTGCTGCTGTTCTGCGGCCAGACTCTGCGCCTGTTGATAATGATAAAGATCCATAGCCAGCACCATCATGCCCAGCAGTATCCAGATGCCAAACCAGGCGGTCAATATGTGCGAAGCCGAAAACCGCTTTCCCGGACGGCCCTTGAAGCCGGCCTTTTCCCGCCGACTATCCTTCAGATACGCCAAAACCGCATCTTCTCCCTGGGATGCAGCCGGAAGGATATCGGCAAGAAAAAGTTCCCCCTGCGTAAAAATCCGCTCCACCTCCTGCAGATATCCCCGGCGCACCCCCACGATACTGCACAGGCCCTCTTTCCCTGCCGCCGGCCGGCAAAGGCAGGAAAAGTTTTCCGCACGGAGTCCCCTGGCCAAAAGCTTGGCGTCAAATTCCCAATAAGCCGCTTCCCACTGCTGTTCAAAAGACAGTGCCGGCGGCAATTGCAAAGCAAACCCCAACATCTCATCCGCAGGAACCACATAGAGCAGCGGCAGACTCTGCCAGCCCTTTCGGGCCAGAATCAACGCCGCCTGTCCGACAATTTCTGCCATTGCCGGTTCCTGCTTTTCGCCAGACTGCTCCGTCAGCAGTTGAGAAGCGCTGGAAACAGGCACCCGCTCTGCTGCCTGCCAAATGCCATCGGTCAGGGTAAATTTTTCCAAACATGCACCTGCCGGGTCCGCAGCCGGCAGGAAGGCGACAAATTCCCTATCCCTGCACAGGAAATAATCCCTAAGGCGCCCAGCCAAGCCATACATAATGCTCTCCTTCTTTTTCCAGAACACCCTTCACCATAAAATGCGGCTCGAGGATATTATCCAGCGGTGAATCATGGCGTATGACGGTAGCAATCAGATAGATATTCCCGCCCCAGCTATGGGCATAAACCGTATAATCCAGTCCTGCATAGCGGCCCTTGTCCAGTAGCCGCCGCTGATTGGCCTTCAACTCCGGCAATGGGCTATCCCCGTTTTTTATCTGCAGCCACTGTCTTTCGGTCAGGCTTTCAGCCGCCAGCCGCATTTCCATTTCCTGCCGGACAGCCGTTCCGTTTTTCACGCCCTGCCGGACAAAATGGAGCAGTCCCTGTCCCATAAAGAGCATGACCACCAGCAGCACCAGGGCAGTCAGCGAAACAATTCCCTGCTGGTCATCGCCTGGGCAGGTAGACGGCGGTACACATGGTGTATTCATGTTTTGTCACCTCACTGCGCCCTGTCAGACGCAATCTATACACATCGGGATAAACAGCATCGCGAACTGCCGAAAACTCCACGATGGTCACCGAAGCCAAACTATGATTCCCCGTAAGGGGAGCATCGTCGCTGCTGCGCACCAATTTCTGCAGCTTATCCATTTTATGCACAGAATAACTTATCCTTACCTCCCGGCCGGGAACGCTGTCTACATACAGCGGATTCTGCCGGCTGATGATTTCGATGCCCTGCCGCTGCTGAAGGGGAGGCTTTATGGCCTTTCCCGCCAGCACCTCCTCCGTCACCCGTACAAAGGCCCCCTGCACCTCCTGCACCAGTTCTGCATCTGCCAGATTGTAGAAATAAGCCCGCATACACCAGCAGAAGATAGCCGTAACCGACATGAGGAGCAGAGCCAGTAAGGGCAGGGCCAGCAAGGTTTCCCAAAGGATAAAGCCCTCCTCATGACAAGCGCACCAGGCTGCGCTTGTATTCCTGTTCTCCATATCTGCCGTTTACCTCCCAGGAAACCACTACCCTCAGCTGCCAAAGGCCCTCTGCCTCTACAGCCTCTGCTCTTACCCGATAGACCGCGTTATTCTGCTGCAGGTCCCCCTCGTCGCCCAGATATTCCATGTCCGCCGGCAGCACCCCATCTCTTCCCAGCAGTGCCTGAGCGTACGCGAACTGCCCCCGGGCAAGGTAATCTGCCCGGCCTTCCACCGCCTGCGTTACACGCAATTCTGCCGCCTGTGCATAGAGTCGCACACCAGCAGCCATAGCCACCAGGCATGCACACAGCAGAATCGTTTCCCAAAGAAAGAATCCCGCCTGCCTTTCATTGTTCAATGCCACCACGCTCCATCCGAATCCGGCCTCCCTTACTGACCATAATCCGCTGCCCCTCCTGTGGATAACCCTGATAATAAATCAGAATGGTCATCATATAGCTCACGGATTTTGGCTTTCCATTGGCACTGAAGATCAGTTCTGCCGTCGAATCATAAATGTTCTTTCCCTGCTCCCGATGGATTTTCACAGCCTGTATCCCCGGCAGGTAACGATGACAACTGATAATATCCCGGCTGCCGCCGACAATCTGCTGGTATTCCGGAAACAGCTGCAGAAATACATAATGCCTGCCGGCCTCCTTTGCACCGTATCCCCAGGCAGATTCTGCCGTAACCCGGCTCATATTCTGGCAGTAACGAATTGCCGCTAATAACTGCTCCGCCTCGTATTCCACCGCCGCCTGCCGATAAAACTTACAGGCGGTGGGCACTGCCTGGGCAATAAAAATCAGCATGACCAGCAGCAGAAGAAGGACTTCCCCTAGCGCAGCCCCGGCTTGTCTGTTTCTCAGCCCCATAAAAAAGCCTCCAGATATGTCCAGATGACCTGTCCAGTGGCAAAGGCCAGCAACGCGCCTCCGGCTAAAAAGGGCCCAAAGGGCAATGGTGTCCGTCGCTCTATCTGCCGCCGGCAAAGCAGGATTGCACCATAGACCAGTCCTCCGCAGGATGCCAGCAGCAGACAAAGAATCATGTTTTCCCATCCCAGCCACAGGCCCAAAGCTGCAGCCAGCTTGACATCCCCTAGTCCCAAGCCGCCCTGGGACAGACCGCGCAGGAGCAGCAACAGGCCGCTTCCCAGTGCAGCCCCCGTAACCGCATCCAGCACGTTCATCTGCCCGTAGCTCAATGGCAAACCACTTAACAGCACCAATAAAATTACCAGCTGGTCATAAATCAAGCCATAGCGCCAATCGTAAAGGGCAATGAGAACCAACACTCCAGCCAAAATCACAAAAAAACACGCCTTTTCCCCTGACAGAGGCCAGGCCGATAAACTCAGCCCCAGCATCCAGCCACACCATTTTTCCCGCACAGCGGCAAACATCGACCAGTCAAACTGTCCGGGTATTCCTCCCGCGCGGTTACTTGCCATTGCCAAACTCCCCGGCAGTATGTTCTGCACAAATAGCCCGCGCCCCCTCAATGCTCTGGTCCTCACTCAGGCGCAGGCCATAGCGGGCATCCCCATCCAACGTGAGGATTTCCCCACCTTTAAGCCGGCATTTTCCCTTAGGAGGTCTTAGACTGTCCAAGTCGTTGACATAGCCCTGCAAAGCGTTCAGATTGGCAGGTTCATGACCATTTTCCAGCTGATAGACCGCAATCGCTGCATCCAGCGTATTCAAATCGCTTTGTACCTTAGCCGTATTCGCCGTGATAATAGTGGATGAAAATTTGGGTACGGCCACGGTTGCCATGATGCCAATGATCATCACGGCAATCAACACTCCCAGCAGGGTAAAGCCTGCCTGTCTCGACTCTGACATAAAATCCCTCCTTAAAAGATACATTTTCTAATGTTTTAGCTAAATGTTCTTTCTGCACAAATTGGAAAACTCCTGCTCAACTTTATGCCAATTTCCACTTATCAGCGCCCGTATTTTTACCTTGCAAAACCGCAACAAAAACAAGTTATCCAGAGACAGCATTTCTCAGCCCATGGACAACTTGTTTTCCACAGCAGTATAATATCCTGGAGGCTGTCTGCAAAGCCTGCGCAAACATTCCACCATCGATGCAAAACAAGGAGTTTCTGCCATGAGTGAAATCACCATTCGTACAGCTGCACCAGAAGATGCCGCAGCTATTTTGGACATTTACCGTTACTACATTCAAAAAACCGCCATCACCTTTGAAATCACCGTACCATCGGCAGCCGAATTTCAGGCACGGATAACCGCTATCCTTAAGCAATATCCCTATCTGGTCAGCATCCGGAACAATACGATTGTGGGCTATGCCTATGCCCGGGAATTTGTGGGCCGGGAAGCCTACAATCATTCCGTTGAACTGACCATTTATTTATCGCCGGCAGAAAAGGGCCGCGGCACAGGCCGCAAGCTCTATGCCGCACTGGAACAAAAACTTGCTGCCCAGGGAATCTTAAACCTTTATGCCTGCATAGCTGACCCGCCTGTCGAGGATGAATACCTCAACCATAACAGCGAAAATTTTCATGCCCATCTGGGTTTCACCAAGGTAGGAACCTTTCACAAATGCGGGCGCAAATTCAACCGCTGGTACAATATGATTTGGATGGAAAAGCTCCTCGGCCCCCATCCGGACAGCCCTTTACATTGACAAAAAACACAGAGCCCCCCATAAGTTAGCTTTCTCAGTCTAACTTATGGGGGGCTCTGCAAAATTATCCACATAATTTTGCAAATTGCAGTTTGTCGGGAAGTTCCTGCTGATGGTATTCCGTTCATGCGTGGTAATGGGCAAGCTGTAGCCTATACATTTACTTGGGGGCCATTTAGTGGGACGGCGAAAAATATTACCACCTCCGCGCCAACTGAGCTGTGACAAAAAAAGAAAGCGCGCAGTAACAGCGACAAACTGCAATTTCAGAAATCCATTTTTCTGCCTGCGCATAAGGGTCTGTATTTACCACTCATAACTGCTGAATGAACGCCAGGGATTTCAAAGGCTTGCCCAGCAGGCTCTGCAGATAATTCAAGAACAGGGATTCTGCCTGCATCAGCAGGCTCCCTGTCACCTTGAGCACAGGCGGCTTTTCCCAATCGTAATCCCGCAGGCTGAGGATAAACCTGCGCAACTCATCAGCAAAGGGTTCACTGCCCGGCTCCCGGCAATCTCCGCAGAGGACACCGCCGGCAGTCGTACTGAAGTGGGCGTCTCCTGCAACGACCTGTCCACAGCGAACGCAGTGCTCAAAATGAAGCTGCATCCCCGTGAACTCCAATAGCTGAATAACCGCTATCAGAGCGGTCACCCGAGGATTGCGCACTTCAAAGGAATCCAGAATATAGAGCAGGCGCGCAAACATCTGCGGTTCCGCCTGACCGGGCGGCAGGAACTCCCGTAAAAACTCCGCCACAAAGCTGCCATAGGCCATGGTTTCCAAATCCTCCGTAAGGCGCTTATAATGATGCTTCAAGGTACACTGCCGTACCGTATCCAACCGCTTGCCCTCCGTAAGCTGGACCTCAATGCTGGAAAACATCTGCATCCCTGCCGCCAGCGGACTTCTCGGCCGCCGGCAGCCAAAAGCCGCGGCCTCCACCAGGCCGCGGTCATAGGTAAAGAGCGTCACCATCTTATCGGCTTCGCCCCAGTTCTTAGAGCCCAAAATCACCGCAGCAGTCTGATAACTAGCCATTGTCCTTCTCCTCAGCAGGCGCAGCATCACGTATGCGTTTAGGCATAACCGCCCCAGCGGTCAACATATACTGCAAGGCCGATTCACTGCTGATGTCCAAATAAGTCACATCGCTTTTCTTCACAAAGAGATTGGTGCCCGAAGTCATATTGAGACTCCAGGGAACAAAGACACAGACATAGTCATCCCCCAACTTATCCTTCAAGGTTTGTGGCACATCGGCCATGATAAAGCCCAAAGCCTGGGATTGATGGAAAGGCACCAGCACCACATGGTCAAACATATTGTTGGACTCAAAGACCGCAGTGGACAGATGCTTGACACTGTTGTAGATAAATTTCACCACGGGAATCTTACCCAATAGTTTTTCCCCGATTGTGATCAAACGGCGGGCCGCCCAATAGGTAGAGGCCCAGCCCGTAAAATAAATGACCAATAGCAGGGTAACAAGCCCCATCCCGGGAAAATAGAAAGGCAGGTGCTTTCCCAGGACCCCCTCCGTAAAGGCCAGGGTTTCCAAGACCACAAAGATTGTGATGGCCAACGGCACCAGAATAATCAAGCCATTGATAAAACGGCGGGATATTCGCTTGGAACAGCTTTCCTTCATCGCTCGTCACCAAAGCCAAGATTGCGCAGGATACCGTCCCGGTCGCGCCAGTCCTTTTTGACCTTAACCCAAAGGTCAAGGAACACTTTGGAGCCCAGAAGATTCTGGATATCCTGACGGGCCAGTCCGCCGATTTCCTTCAGCATAGCACCTTTGGCGCCAATCACGATTCCCTTTTGAGAATCCCGTTCCACAAAGATGGTCGCCCGGATATAGACATCATCATTGGGACGGGTGGTCATTTCGTCCACATCCACGGCGATGGCATGGGGAATCTCGTCCCGGGTAAGGTGCAGCACCTTTTCCCGAATCAATTCAGCCACAATCAGACGCTCCGGCTGGTCGGTAACCATATCCTCCGGATAGTATTGCGGCCCTTCCGGCAGATACTTCTTGGCCTCCGTCAGCAGGCTGTCCAGATTCATTTCCTCCTTGGCGGAAATGGGAACGACACCGGCAAACTGGTATTTAGCCGTATAATGGGAGATGATGGGCAGGGCCTGTTCCTTCTCAATCAAATCCAGCTTGTTCACCACCAGGATAACGGGACGGCGGGTAGCCTGCAGACGCTCCAGGATATAGTATTCTCCAGGGCCCATCTTTTCCGTGGCATCCACCACAAAGAAGATGGCATCCACTTCTTTCAGCGTACCTTCAGCCGCCTTGACCATATACTCCCCCAGCTTATGCTTCGGTTTATGGATTCCCGGGGTATCGAGAAAGACAATCTGGGCATCCGGCTGGGTCAGGATACACAGGATACGATTCCGCGTGGTCTGGGGTTTATCGCTCATAATGGCGATTTTCTGCCCAATCAACGTGTTGATCAAGGTGGATTTGCCCACATTGGGCCGGCCAATAACGGCGATAAAGCCGGATTTCATCTTCTGCTCCATATATGCCTCTTTTCTTATCACTCAGTCTCTGCTAATCCCTAATTTATCCATGACGAAACGCTGTTCCGCTTCCATTTCGGCGCGTTCATCTTCTTCCATATGGTCGTAGCCCAGCAAATGCAGCATTCCATGCACCGTTAGGAAGGCCACTTCCCGGCGCACACTATGCCCATAGTCCGCGGCCTGTTCCTCCGCCCGTTCCAGGGAAATAATCAAATCCCCCAGCACGTTGACCTCACTGCCCCCAACGACTTCCGGCTCCTCGCTTTCATTGAAGGCAAAGGAAATCACATCGGTGGGCCTGTCCACGCCACGGTATTCACGATTGATTACATGGATATGCTCGTTATCGGTCAGCGTGACACTGACTTCACTGTTCTCCACGCCATAAAGTTTCCCCACCGTTTCAATGGCGGTACGGATATTTTCCCTATATTCTGCCGGTACGTCCAAATCTTCCGGCTCATTACTGATGATGATTTCCATTTTCCTTTTCCTGCTTTGCTTTCTCTTTTTCGGCCCTGCGCTTTTCCTCATAAGCACCATAAGCCTCTACTATGCGGGTGACGACTTCGTGACGGATTACATCCAGGGGAGCCAGCCGCACAATACCTACACCCTTGACATTTTCCAGTACCTTGGCGGCCTCTCTAAGCCCTGAGGTAACCCCCCGTGGCAGGTCTACCTGGCCCAAATCACCAGTCACCACCATACGGGATCCAAACCCCAGCCGCGTCAGAAACATTTTCATCTGCTTGTCCGTGGTATTCTGGGCTTCATCCAGGATAATAAAGGCATCTTCCAGCGTCCGGCCCCGCATATAAGCCAGGGGCGCAATTTCAATAAAGCCCTTCGCCATAAACTTCGTGTAAGTATCCTGCCCCAGGATATCCTGCAGGGCATCATAGAGGGGACGCAAATAAGGGTCCACTTTATCCTGCAAATCGCCGGGCAAAAACCCCAGCCGTTCCCCTGCTTCCACAGCAGGACGCGTCAGGATAATCTTGCGCACCTCTCGATTGCGCAAAGCCGCCACAGCCATCACCACCGCCAGATAGGTCTTACCAGTACCGGCCGGACCGATGCCGAAAGTGATGGAATTATGACGAATGGTATCCAGATAGCGGCGCTGGCCCAGAGTCTTGGGCCGCACATGACGCCCCCGGGCCGTGACCAGAATGGTATCCCCGAACAGGGTATGCAGGGCCTCGCCCTTGCCCCCCTTAACCAGGCCAATACCATAGCGCACTTCGTGCATGGTAATCGAAGTCCCTTGCCGGTGCAGGTAGAGGAGCTCTTCCAGCACCTTGGCAGCCATCTCCACCTGAGCACCCTCACCCAGAATTTCCACCTGGGTACCCCGGCTGATAAACTGACAGTCAAATTCACTGCGGAACACCTGTAAAAATTCATCGCCTTCACCCAAAAGAGCGAAGGCTTCATGATTATCCTGAAAAATTATTTTCCGTTCTAATGCCTGCTGCAAAAAATCTGTTCACCTCTAGCATCTCAATCGATTAACTTCGCATTGTACTTTTCAATCATCTTTTCCGGCTTATAGGACTCCTTGGCTTTCCGCAAGCCCTCCTGCCCCATATCCTCCTCCCGGTTGATATAGGTCATACCGCTCCACTCATGTTCAACAAAGCCCTGATTGATGGCCGGATAGGCTCCCCGAATAGAAGGATCCGCCTTTTCCACATGCACCACCACGGAATCACGGTTGAGCTGCTCACCAAAGCTGAAGGCAATGATGCGCCCATTCAGGCAGATTGCCCCGCCCTTGAGCTGAAAGTAATCCCAATCGGCAAAGAGCTCAAGGATGGCATCCCGCTCCAAGGGAATGAATATGGATTCAGGCATGGCCTCGATATGGGCAGCATACCATTTTTCCAATTCATCCCGGCAGGCAGGCAGAAGTTCCGGCGTCATGGGCAGATACTGTGCTTCGGGATAAAGCTTACGAAAGGCATTCAGATGATTTTTCTTGGAATGCAGTTTGCGCCCGGACAGGGTAATGAGTTTATCCGCCAGATAGACATAGTCATAATTATCCCGATCCGCCTGAATCGCAAACCGTCCTGGAAACTGTTCATCCAAAAATTCAGCGAAACGCTTTTCCAGCCCTGTGAAAGCCAGCGGCTTTCCCTGCTGAGAAAAATATTCCTTAAGGTTTTCCACGGCTTCCTGCCAATGCCCCTCTGCGCAAACCGGCTGCAGGGCATAGAGTTCCCCCTCCCACTCGCAGGTGAGATAGAGCACCTCATTCTGTTCGCAGTGCTTGATTTTATAAGGCTTACGCCACATGAAGAGATTCGTGAAATTGAAATGCGAATTCTCATAGTAACCACTGCGATAATATCGATCCAATAACTGCTTGTCATCTTTTGTTAAATCTTGAAAAATAATAATACTCAGCCTCCTAAAAAAAATGGCTTTATACTATATAATTATAGATGACTTGTCAATAGCTTGTAATAAATTAAGTCACGCTAATTTTTTTTGGCCACAAGCGGATTCAGCAGCAGCCACCACGTCTTCCAGCTTGCTGCCGTTTGCAGCAGCCACCGCAGCCCGTACAGTACCTTCCAACAGTGGGCAGTCAGCCATGCGCACCGCATCGTCCTTCAGGTTTTCCAACACCAGTTCCGTAGTCATGATCGCACTGCCCATATCCATGATCACCACGGCGCCATCCCGTCCACAGACAAATTCGATGGCCTTGCTGATTTTCTCATAACTGGTTCCCATAATACCGTTTTCCAGGCCACCAGCAATGGCAATATGTACACCATTGGCCATCATTTCAGCCATTTCCTTGACCCCTTCGGCTAATTTCGTATTATGCGCCACTACAACAATCCCTACCAAAGCAACAACCTCCTGCAATAGGTAAATGCGGCCAGCTATTAAATAGACCGACCGCATACCTGTTATTTTATTTGCTGATTATTGATAATATGCTACCCCAGCTTCAAAGAGCTGCTGATCCTTTTCTCCCGGCACATTGCGGGCAACATCGCCGCCGATGCGCTCCGAATGGCCCATCTTTCCCAGCACCCGGCCATCGGGACTGGTAATGCCCTCAACAGCGCTGACGGAACCATTGGGATTAAAGGGAATATACAAGGACGGATTTTCCTGATCATCCACATACTGGGTGGCCACCTGACCGCGAACCCGCATGCGGGCAAGGATTTCCTTGTCGGCCACAAAACGTCCCTCACCATGGGAAACCGCAATGGTATGAACATCTCCCACATTGACATTATTGAACCAGGGCGACAGATTGGATACCACCTTGGTCTTGACCATGCAGGAAACATGCCGGCCTATGTTATTATACGTCAAAGTTGGCGAACTGTCCACCAAATCGCGAATTTCCCCATAGGGAACAAGCCCCAATTTAATCAAGGCCTGGAAGCCATTGCAAATGCCCAGCATCAGGCCATCCCGCTTGAAAAGCAGCTTATGGACCTCTTCCTTGATGCGCGGATTGCGGAACATGGCCGCAATGAACTTGCCAGAACCATCCGGCTCGTCACCGCCGCTGAAGCCGCCGGGCAGCATGATGATATTGGCTCCCTGGATGCCCTTGACAATGGCGGCCACCGATTCCTCAACCGCACTGGGGGTGAGATTTCTGACCACCAGCGCCTCTGCCTCAGCGCCAGCGCGTTCCCAAGCCCGCAGGGAATCATACTCGCAGTTGGTTCCCGGGAACACCGGAATAAATACCCGGGGCCTTGCCACTTTTCTTTGCGGATGAATGGCTATCCCCTTGGTATAGGTCATATCCATGGCCCGGGCCTTGCTGTACTGCTTCACCTGCGTGGGGAAAATCCTTTCCAAGGGTTTGGTATACGCCGCTTCAATATCCGCCAGCATAATGACCGTATCGTTGCAGACCACACTGGGACCAACGGTGGTCTCGCCAATCTGCTGGCAGCCTACACTTTTCAGCTGTTCATCCAGGGCGTCTGATTCTGCCACTTCCAGCAAAAGGGCACCGTAATTCGGCGTGAAGAGCTCCTCCCGCATCATAGGCTGGGTGAACTTAAAACCTACGCCATTACCCAAAACCATCTTGGATACCGCAGCTGCAATACCGCCAACGCCAATACTCTGTGCAGCAAAGACGCGATGTTTTTCCATCAAATCCGTAACCTTAGCCCAACGCGCCCGAAGCTGGGCAAAATTCGGCAAATCCTGCTCATCCTTCGGTGCCGGAACCAGATACACCTTATTGCCAGGATACTTAAATTCCGGCGAAACGGCATCCCCCGCCTTCAAGGTGGTAACCGCAAAGGCTGCCAGCGTCGGCGGCACGTGAATATCCTCAAAGGTCCCCGACATGGAATCCTTGCCGCCAATGGCCGGGATTTCCAGTTCATGCTGGGCCCAAAGAGCACCTAAAAGCGCCGCAAAGGGCTTGCCCCATTTTTCCTCATCCTTGCCCAGACTCTCAAAGTATTCCTGGAAGGTCAGGCGAATCTTATCCGCCCGGCCCCCTACGGCCACCATCTTGGCAGCAGCTTCCACCACCGCATACAGCGCACCGTGGAATGGGCTCCAAGCCGTCAAGGCAGGATTCAGGCCAAAGGTCATCGCCGTAGCCGTGGTGGTTTCTCCACCTTCTACCGGCAGCTTGGCCACCATTCCCTCAGCAGGAGTGAGCTGCCGGCGACCGCCAAAGGGCATCAGCACCGTATTGCCGCCAATGGTGGAATCAAAGCGTTCTGCCAGCCCCTTCTGGCTGCAGACATTCAAATCCTGCAGGTTGGCCAGCCAGCCCTTTTCCAAATCCTTCTTCTCTTCCTCCACAGCGGCAGGAATCTGATGCAGGTAACGAGCCTGTTCATCGGGGCTGGCAATCTTTGCCTTCACATGCTGACGGACACCGTTGGTATCCAGGAAGGAACGATCCATCTGTACGATGGCCTGGCCCCGCCAGTTCATGATCAGACGCGGTTCCCTGGTGATTTCTGCTACCTTGGTGGCTTCAAGATTTTCAGCATCGGCCAATTTCGCAAACTTCTCCAAATGTTCCGGGCGGATAACCACGGCCATGCGCTCCTGTGATTCGGAAATCGCCAGTTCCGTACCATCAAGGCCCTTGTATTTCTTCTTCACGGCATCCAGATTGATGATCAGGCCCGGAGCCAGTTCACCAATGGCCACGGCCACACCGCCGGCACCGAAATCGTTGCAGCGCTTAATCATGCGGCTGACCACCGGATTGCGGAACAAGCGCTGAATCTTGCGCTCTGTGGGTGGATTCCCCTTCTGGACCTCCGCGCCACAGCTGGTCAGCGACTCTTCTGTATGCTCCTTGGAGGACCCAGTGGCACCGCCACAGCCATCACGGCCTGTACGGCCGCCCACCAGCACCACGATATCCCCGGCAGCGGGCACTTCCCGCACCACATTTTCCTGGGGAGCCGCTGCGATTACCGCACCGATTTCCATGCGCTTGGCCATATAGCCCTCATGGTATACTTCCCGTACCTGGCCCGTGGCCAAGCCAATCTGATTGCCATAGGAACTGTATCCTGCCGCAGCTCCCAGCGTAATCTTCTTCTGGGGCAGCTTGCCCGGCAGGGTATCCTTGAGCAGACGGCGGGGGTCAGCAGCTCCGGTAACCCGCATGGCCTGATAGACATAGGATCGGCCCGACAATGGATCCCGAATAGCCCCGCCCAGACAGGTAGCCGCACCACCAAAGGGTTCGATTTCCGTGGGATGATTGTGGGTTTCATTCTTGAACATCACCAGCCATTTTTCCGTTTTGCCGTTGATATCCGCATCCACCACAATACTGCAGGCGTTGATTTCCTCAGACTTATCCAAGTCCTCCAGTTTTCCCTGTTTACGCAGGGCCTTCATGCCGATAACGGCAATATCCATCAGTGTAACATCCCGGTTCTCTCCGGCATAGAGTTCTTCCCGGTCCTGCAGATACCGGGTATAGGCCTTGCCAATGCTTGAAGCATAGTGACCTTTTTCAATCTGTACTTCATCCACAGCCGTGGTAAAGGTTGTATGACGGCAATGGTCTGACCAGTATGTATCAATGACTCTGAGTTCCGTAATGGTCGGTGCGCGTTTTTCCGTATCCCGGAAATAAATCTGACAAAAGGCCATATCCGCCAGGCTCATGGCAAAACCATGGGACTGCCAAAAGTCCTGCAAACCTTCGGCATCCAGATCATTGAAGTTTTCCAGCACTTCAACATCTGCAGGTTCCTCATATTCACTGAGCAGCGATTCCGGCTTTTCCAGACTCGCTTCCCGGCTTTCCACCTTATTGATGCAGTAATCCTTAATTTTCCCAAAGGTATCCCTGTCGATATCGCCAACGATCACAATGACCTTAGCCACCCGAATTTCCGGACGTTCCTTCTGGGTAATCAACTGCACACACTGGGCCGCTGAATCTGCAGTCTGGTCATACTGGCCTGGCAAAAATTCCACGGCAAAGACTCGGGAATTCGCAAACTTCGGCAGCTTCTCCTCATAGACAACATCCACCGGCGGTTCGGAGAAAACGACATTTTTCACCGCAGCATACTCCTCATCGCTAAGGCCCTCAATGTCATAACGCCGGATGATGCGGACGGCTTTCAGCTCATCCAGGCGGAATGTCTCCTTGAGGTCATCGCATAGCTGCTGGGCGGGAATATCAAAATACCCCTGTCGTTTTTCTACGAAAATTCTTCTCACAGTCATGAATTCTCTTTTCCTCCAGACACTAAATAGAATAAGTACATAAAGCTTTAACACCATGAAAATGGATTTCATGGCTTATATAGACAAACAGGCATAGAGACCCCAAACCTCAGGGTCTCTATGCCTGTATATCACAAACTATCAATGGCTACCTTCACCACTACCTTGAGCACCTTGCCCGGCTGCTCCTCATCCACGGAAGCCTGGGGACGATGTACATCCTCCGGGTAAAGCACGGCAAAGCAGCCCGGCGAGAGCACAATGCTGCTATCGGGAACCAGGGCCTCGTAAAAAGTCACATCCCGTTCTTCATCATAAGGAGCGCTCTCCTCCAGGTCAGGACTCAAGGGACACCAGCCCATGAATTCCTCCCCTTCAGCCATATACTGAATATCGACAAACTTTCGATGGGTCTCCGGCTTGCAATCCTGCTCCGGACGAGTCTGATAACGCTGTACATTGGCAAAACACTTATCGCCTTCAATGGGATACTTGCCATCTGCCATCTGGGTAAAATCGTGCTCTCGCAAAAAATCGAGGGCTTTTCGGATAATTGCCGGATAATCCACATGATTCTCGTCTAACGTGTCCATACTGCCGATAATCATTTCGCAATCCTCTCCCTATCGTACATTTTGTAAAGAAATCATCATTCATCCATATTTTACCTAAAACGGCTGTATTATGCAAGAAAACATCCACAGATTTATGAAAAAATCATTTCGAAAGTCACAATCCATTTGTTTTCTGCTGCTGGACAAAATGTAATTATCCCTTGTTCCCACAGGGGCAATATGATATAATTGTTGCGTATAAAATCTGGTAAACAGTCCTCGTCCAATACCGGACGGGGATTTTCCTGTATTTGTTATGGAAAGGGGTTAAAATATGCGAGAACTTTTAGAGCTGTTGGAACATGATGCCCGCCGCCCCGTAGGCGAGCTGGCCTCCATGCTCAAGCGCAGCGAATACGAAGTCGAAAAGAACATCAAAGAACTGGAGAAGAACAAGATCATCCTCTCCTATAATACGCTGATCAACTGGGAAAAATTTGGGGACGACACCGTAACGGCCATCATTGAAATCAATCTGACCCCTCAGCGGGAAGTGGGCTTCGATGCCATTGCCGAGCGCATCTACCGCTTCGACGAAGTACGCACCGTATATTTGATGAGTGGCAGCTTTGACCTGTTGGTCATCATTGAAGGCAAATCCCTAAATGATGTGGCCAACTTCGTGGCTACCCGTCTGGCAACCATCGAGGGCGTAACCGCTACCCGTAGCCACTTCATGCTGAAACCCTATAAAAAAGACGGTGTCATCATCAATGATGAAGAACGTGACCGCAGATTGGTGGTGTCCCCCTGATGGCTGATCCGATGAATTGGGACAAACGTCTCTCCCCTGCTGTTAACGCCATTGCCCCCTCCGGCATCCGCAAATTTTTCGATATCGCTGCCCAAATGGATGATGTGATTTCCCTAGGCGTAGGCGAACCGGATTTCGTTACCCCCTGGTCCATTCGCGAAAGCTGCGTCTATGGACTGGAACAGGGTTACACCTCCTACACCGCCAACCGGGGCATGCCCGAACTGCGGCAGGAAATCGTAAACCTCTTCCAGCGCCGCTATGCTGTGGACTACGATGCCAACCGTGAAGTGCTGGTTACCGTAGGTGTCAGCGAAGCCCTGGACATTGCCATGCGAGCCGTCCTGGCCCCTGGCGACGAAGTGCTGATTCCTGAGCCCTGCTACGTTTCTTACCAGGCCTGCACCACGCTGGCAGGCGGTGTCCCCGTAGCTGTGCCGGCAAAAATCGAAAACGAATTCCGCATCACGCCGGCAGAATTGGAAGAACATGTTACGGATAAGACCAAGGTATTGTTGATTGGCTATCCCAACAACCCTACAGGCGCAATCATGACTCGGAAGGATTTGCTGGCCATTGCCGACTTTGCGGAAAAGCACGATCTGATTGTCATCTCCGATGAAATCTATGGCGATTTGACCTACGGCGGAGAAGAACACGTCTGCTTCTCCTCTCTGCCCCGCATGAAGGACCGCACCATTCTCCTGAATGGCTTTTCCAAGGCCTATGCCATGACGGGCTGGCGTATCGGCTACGCTTTGGGCAATCCCACGGTAATCGCCGCCATGACCAAGATTCATCAATACACCATGCTCTGCGCCCCCATTACGGCTCAGGTAGCCGCAGTAGAAGCCCTGCGCCATGGCGAAAAATACATGAAAAAGATGGTGGCCGAATATGACCGCCGCCGCCGTCTGATTTACGATGGCCTGACCAAGATGGGGCTGGAATGTTTCGAACCTAAAGGCGCCTTCTACATCTTCCCTTCCATCAAGTCCACCGGTTACACCTCGGATGAGTTTGCCGAAAAACTTCTAACCTCCGAACATGTGGCCCTGGTCCCAGGCAGTGCTTTCGGCGCCTGTGGGGAAGGTCATGTCCGCTGTTCCTACGCCACCGCCATCGATAAGATTTCCGAAGCTCTCAACCGCATAGAAAACTTCCTCAAAAACCATCGCAAATAAAATTTTAATTTTTTGTTGACAAGCACGAGGAAAATGCATATAATATTTCTTGTGACTGCGGGATGTGGCACAGTTTGGTAGCGCGCTTCGTTCGGGACGAAGAGGCCGCAGGTTCGAATCCTGTCATCCCGACCATTGAGAGAACGAGCCAGTAACTTCTTGTTGCTGGCTTTTTTGCTGCATAAAAACAGCCGTGACGAAATTCTCCTTTCGTCACGGCCATTTTTTTACTTAAACTCCACAAACTCATCAATACGGGCGCCGCCCTTAATCATCGGCTCCACAAAACTGCGCCACACATTGAGGACAATCACCCGCGGATGGTCTTTATCCTCCAGGGCCCGCTTCAGAGCCTCGGCAAATTCATCCTGGGTGGAAACCGTTTCCGCCTTGATGCCAAAACTGCCGGCATAGGCCGCATAATCCATGGGATAATCAAATTCACAGGCAATATACCGTTCCTGATACATGACCTTCTGCAACTGGCGAATCATCCCCAAGCTGGTATTGTTGACAATCAAAGAAATCACCGGCAGTTGCAGCCGGGCAATGGTATAGAATTCATTGCCGGTCATCTTTATGCCGCCATCACCAGCCACGTGAATGACCCGGCGGCTGCCGCCATAGTACAGCTGTGCCCCCATGGCCGCAGGCAAGCCAAAGCCCATGGTTCCCAAACCGCCAGATGTCAGCCAGGTACGGGGCTCTTCGATGCGCAAATGCAGAGCGGCCCACATCTGATGCTGGCCCACATCCGTAGCAAAGGCATAGGGCTTGCCACGGGTAGCCATAGCCACCTGATGCAGTGCCCAGGGAACGGTCAGGCGATTGACATGGTAGTCATAATCATAGGTTTCCTTCCAGGACTGAAGCTGCTGCCACCATTCTGTAATATCACCGGTGGATTCCTGCTTCATGAGCAGTCCCAAAATCACCTTCATATCCCCGGCCAGCCCCAGGCTGTTGCCGATGTTCTTATCGATTTCCGCCGGGTCAATATCGATATGGATAAATTTCGTATCCTGGGTATACTTCTTCACATTGCCGGTCTGCCGGTCGCCAAACCGGCTGCCGATGGCAATGATTAAATCCGCAGCGGCAATGGCATGATTGGCTGCCTTTTCCCCATGCATCCCAGCAAAGCCCAGGGACAGGGGATGCTCCCGAGGAATAGCCCCCAGCCCCATCAGGGTATGGGCCACCGGCAGGTTGTACTTTTCCACAAAGGCCGTAACCTCAGCTGTAGCACCTGCAGAGATTACACCGCCGCCCACGATGACCACGGGCTTTTGCGCCTTGACGATTTCCTGCGCCGCTTCTGCAGCGCAAATCAGAAAGTCCGCATCCGGCTTGCCTTTTTTCTGCGCTTCCCGGGAAAGTTCCTCCCAAACCACCTCCTGGAAGAACAAGTCCCGGGGCACATCCACCAGTACAGGCCCCGGACGCCCCCTCCGGGCAAGTGTAAAGGCCTCTCGGATTGTGCTCACCAGACGCCGTGCATCCTTAACCTTATAATTATGCTTGGTGATGGGCATGGTCACATCCAGAATATCCGTTTCTTGAAAGGCATCCCTGCCCAAAAGCGCCGTATCCACCTGGCCTGTGATGGCCACCACAGGAATGGAATCCATAAAGGCCGTAGCCAGACCGGTCACCAGATTCGTTGCTCCCGGTCCCGATGTGGCGATACAGACACCGACTTTTCCTGAAGCACGGGCATAGCCGTCAGCGGCATGGGCGGCATTTTGCTCGTGGGTCACAAGGACCTGTTGAATCTCCTGGCTATCATATAGCGCGTCATACAAAGGCAGAATCATCCCTCCAGGATAGCCAAACACCGTATCGACGCCCTGTTCTCTTAAACAGGCAACGACTGCCTGCGCTCCATTCATAACTTACACCCTCTCGCTGATGATCTTGGTCATTTCACTGGTATTAACCCTGGTAAAACCATCCTTCCAAAGGTCCGGCGTGCGATAGCCCTCGGCCAGCGCCTTATCCACCGCTGCCTCAACAGCAGCTGCGGCCTGTTCCTCACGGAGCGAATAGCGCAGCAGCATGGCCGCCGACAGGATGGTCCCGATGGGATTGGCAATACCCTTGCCCGCAATATCCGGAGCGCTGCCATGGATAGGTTCGTAAAGGCTGGTGCTGGTACCAATGGAGGCCGAGGGCAGCATGCCGATGGAACCGCCCACTACAGCAGCCTCATCGGACAGGATATCCCCAAAGAGATTCCCTGTCACAATCACATCAAACTGGGTGGGCTTAACCGCAATCTGCATGGCACAGTTATCCACATAGAGATTATTACACTCCACCTCGGGATACTCCTCAGCTACTTTTCCCACCGTCCTGCGCCAGAGGCGTGAGGTAGCCAGGACATTGGACTTATCCACGGACGTAACCTTCCCCCGGCGCAATTTAGCCGTTTCAAAGGCCAATCTGGCGATGCGCTCTACTTCCGGTACGGAATAATTTTCCAAATCCCAGGCCCGTTCTACGCCATTATGCTGTTCAGACTCACATTTTTCCCCAAAATAGATGCCGCCAATCAGTTCCCGGACGATAACCAGATCAGCTCCCCGGACCAGTTCCGGCTTCAAGGGGGAATATTCGATGAGGGCATCGGCGACCTTCACAGGGCGCAGATTGGCATAGAGCCCTAGCTCCTTACGCAGGCCCAGGATTGCTTTTTCCGGGCGCTTGGCCGGGTCCACCTTGTCCCATTTATCGCCGCCCACAGCACCAAACAACACGCCATCTGCAGCCTTGCAGGCCGCAATGGTCTCCTGGGGCAGCGGAGTGCCAAATTTATCATAGGCTGTGCCGCCGGCATCGTGGTAGGTGTATTCCAGCCCCAGATTAAACTTCTTATCCACATGTTTTAAGACATCTACTGCTGCATCGGTGATTTCCTTCCCGATACCATCACCGGGAATAACCGTAATCTTATAGGCCATATGTCCTCCCCCTTATCCTTTCCCTTTGATGTACTCAATCAAGCCCCCCGCTTCTGCAATCTCCTGCACAAAGCCCGGCAGGGGATGGGCATGAAATACATCCCCGGTGGTGAGGTTCTTGATTTCCCCTGTGTTGACATCCACCTGCAGTTTATCATCGGCATGGATCTTTTCCACATCCTCACCGATTTCCAGCAAGGGCAGACCGATATTGATGCCGTTGCGGTAAAAGATGCGGGCAAAACTAGCGGCAATGACCACGGGAATTCCCGAGGCCTTGATGGCCACCGGCGCATGCTCCCGGGAGGAACCGCAGCCAAAATTGCGGCCTCCCACCATGATATCGCCCTCCTGGACGCTGCCGGCAAAGCTTTCATCAATATCCACCATGCAATGGCTGGCCAGTTCTTTGGGATCAAAGGTATTCAAATATCGCGCCGGGATAATCACATCGGTATCGATATTATCGCCATAGCGCCAAACTTTTCCTTCCAGTTTCATTTCACCGTACCTCCTCTGCCGTGGCAATCCGGCCTAAGATTGCACTTGCCGCCGCCACATGCGGGCCCGCCAAGTAGACTTCACTATCCACATGCCCCATACGGCCGCGGAAGTTGCGGTTGGTCGTGGAAACACACTTCTCCCCAGCCGCCATAATGCCCATATAGCCCCCCAGGCAGGGACCGCAGGTGGGCGTGGACACTGCGCAGTCTGCATCCAGGAAGATGTCAATATACCCCCGTTTCATGGCCTCCCGGTAAACGGCCGGACTGCCGGGAATCACGATACAGCGTACGCCTTCCGCCACCTTATGCCCCTTAAAAATTTCCGCTGCAATCTGCAGGTCTTCTAACCGCCCATTGGTGCAGGAACCGATAATCACCTGCTGGATGGCGATGGGCGTTTCGATATCCTCCACCCGCCGGGTGTTTCCTGGCAGATGGGGAAACGCCACCACCGGCTTCAACGACGATAAATCAATCGTCACGGTCTGGCAATAGACCGCATCTTCATCGGCGGCCACCGGTTCAAAGGGCTTCGTCACTCTCTCCTTTACATAGGCAGCCGTCACTTCATCATAGGGGAAGATGCCCGCCTTGCCCCCCGCTTCAATGGCCATATTGGAAATGGTGAGCCTGTCCGTCATGGTTAGGGATTTCACCCCATCCCCGGCAAATTCCAGCGCTTTATAGAGGGCTCCATCCACGCCAATCTGCCCAATCAGGGTCAGGATTACATCCTTGCCACTGATGCCTGCCGGCTTTTGCCCCGTAAGTTCCACCTTGATGGCCTGCGGCACCTTAAACCAGGCCTCGCCGGTTGCCATCGCGGCCCCTAAATCCGTAGAACCTACACCGGTTGCAAAGCCATTGACAGCACCGTATGTGCAGGTATGGGAATCGGCCCCAATGGTCAGCATCCCCGGTGCCACAATGCCCTTTTCCGGCAGGATGACATGCTCTATGCCTACACGGCCCTGTTCAAAATAATGAACAATTTTGTGCTTAATGGCAAAATCCCGCACAATCTTGGCCAGTTCTGCAGATTTGATATCCTTGGCCGGCTGAAAATGATCTGGAACCAATGCAATCTTTGCCGGGTCAAAGACCGGACGCCCAATGCTTTCAAAGATCTTAATGGAGGGTGGGGCCGTAATATCATTGGCCAGCACCATATCCAGTTTACAGGTCACCAGCTGGCCCGCTTCCACACATTCCAGCCCGGCGTGTTGCGCAAGAATCTTCTCGCTCATCGTCATACCCATGCTCTCACTCTCCCTTTACGATAAGAAAAGCCTTCCCGATAGGTGGAAGGGAAGGCTTCTCACTATTGTTCAATTCAAACATTCGACTTAAATGGACATATTCCTTCTAAAAGGAGGCTGCGCTTAGTCCTTGGACAAGTCAGCACCATCTTTGAGCCAGCTCATCATGCCACGGAGCTGCGAGCCAACCTTTTCAATGGGATGTTCAGCCTGAATGCGGCGCTGTGCCAGGAAGTTAGCGCGGCCGGCAGCGCGATTTTCCAGAAGCCAGTTGCGGGCAAAGGTGCCATCCTGGATTTCCGTCAGGACCTTCTTCATTTCCTTCTTGGTCTCTTCCGTTACAATGCGGGAGCCCACCATGTAATCGCCGTATTCTGCCGTATCGGAAATGGATTTACGCATCTTGGCCATACCGCCTTCATAGAGAAGGTCCACGATGAGTTTCATCTCATGGAAGCATTCAAAATAAGCCATTTCCGGCTTGTAGCCAGCTTCCACCAAAGTCTCAAAACCAGCCTTCATCAGTGCGCAGACGCCGCCGCAGAGTACAGCCTGCTCACCAAAAAGGTCCGTCTCCGTCTCGTCCTTGAAGGTCGTCTGGATGACGCCGGCGCGGGTACCGCCGATGCCGCGGGCATAGGCCAGGGCAATATCGAAGCACTTGCCCGTGTAATCCTGTTCCACCGCAAAGACGTCCGGAACGCCACTGCCCTCCGTATAGGTGCGGCGAACGAGATGACCAGGTCCCTTCGGTGCCACCATGAAAACATCCACATTAGCCGGCGGCACAATCTGCTTAAAGTGAATATTGAAACCATGCGCAAAAGCAAGAGCACTGCCTTCCTTGAGGTTCGGCGCAATTTCTGCCTTGTAGACATCGGACTGTTTTTCATCCGGAATCAAAATCATGGTGATATCTGCCTGCTTAACAGCATCAGCCACAGAGCAAACTTTCAGTCCATGTTTTTCAGCCACAGCCTTGGACTTGGAACCCTCGTAAAGACCAATGACAACATTTACGCCGCTTTCTTTAAGATTAAGGGCATGTGCATGACCCTGGCTGCCATAACCAATGATGGCAACCGTCTTTCCATTCATGACTTCCCAATTCACATCCTGGTCATAATAAGTTTTTGCCATAGTACTCTCTCTCCTCACAATGTTCATAAATTGTATGTTCACCGCGTTCCAACGCGATAAGACCCGTACGAATGACTTCCGCGATGCCGTAGGGCTTGACGAGATTCAAGAATGCCGTCACCTTATCATCACTGCCCGTCAATTCAAAAATCAGCATGGAGGAATCCACATCCACCACATGAGCCCGGAAAAGCTCTGCCATCTTCAAAACATCCAAGCGATTCGTGTCATTAGCCTTGACCTTGATCAGCGTCATCCCCCGGCAGACTGCATTTTTCTCATCCAGCCGCTGTACGGCCTGCACCACGGGCATTTTCTCCAACTGCTTGATAATCTGCTCGATGAGCTCCTCATCTCCATGGATAACCACCGTAATGCGGGAATACCCTTCTTTCTCCGTCACACCCACAGCCAGGCTGTCGATGTTGAACTCGCGTCTGGAAAACATACTTACAACCCGGACCAGCACACCAGTCTGATTTTCCACAAACACAGACAAGACATGTTTCATCCTGCAATCCCCCTCTGGAATCGTACATCACACGCAAACATCATAGCACATTCGCCGCGTACATTCAACATGTAAAGCTGTAAATATGTATACATTATTACGCGAATAAACATTTTTGTCAACAGTATTATGTAACTTTTTTATTTATTTTTATACGTTTTTTATATCTTATTCCATTGTGAGAAAACACTTGCCGCTGACTCTATTGCCGGTATTATACCTTTGTCCATGACAGGAGATTAAAAAGTTTTTCTTGTTACTTTTTTCAAAAAATTGCCAGCGAACCCTTCCCCTTGCAGCCAGCAGCAGGGATATGATACAATTAGCCCCATTACCAAAAAGTCATGAATCACAGAAAGGACCTTATCGTGCGTCAAAAAATAACGATTCCCCATACAGAACTCATTCCCGCCCTGCTGCAGGAATTGCCCCAATGGTACCGTCAGCAGGCAGAGCAACGGGAACTGCCCTGGCGCAGCTCCCCCACGCCCTACCATACCTGGCTTTCGGAAATCATGCTGCAACAGACCAGGGCCCAGGCGGTCATTCCCTATTACGAGCGCTTTCTCAATGCCCTGCCGGATATCCAGTCCCTGGCCAGCTGCGACGAGGAACAACTGATGAAACTCTGGCAGGGCTTAGGTTACTATTCCCGGGGCCGCAACCTCAAAAAAGCCGCCGTAGAAATCCAGCAAAAATACCAAGGAAAACTCCCCGCAGATTTTGACCTTTTGTTGGCCCTGCCCGGCATTGGCCGCTATACTGCCAGTGCCATCGGTTCCATTGCCTTCGGACTGCCCTTACCAGCCGTTGACGGCAATGTGCTGCGGGTGCTCTCCCGGGCGCTGGCTTCACTTGCCGATATCGCCGCCCCGGCCACCAAAAAAGCTTTAGAAGAAGCCCTTGCGCCCCACTACCCCCAGGGAAAGATTGCCGGCGAACTCAATCAGGCCTTTATGGATTTAGGGGCCACCCTTTGCCTACCCAAGGGAAAGCCCCATTGTGCCCACTGTCCGCTGAAAAAACTTTGCCTGGCCCATGCCGAGGGAATAGAACAGCAGCTCCCCTGCAAGAGCTCCCCCCGCCAACGCCGCATAGAACAGCGGACGGTATTGCTCCTGACCATGCAGGGCCGTGTTGCCCTGCACCAGCGGCCTGCACGAGGACTGTTAGCCGGCCTATGGGAATTCCCCAATCTCAGCGGCAAACTCGTCAAAGAAGACGTAGAAACCTGGTTGAAGAGACAGGGCTATACCTGGCTGAACATACGCCCCCTGCCGGCAGCCAAACACATCTTTTCCCATATCGAATGGCAGCTTTCAGGGTGGCAGATAAAACTTGCCAGTTCTTCGGGTTCAACCGTTGCCGAAGAAGCCCCGCCTTTCGTCTGGGCGACCGGACAGGAACTGGCTGAAAAATACAGCATGCCTTCTGCCTTCCAATATTATTTAGCAGAAATTCCCAGCGAAAAGCAGGATTTATATCAGTAAACACGAATAGAAAATAATGATGAGATAAAAGGGTAAGGGATACAAATAGAAATGGAGAGGTGTTATACATGTTCAACATCCTGAAAATGCAAAAAAAAGCCGAGGCAGCTGCCCCCACAGCCCCTGCGGCCCCAATTTCCCCAACAGTCACAAATTCCCCCGATATAAAAACCGCCTACCTGGGCAAAAACGACCTGACGTCTTTGCGCTTAAAGGAACTGGTGGATGTGGCAGAAGGTGCCGCATTAGTCATTGGCTTTGTTTCCCCCGATGTGGATGTCCCCGAGGCAGCCCGGCAGATTAAAGCCGAAATTCCTGCCACGACAAAACTATTGCTGATGACCACATCCGGTGAGCTCTGCCGCACACAGGGTAGTCATACCCTTTACTGCGAGGCGCCAGAGCAGCGGGGAAAGATTCTTCTGCAGGCTTTCTCCAAGCGCATGATTGAAGATATGTACACCATGCATATCCCACTTCCCGATGAAGATTTGCGCAGCGGCTCGGTAAACATGACCGTCAATGACCGCGTAGAAGCTATCCGCCGGGAAATTGATAAACATCAGCCCCCCTTCCGTTTAAGTGTGGGCCACACCTTTGCCATGGTCTATATCGATGGGGTGTCCAGCTGCGAAACCTTTGTTTCCCAGGCCATGTTCGCTTCCGGCAAATTCCCGATTCCCTTTATCGGCGGCAGTTCTGCCGGCAATCTGGATTTTGCCCACACCTATATCTACGACGACAACCAATGCCTGGAAAACCATGCCGTCATCATTCTCGTGCGTCTGCATAAGGACTATCGTTATGGCATATTCAAGTCCCAGGCGGTTGAGCGCACCGATACATCAGTAATCGTGGGCTCCGCCAACAGCGCCCTGCGTTACATTGAAACGGTGGAAGGGCCGGAAGGCGAAGTTCCCATCATCGATGCCCTGAAGAATTATTTCCATGTGGACACCGCTGCTGAAGTACAGACGAAGATGCAGGATTATACCTTCGCCACCGATATCAACGGCGAAGACTTTATCCGTACGCTTTCCAGTATCGATGAAGCCAATAACCGCATCAATTTCTTCTGCGATGTGGTAACCGGTGAACGCTTATATCTGATGAAACGCGTTTCGCTGGCAAACTCTCTGTCCCGTGATTTGCAGGAATACAACAAAAACAAGCCGGCTCCCATCGGCGGCATCTTGAACGACTGCATCCTGCGCCGTCTGGGTTATCCCGAGGAAATCAAACATATCGATGAATTCAAGGACATTCCCGTAGCCGGTTTTTCCAGCTTTGGCGAAATTGCCGGCCTCCATGTAAATGAGACCATCACGGCCATCTTCTTCTATCATGTAGCGGAAGGCAGCACCTTTACCGATGAATACATCGATAATTTTGCCCATATCTACGCCAATTGCAATGCCTTCTTCTACAACCGCATCATCGACCGGCAGAAACTCACCGAACGGCTCAAGGACAACCTCATTGGCATGTTCCAGGATTATCAGTCCAAGATGCCGGATATCGTCAAGACCATCATGCGGATGTCTGAAGATGTAGACCTGATTCAGAACGCCATCAAACAGCTGTCTGGCGGTATTGACAAACAGAATGGTATCTTCAACCAGCTGATGGATCAGAATCGGGAAATCACACCGAAACTGGATATGCTTTCCCAGAGTACCCAAAAGATTGACGATGTGATGAAGATGATCAACGAAATCGCCGCGCAAACGAATCTGTTGGCCCTCAATGCAGCCATCGAAGCCGCCAGAGCCGGAGAGGCTGGTCGTGGATTCTCCGTTGTTGCTCAGGAAGTCCGCAAGCTTTCGGAAAACACCCAGACAAACCTCCATGTTTCGGACGAGGCCATCAGTTCCCTGCTCCACGATGTGAATGAAATCGATAAGATTCTGGAAGAGAACAAGGACTTTGAGCAGCGGATCAATGAGTTTGACGAAAACTTCTCCAAACAGATGCGGGATTTGCATAAGAATCTCAATGAAGGGATCAGTCATATCCAGAAATCCACCCAATCCATCAAGGCCTTGGAAGCCATTAATGAGCGCACCAGTCAGGAATTGGAAAAACTGACCACGACCATCCATAATATTGAAATGGGTATCTGATTAGCAGTGTGCTGACATAAAATAGAAAGCCCTCCATAAGTTAGATTAATCGTTCTAACTTATGGAGGGCTTTGTATATTCATCAACACGCCTTTTGCAAATTGCAGTTTGTCACTGTTATTGCGTGCTTCCTTTTTTGTTACAACTCAGTTGGCGCGGAGGTGGTAATACTTTTCGCCGTCCCACTAAATGGCCCACAAGAATACGTTTGAACTTTTTAGTTGTCTGCGCCGGGCAAGCCAACGGCGCGTACGTTCAGCTCAGTATCCAGTTTATGCCTTTTGTGGACCAGTCCTCACTGCGTTCGGACAATCGTTCCAAGGCGAAAAGCAACACCACCTCCGCGCTAAGTTACCTTTAACTAACCTGTATTTTTCGTCGTGATAAGCAGCAAGTACATCGATGTTCTCGCTACGGGAGCAGCGCGTTCGTGGCAATTGCATAGGTTGTAGCTTTGGGGTGAGCGGGGAGTGATTTTCTGTCCGGAGCGACTGCCTGAACGCAGTGAAGGCCGGCCTCAGCAGGGAGCTGCCAGGTCAAGTACGTTGAAAGACGCGCCGTTGGCCTGCCCGGCGCAGGTAACTGGACAGCTCTATTTTACGAGGGGGCCGTTTTAGCGGGAAACAGAAAATTACTTCCCCGTTTGCCCCTGAGCACGCATGAACGGAATACCATTGATATGGACTCCCCAACAAACTGCAAGTTCCCCTTTTCAGCGGGCCAGCAACATGATATTTTCCGGTGGAAGATACAGGTAAATTTCCGCAGGATTGCCCAGCTTCAACCAGGCAGCCTTGGCCAGTTCCAGGCGCAAAGGCCGCCCTTCTGTTCCCCGGCAGCGCAACATGATTAAGAAAGAAAATACATCTTCCACCACGTTTACAACCTCCATGGCAAAGGTATTTTCACCGGGAGTTCTGCGCACTTCCATATAATGGGCCCGGATGGCCGCATAGTGCAGTTCTTCCGGCATCTCCCCTGCCACCTTTAATTCCATTTGCCAATCCAGGGCGCGAATCCTGTCATCGGCAATTTTCTGTGCAGCAGAGATATTTTTGCAGCCAGTCAGCAGGGTGGCGGCCAGCGTATCCGGATTCCGGAACAATCCCTGCTTCGTATGCACCGCCTCCATTTGTCCATTGCTGATTACAGCAATGCGGTCAGCCATGCGATAGACTTCCCCCCGGTCATGGGAAACCAGCAAGGCTGCCCCGTTATAATCGGCCAGTAATCCCCGCATTTCCATTTCCAGCTGCCACTTAAGGTAGCTGTCCAAAGCCGAAAAGGGTTCATCCAACAGCAATAACGCATTGTCGGCAGCCAGGATTCTGGCCAGTGCCACTCGTTGCTGCTGGCCGCCGGACAGTTCATGGGGATAAGCCTCGGCCAAGTCCTGCAGCTTAAAGCGCTCCAGATTTTCCAAGACCTTGCGTTGCTTTTCCGCCTTATTGCCACATGCCACAAAGGCGATATTTTCCCGGATGGTCATATTGGGAAAGAGGGCGTAATTTTGAAAGAGATAGCCCACCCTGCGCTGCTGCGGCTGCAAATCAATCCCCGCCTCACTATCGTAGAGCACCCGGCCATTCAATACGATTCTGCCCCGGTCCGGATGTTCCAGACCGGCGATGCATTTCAGGGTCATGCTCTTGCCGCAGCCAGAGGCGCCTAAAAGGGCAAACACTTCATCCTTGACGGAGAACGCGGCCCGCAGGGTGAAATTGCGCAGCCGCTTTTCGATGTCCACACTCAGTTCCATAAGGCTGCCCCCTTTGCCTGCCGAGCAATCCACCAATTCAGGAGCACGACGAAAAACAGGGAAAAGATGACGATGATGATCGCCCATTGCCCCGCCAAATCGTAATCATTGGCCTGTACCGCCGCATAGATTGCCGTGCTCATGGTCTGGGTTACACCGGGAATATTGCCGGCAAACATGATGGTGGCACCAAATTCCCCCAGAGCCCGGGTAAAGGACAACACCAGCCCCGCCAGGATTCCCGCCCGGGCATTGGGCAGGAGGATATGCCAGAAAATGCGCCACTCGGATACCCCCAGCGTACGGGCAGCGCTGATGATATTGCCATCCAGCTGCTCAAAAGCCCCCCGTGCCGTACGGTACATCAAGGGCAGCGAAACCACCACCGCAGCAATAACGGCAGCCTTCCAAGTAAAAACCAGGTTGATATCAAACTGCAATAAGAATTTTCCCACAACACTGCGCTTGCCTAAAAACAGCAGCAGAAAGAAGCCCACCACCGTCGGCGGCAGTACCATTGGCAACGTAATAACGGCATCAGCCAACCCCTGAAAGCGGCGCATGCGCACCACCAACAGGGCCAGACCAATGCCGAGAAAGAACGTTGCCACCGTTGCAGCCCCTGCTGTCTGCAGGGTAATGATAAGCGGTGACCATTCCATTTATCTTACCTCAAACCCATATTGTTCAAACAGCTTCTTATTGTCATCGCTCGACACAAAGGCCAAAAAGTCCTTAGCCATAGCGAGATGCTTGGTCTCCTTCAGCACCGCTGCAGGATAGACAATGGGCTTATGGCTGCCCTCAGGCGCCTTCGCCACCACCTTGACCTTCTTCGATACAGCTGCATCCGTAGCGTAAACCACGCCGCAATCCGCATCGCCGGTTTCTACCCAGGAAAGGACCTGACGCACATCTGAACCATAGACGGCCTTGGCCTTGATGGCATCCAGAATCCCCAGTTTGGTGAATACCTCTTCCGCATACTGTCCCACGGGCACACCCTTGGGCTCACCCAATGCAATGTGCTGGATATCATCCGCGGTCAGCTGGTGAAAATCATTCAGGGCCTTGCCACCGTCTGCCGCCACAATCAGCACCACTTCATTGACCAGCAAATCCTTGCGGGTTCCCTCTGCCAGCAGGCCATCCTTATCGAGAGCATTCATCTGTTTCTGGGCAGCAGAAAAGAACAGGTCCGTCTGTCCGCCATTTTGGATAGCCTGCTGCAAAGCGCCGGAACTGCCAAAATTAAAGACCACCTTCACATCCGGATGGGCCTTTTCATAGTTCGCCGCTATTTCCTGCATAACATCCGTAAGGCTGGCCGCTGCTGCCACATGCAGTTCCACCGGCTCTGCCTTCTTCTCCTGCTGGGCCTGCTCACTGCCACAGCCTACTGCCAGCAATGACAAGACGGCCACTGCCCATACCAATAATTTCTTCATTTTTCCTTCAGCTCCTTTTCAAAATGGGAAGGCACAGAGATTTCTCTCCATACCCCGAGAACGCTTTGCGTTCTGGCTCAATATCATAGCCGCAGCCTTAGATATTTTTGCTCGGAAACCACGGTTATTATACCATACAAAAAGAGGCAGGTCAAAATTGACCTGCCTCCTCGAATTACTTATGAATGATTTCAACGCAAATAATCATCGTCGCCTGCACCGCGTAAACGGCGGTTAATCGAACTCAAGCCCCGGTAAATCGTGGTAACGTCCAGTTCATCGCCCCGTTTTTCCATGTATTTTTCCAACTTGCGTTTCACCCGCTGTAAAGCATTGTCGATGGACTTCACATGGCGATGCAGATCCTCAGCAATCTCCTGATAGCTCTTGCCATCCAGGTAGCTCATGAGTACCTTCCACTCCAAATCCGAGAGGATCTCCTCCATCTTCTTTTCAATATCCACGAACTCTTCCCGACTGATTACCAGCTCTTCCGGGTCGCTCACCTTTGCTCCCGAAAGCACATCCAATAAAGTCCTATCGGAATCCTCATCGTAGATGGGCTTATTGAGGGAAATATAGGAATTCAGTGGGATATGTTTCTGCCGGGTAGCGGTCTTGATGGCCGTGATAATCTGTCGGGTCACACAGAGCTCGGCAAAAGCCCGGAAAGAGGACAGCTTATCGTTGCGAAAATCACGAATCGCCTTGTAAAAGCCGATCATACCTTCCTGAATAATATCTTCCCGGTCCGCACCAATCAAAAAATAAGAGCGAGCCTTGGCACGCACGAAATTACGATACTTGTTAATCAGATAATCCAATGCTGCCTTATCATTGCTGTCCTTGATTGCCAGCAAGATTTCCTCATCCGTGAGTTTAGCAAATTCACTGTAGAGTTCTTCGACGAATAAATCCTCGGTCGTCTGTTCTGCTTCCATCGCACCTTCCCCTTTACTGAAAACTTCCCCGGTTTTCGCTTTCTCAAAATCCCCTAATATGTTTTGATTATAACGCCTTTACCTTGTCTGCGTCAAGAAATGGTTTAGGACTAAGGTCCCACGAATACCCATCCCAAAAAGGTATTTATTTCTTTCCCGACAACCGCTGACGCATGGACTCATACATCAAAATAGAACCCGCTACCGAAGCATTGAGGGAATTGATTTTTCCCACCATAGGCATCCTGACGATAAAATCGCACTGCTCCTTCGTAAGCCGTCCCATGCCCTTGCCTTCGCTGCCCACCACCAGCACCAAGGGACCTGTCAAATCCGCTTCGTAATAATTCTGACTGCCATCCATATCCGCACCAGCCACCCACAATCCTTTTTCCTTAAGGTTCTTCAGCGTCTGGGAAATATTGCCAATACGGGCCACAGGCACATATTCTATAGCACCGGCAGAGGTTTTGGCCACCGTGGCAGTCAACGGCACACTGCGGCGTTTGGGGATGAGTACACCATGCACGCCGGTGGCATCGGCCGTGCGCAGCAAAGCCCCCAGATTATGGGGATCTTCCAGCTCATCCAGCAGCAGCAGGAAGGGATCCTCCCCTGCCGCCTGGGCCTTGGCCAGGATATCCTCCAGCTCCACATAAGCCACCGGTGCCACATAGGCCAGCACACCTTGATGCCGCAAGCCGCCGGCTGCTGCTTCAATCTTGCTCCGGTCCACAAACTGCAGAACGATGCCCCGTTCCTTGGCCAAGGCTACGATTTCACTGACCTGACCTTCCCGGTCCCCATCGGCCAGCAGGATTTTGTTGATTCCCCGGCCTGCCCGCAAGGCCTCCGTCACCGCATTGCGGCCAACCAGCACATCCTCCGGCAGTTCCCGGCTGTCCGCCTGCTCGTCCTTTTTCTGGATTGCCAATTTCTGCCGGGCCAGCTTCTCCAACGGCTTATTATGCTCACGCCTTCTGGCACGAAGATTCTCTCTTTTGCTTTCGTTTTTCATGTCATTCCTTCTCCCGCATCTTCAGCATTTCGCTGAGCCTGCCACAGGTCATGGCCCCTTCCGGACACCGGCCTGTATTGACACAGCTGGCCCCGGCATTGAAGAACAGGGTCGGCGCCACTTTCTTGACTTCTGCCAGCATCTTATAGGCCATATCCCGGATTTCCCACTGGGCCCGATTGCAGCAACGCAAATTGAAGAAATGCATCAGGCTGCGGGCATTCATGGTCACGAGGATTTTCGTCTCTGTGGCATTAGCCAGTACATAACGGGCATCTTCTTTCGGCACATCCATTTCCGTAAGCTCATCGTAGGTCTTGCGGATTTCCTCCAGCAGATGTTCATATTTTGCCAGGGCTTCCGGCTTTTCCGCAATGGAAGGCGGCGTGATGTACTGGAAGCCATGGGCGGCCACATAGCGCTGTGACTGCTGATCATAAGAGGCAATACGATGCCGGACCAGCTGATGGGTCAGTACCCGGCTCACCCCTTCGATCCCGAAGGTGAAGCTGGCATGCTCCAAGGTGGAACCATGGCCCAAAGCCACCATTCTGCGCACCATCTCCCGGACCTTTTCATCACTCAGCTTTTCCGCCAATTCCTCAGCACCGCTGGCAGAATAGCAAAGCCTTGCCGCCATGGCCACAGCGCGTTCCGGCTCTGGCGTATAATTTAAGAGTTTTACGTGTATCATACTGATTTCTTCTCCCGAATCTCCTTCATCATGGCCTGCGAAATAATCTGAAAAGACATCTCCGCAATCTCATAGAGCCGTTCATTCTGTTCCGCAAGATAAAGACTGCCCAGCAAGGCCTCAAATCCCGTACTGGAATGGTATTCCGCCACACTGGCACTGCGGGGGGCATGACTCTTAGCGTTGCGGCCCCGCCGGTAAATTGCCTTCTCTTCTTCCGTCAGCTTATCTTCAATGCCCCGATAGGCCTTTGCCTGCCAGACAGCTGACACCATCTGGGCACTGAAGGAATGCAGGGCCTGTACCTTGGCCTGCTCATAGGACAACAGCCGGGTGCGCATAAAGAGATGAAAATAAGCATCCCCCACATACGCCAGGACCAGCGGATTAAGCTGCTTTACATCCACATTCTGATAGCGCTGCAGCACACCACCATCGCCGTCCGGCTGAAACATCATTTCCACCAGCATCTTAAAATGATTGAACTTCATGCCTTTTTCCACCGCACACCGTTAGGAGTATCTTCCAGAATAACTCCTGCATCTTTCAACTCATCGCGAATCTTATCCGCCAAGGCCCAATTCTTTTCCTTGCGGGCATCCTGACGGATGTTGATGATCAAATCCATAAGTTTATTGGCCAGGCCATCGTCTGCAGCTTCTTCCTGCTCAAAAATACCGATGATCCCCGTCATCAGGCGATAGACTTCTGCCACCTTGACAAAGTTCTCCTGGTCATAAGCTGTGCCCTTATTCATCACATCCTGATAATAGATGTTGATATCCTTGGACAGGGCAAAAATCTGACTGATGGCCAGCGCCGTATTGAAATCATCATCCATGGCTTCATAAAAAGCCTGGACATAGGCAGCGGCCTTTTCCGCCAGTTCCCTGGCAGAGTCGCTCTTCCCACTCTTAGACAGCAGTTCCTCCAAAAAGCCCTTGGACTGGGCCAGACGATTCAGGCTGGTCTGGGCTTCTTTCAAGCGCTCATCGCTGAAATCCAGGGGACTTCTGTAATGGGTCTGCAGGATAAAGAAACGTACCACCTCGCCGGGATATTCCGCCAAAATATCCTTCACCGTAAAGAAATTATTCTTGGATTTGGACATCTTCTCATTGTGGATGGTGATGAATCCATTGTGCAGCCAATACTGGGCAAAACTGTGCTCATCGCCGATGCATGCCTGACTCTGGGCAATCTCGTTTTCATGATGCGGGAAAATCAGGTCACTGCCGCCGCCATGAAAATCAAACTTTTCCCCCAGGTATTTCAGCGACATGGTGGAACATTCGATATGCCAGCCTGGCCGTCCCTTCCCCCAGGGGCTATCCCAGCTGGGCTCACCGGGTTTAGCAGCCTTCCAGAGGGCAAAGTCCATGGGGTGTTCCTTGCGCTCATCCACATCAATGCGCGCACCAGCCTGCATGTCCTCTAATTTGCGGCCGCTGAGCTTGCCATACCCGGCAAACTTTTCCACCCGATAGAATACATCGCCATTATCCAGAGCATAGGCATAGCCCTTGTCCACCAGCTTCTGCACCATGGCGATAATATCCGCAATGGTCTCGCTGACCCGGGGATAAATATCCGCCCGCTTCACATTCAGGGCATCCATCGCCTTGAAGTAAGCATCGATATAGCGGCCGGAAATATCGCTCCATTTTACGCCCTCTTCATTGGCCGTGCGGATAATCTTGTCATCCACATCGGTAAAATTCTGAATATAGCGTACTTTATAGCCCTTATGGGCAAGATAGCGACGAATCACATCCCAGGTTACGAAGGGCCGGGCATTGCCGATATGAGGATGGTTATAGGGCGTAACACCACAGCAATAGATACTGGCCTCACCTTCCCGCAGTGGTTTGAACGTTTCTTTCCTGCGGCTCATTGTATTGTAAACTTTTAACATTAAGATTCCTCCTCGGGCGTACTAGCAAACGGCTGAATGCCCTAAGCCTTTTCGATACCTACCACCGCATAGGCGGAGATACCTTCCTCTGTACCGGTAAAGCCCAGCTTTTCCTCAGTGGTAGCCTTGACATTTACCTGATCCAATTCAACCCCCAGCACACGGGCAATGTTCTCATTCATCTGGGGAATAAAATCCTTCATCTTGGGCTTCTGTGCTACGATGGTCGCATCCACATTGCCGGTAATATACCCCTTCTCCTTAAGGAGCCCCGCCACATGGGCCAAAAGCTTCATGCTATCAGCGCCTTTGAATTTGGGGTCTGTATCGGGAAAATGGCGGCCAATATCCCCCAGGGCCGCTGCCCCCAGCAGAGCATCTGCCACCGCATGCAGAAGTACATCTGCATCCGAGTGCCCTAAGAGTCCCATCATATGGGGAATTTCCACCCCGCCGATAATCAGCTTACGACCTGCTACTAAACGATGGACGTCATAGCCCATACCAAATCTCGTCATCTGTCTTCCTCCTTCAGCCATGCCTGCCGGGCCTTTCGTGCTGCAGCCTGCAGACTCCTGGCCTCATCCTCTGCCGTACACTGCAGGAATGCCTCCGCAATCAATAAATCCTCCGGAGTAGTCACCTTGATATTGCGGTAATCGCTCCTGACCACAGCCACTTTGACACCGATGCGCTCCACTAAACTGGCATCATCTGTTCCGAGAAAATGTTCTGCCAGCGCCTGTTCATTGGCCTTAAGCAATATTTCCTTGCGAAACCCCTGAGGTGTCTGCACCTCCCAAAGGGTGCTGCGAGGCGGCGTGGATTCCACCAGCCCATCACCATTCACCACCTTGATGGTATTCTTGGCAGGCACCGCTGCAATGGCCCCTCCCTGGGCGCGGGCCGCTGCAATAACGGCCCGAATGGTCTTTTCCGTCACCAGGGGACGGGCAGCATCGTGAACCAACACCACATCGGCAGCTTCTGCCACCTGCTGCAGGCCATTATAGATGGAATACTGTCGCTCACTGCCGCCGGCTGTCACCTTAAAGGGCTTCAGTCCGGTAATCCGCTGCAGCTGTTCTTCCACGGCTGCCACTTCCTCTGCTGCCACCACCACAACGAGTTCTCCGATTTCTTCCACAGCTGAAAAAGTCTTTAAGGTACGGACTAGAATTGGCTCGTTCCCTAAAGTCAGCAGCACCTTATTTATACCAGCCTGCATCCGTTTTCCCTGCCCTGCGGCAGGGAAAATAACACTGACCATGAAATCACTCCTAGAAAAACAGGCCTTCCCTCCAAGGGAAGGCCTGAACTACTTATTCAATTCTTCGGTTTGGCAAAGATCATACGACCTGCTGCCGTCTGCAATGCCGAAGTCACTTCCACCTCGATGGTTTCTCCGATAAAGCGATTGCCATTTTCCACCACGATCATGGTACCATCTTCCAGATAGGCAACCCCCTGACCAGCCTCCTTACCGGATTTCACAATAGAAGCCTGCATAGATTCACCGGGAATGACCACCGGCTTCACCGCATTGGACAGGGCATTGATATTGAGAACCTCTACCCCCCGCAGCTGGGCGACCTTATTGAGATTGAAATCGTTGGTAATGATCTTTCCGCCCACCTGCTGGGCCAGCTGCACCAGCTTAGAATCCACTTCCGGAATGTCCTCAAAATCCTCCTCGGTGATTTTGACCTTCATGCGGGATTCCTGCCGAATCTTCTGCAGGATATCCAGCCCTCGTCTGCCCCGCACACGCTTCAAGGCATCTGCGGAATCCGCAATATGCTGCAGTTCCTCCAGCACGAAGACGGGAATCAGCAGCGTACCCTCCAAAAAGCCGGTTTCACAGATATCGGCAATGCGGCCATCGATGATCACGCTGGTATCCAGCAGCTTGTAGCAGGGCTGTTCCCCGCCTTCCACAACAGGCGCCTTCGGCACCACTGGCTGCTTGCTCTCCCGAATCCTGACCAGTTCCTTCATGAACTTAGGAATAAAATCAAAAAGCCCCACCAGTTCCAGACGCTTTTTTATCATGATATGAATGCCAAGATAGCCCAGCACGATGCTGAACACCACAGGAATATACTCTCCCACTACAGGAATCTTGGAAAAAGCATATCCCAGCAAATTTGCAATAATGAGTCCGATAAGTAAACCAATGGCACCAGCTATCACATCATGGGTTGGCATCTTGTTCAGCTGGGCCTCCACAAACACGGCAAAGCCTTTGAGTTTGCGGATAAGGAACGGGGATAACAGGAAACCGCAGGCGGCACCCAGTACAGCCCCAAAGAGGATACTCAAAAAGCCGGCCATGGACAATTTGAAGATGCCCATTTCCGTTTCCAGTGCCTCCGTACTGATAAAAAAAGTCAAAAGCGGCGTAGCCATATTCAGCAGAGCTGCCCCCGCAATCGCCAGGAACAGAATAATGAAAAAACGCAAAACGCGGTCTAACATCTCTTCACCTCCCTTCAGCAAAGAATAACTTGCATAACCTTAAGTATAGTAAATTTTCCCTGCCCATGTCAACGGGCAGGACCTGCCAACAGAAAAAAACCGGACAGCCATAAACCATCAGCCATCCGATAAACGAATCGTTAAGAATTATTAGCCGCCAGAATGTTATCCATCCAGCCCTCCACTTCTGCAGGACTCTTGTGGCAGGCATAAACCAGCTCACTGACCACAATCTGCCGGGCCAGGTCCAGCAGTCGGCGCTCTCCTGCAGAAATGCGCCGTTCCCGTTCCTGCACCACCAGATTGCGGGTTACCGCCGCCGCATCGCAAATATCCCCGGATTTCAAACGTTCCAGATTGGTATGATAGCGCCGGTTCCAGGTGCCCATCAGCCGCTCCGGCTCATCCTCAAGCACATCGCGAACCTCGTCCACCCGATCTCCGGGTATGACATCCCTAAGGCCAACATGATCGGCCTTATCCGCGGGAATCATGACCTTCATGTCCCCCATAGGCATCTGCAGAACATAATAGGATCTGCCCTCTCCCAGCACCTCACAATTTTCAATCCCGGCAATCACACCAGCACCATGCATCGGATAGACCACCTTATCACCGATTTGTAACAAGCACCCACCCCCTAATCAAGAATAAACAAGACTAAGAACGCCCTATACTAATCATATTTTAGCATAAAATGGATGTTTTTTCAAAATTTATTCCATTCACACAGATAAAACGGCCCCTGCAAATACTCTGCAGGAGCCGTATAAACCCATAGGAAACTTAACAATCAGCCTTCCAGAGGCCATGCAGGTTGCAATAAGCAAAGACTGCCACGGGTTCATCTCCCGGAGCCAGTTCAAATACGGCCTGAGGTTCGTCCTCCGGTGTCAGATGCCGCATCATGCCGCCCATTTTCGTCTGCAGATGAATCCACTCAATATAATGCTCCGGCGTCATGGGATGTACAGCAGAGCCGACCTTCACCGTCACCTTGCCGGCAGCTACATCATAGGCTGGTACCGGCACATGTTTTTCCTGGGCCGCATCTGTGGTATTGGCTGCAAGCTCCGTCATGGGCTGGCCGCAACAAATTAGCTGGCCACCCCCTTCCTTGATCATGCCCACCAGATTGCCACACAAACTGCAGCGATAAAATTTACTGGCCATAAAAATCCCTCCTATCTTCTCATACACAACTTCCATATTTATTTTACCGAAAAAAATGGCCGGCCACAAGGAAAAAACTAAAAATTTCGAACTATTTTCAAAAAAAGAACAGTGGATTTACCGCGTTGGGCAAATCCACTGCTTGAAAAGACGATTTTCCTGCCGCGTTATATTCGCTCTGCCAGCATATCAGCGGCAGCTAAAAGCCCGGCAATCATGGCACTAGGGCGGGGTGGACAGCCAGGAACATAGATGTCCACTGGTACCACCTTATCCGCAGCGCCGACGATTGCATAGCTGGCGCCATAGGTCTCTCCTCCTGCCGCACAGGCTCCACAGGCCATGACCAGCCGGGGTTCCGGCATGGCTTCATAGGCCATCTTCAGCGCCTGCTCCAGATTCCGCGTCACCACTCCGGTGACCATCAGAAGATCCGCATGACGGGGGGAAGCATCCACATGAACACCGTAACGATGCAGATCGTAAAGAGGATTGGACATGGCCCCCATCTCAAAATCACAGGCATTGCAGGAACCAGCATCCAAATGGCGTACATGAAGACTGCGTCCCAGCTTCCGCCTGATGACCTCGGCCGTAACCTCTGCAGCATCTTCCGCAATCACAGGCATGGCTTCAGCCGGACTATGCGCCAGATTGCCCAGAGCCTGCTCCACGCACCGTCCACAGAACAGGCATTTTTTATAATCCACGGCATATCCCTGCGCATCCTCGGTTACCTGAAAGGCTCTCACAGGACAGGCCTTGGCACACACTGCCCGCAGGTTTTCCGGACAGCTGCCGGTAATTTTTCCCCGAAAGCGGGCACTGCCGGTGAGGGAAATCTCCTCGGTGGCGATTCGATCCCCCAATAAGCGTTCGATTACCTTAAACATAAGCGTTCCTCACCTCCTAGCGATCCATACATGCATAACACAGTTCAAAACTCTTGTTGATCAGCGGGAAGTCCGGAATGATATCGCCCTGTACCGCAATGGTCACGGCTGGCCAATTGGGGTAAGAAGCACTGCGTACAAAAATCCGGTCAATCCTGCCCTTTGCCAGAGCCACAAACTGGAAATTGCTGCCCCGGGCGGACTCACTGATGCCCCAGTCCTCGCCGCTTACCTCCGTCCAGGCAATCTCCTCAGCCAGCTTATCCGTGGACTTGTCGGCCCGCAGTATGGCGATAAGCTGGTGTACCAGCTGGAAGGATTCAGCCAGCTCTGCAATGCGCACAGCCAATCTTGCGGCCACATCCCCCTGCTTTTCCGTTACCATCTGGAAATCCAGTTCCGGATAAAGGCCATAGACAAAGTCCTTGCGGCTGTCGTGGGCAAAGCCTGACGCTCTAGCCCCCACACCAACCATGGCCAAGTCAACGGCCGTCCTCTTCCGCACAATACCTGTGGTACGCACCCGGTTCTGGAAGTTTGCCTGCTGGGCAAACATATCGGCCAGGTCATCTACGCTGACCCTGGCCTTGTCCATGATGTCCTCAATATCCTTGCAGAGACTGGCATCCACATCCTGCCGGACACCACCAGGAACGATCATGCCCCGCAGGAAGCGGTTGCCCGCAATCCGTTCCTGCAGGCGCATGAGCATTTCCTTGGTGCGGCCCCCCAGGCTGATTGCGGGATTAAAGCCCACCCCCGCTGGGATGTTGCCCAAATCGCCCACATGATTGGTAATGCGCTCAATTTCCATTAAAAGGGTGCGGATAATTGCCGCCCGCCGGGGAATTTTTACCCCGGCAATCTTTTCCACGGCCTGACAGTAACTCCAGGTATTGGCCACCGAGCAGGCCCCACAGATGCGTTCCACGATGGGCAACGCCTCCTCAGGCGTCTTGCCTTCCATAAGCTTTTCAAGACCGCGATGGGTGTAGAAAAGCCGGGCATCCAATTGCAGCATGGATTCACCGGCCTGGCTGAAGCGGAAGTGGCCAGGCTCGATGATACCGGCATGAATGGGGCCCACCGGCACCTCATAGACGCCTTCGCCCTTGGCCACACTCATGTCCATCCGGCGGCTGCCATGAACATCTGCATCTTTTTCCACCTGCTTGCGCAGCGGATAAAAACCGTCAGGAAATGTATCGTGCAGCACCAGTGGCCGGGGATCCGGATGATTCTGCGGCACGATGCCGAACATATCCTGAATCTCCCGTTCATACCAGGCAGCTGCCGGAATCACCGGTGTCAGCGATTCATAGCAAAGGGACTCCCCTTCGCCAAACACGGCCTTGACGGCTTCCATCCTGTGCTCCGCCAGATTTTCAAAGACGGCGTAAATGGCATAGCCCTTTACTGCAGGATTCAGGGTCTCATCACGACCAAACATAGCGGTCAACGGATTCTTACCTCCATTGGCCAGGATATTGGCAGTACCCCGGAAATTTTCCGGGCTCACCACCTTCAACGACCAATCAGCCATCAGTTCACACCTCCCAGAACGATTTTTGCCGCCTCGGTCAGCAGGGTTCCCACGCAGGGAAGTTCATAAGCAAAGGCGCTTACAAGGCCGCTGGCGGCTAGCAGGAAAAAGAGCACCGCACTGTCCAGTCTGCCCATCAGTTCACCAGCAGCCTTGCGGGTCGGCTTGCCCCCCAGCATGCGCATGGCATGATAGAGAATGCCAATGAGCATCCCGGCCAGCAGGAGCAGTGCCAGGATTCCCAGATAAGGATGCTGCCCCTGAAAGAAGCTGGCAATGATGTAGAACTTACTGAAGAATACCCCCATGGGCGGCATCCCCAGGATCCCCACGATTCCCAGCAACCAGAACATGGCCGTTCTGGGAGCCTGCTGCATCATCCCGTGCATGCGCATCATATTCTTCGTTCCATAGGTTTCCATGATGGTCCCCGCCGTATAGAACAGCATGTACTTGACCAGGGCGTGATTAAACATATGCAATAGGGATGCTTCCGCCGCTAAAGGCATGAACAAGCCAAAACCAGCAGCCAGCAAGCCGAAGTTCTCCATGGAAGAATACGCCAGCATGCGTTTCACATCCCGCTGTACCACCACAAAGGGTACCGCCAGGGCAATGGTCAAAAGCCCGAAGCCCACATACATGTTGCTGATAAAATCTAAGCCCACCACCGGCATTACGACAGCGGTAGCCCGCAGCAGCACGTATAAGGCACAGATGCACAAAGCACCGGAGAGCAGACCACTGGTCAGGGCCGGCGCTTCGGAGTGGGCATCCGGCAGCCAGGCATGCATAGGGGCCAGGCCGATTTTCGTCCCATAGCCGACAAACAGGAAACAGAAGGCCAACTTGGCTACTTCCGGGTCCAGCATCCTGGCATGAACCGCCATGAACTCCCAGTTCAGCGGCTGGACATTGCCCAAGGACTGCAGCTGACCATAGTAGAGAATGATGGTTCCCAACAACGCCAGACAGATGCCCACCGTGCAGACCATCACATATTTCCAGGCGGCCTCCAGGGAGGTACGGGTAAACTTAAAAGCCACCAGCAGAGCCGATACCAACGTGGTCGCTTCAATGGTAACCCACATCAGCCCCAGGCTGTCTACCGTCACCACCAGCATCATGGTCCAGACAAATAGATGGGACAGGGCGTAAAAGCGCCCCTCCAGGTGGGTAAACCGTCGCAGATAGCCATAGCGGATATTGGTATCCCTTTCCAGATAGGCCTTGCTAGTCCAGGCAAAAGCTAAGTACAGCGCCCCTACAATCACCAGCATCCAGATTCCCAAGGCATCCAGATAAAAGAAACCCTGCCGAATCGGCTCCTGGGGATGCAGGGAAAAGTCTGCCCCCAAATGCAGGATTAAGCCAAAGACCACCGTGGCCGTCAGCCGGTCGGCAAAGTGCCGGAGCTTCAGCCCCAGCATGCCCGTAGCGGCCACCACCGCAAAGAGCAGCGGCAGCCCCAGTATATAATAAAGTTCCATAAACTACCTCAGCCCTTCAATTTTCTCATAACCGTGGTGTCCGTAGTCATAAAGGACAGACTCATACGATTGGTGAGGATAACCAACACGACCACGGCAATCAACACATCCAGGAATACCCCCAGCTCCACCACCAAGGGCAGGCCTTCCGTAATGATGAGGCCCAACAGATAGATGCCGTTTTCCAGCGTAATCAGACCGCAAATCTGCAGAATGGCCCGTTTGCGCATGACCATCAGTGCCAAGCCCGTCATAATCATCATGATGGTGGCGGCAAAGATATCCCGGGCAATCGGAGCCATCATAAAGCGGCTTCCCAGGACATAACCAAACACTAGAAAGGCTGCCGCTGCCATGGTGGAATAATTCACATTGATATCCGAAAAGATTTCGCGTTCATCGGTAATGCGTTTGATGAGTTTCAACATGGCCAAGGGAATGAACAGCACCTTTACCCCTAAAGTCAGGGCAAAGGGAATCAGGGCATGGATAAGCCCATGGTTCAATCCAGCTAAAAGACAGGCACAAGCCACAATTGCCGACTGCACCATCAGCGCCATCACCGAACGGCGCAGCTCCATCACCCGGGTCTGGACAAAGACCACAAAGAGGAGCAATACCACTAAATATTCCATGTTCTCCTCCTTACTGCGCAATAATGGCTACAGCCAGCATGATGATTGCCGCTGTTAAATAAACACGAACTTTGAAGAGGCGCATCTTGTTGTTCAGGGTTTCCACCAGACCAATCAGCAGGGCGCTCAGCAAAACCTTTACCGCAATGGGTAAAGGCAGGGGCAGATAGAGACTGCCAAAAAGCACCAGGAAGGACAGCATCTTCAGCATACTGCCCAAATGGATATAACTCAGCAAACGCCCGGAATATTCCAAGGTCATGCACTCATGAATCATGGTGAGTTCCAAATGGGTATCGGGATTATCCACCGGCAGACGGCTGTTTTCCGCCAGCATGACCAGAAAGAAGGCCACGCTGCCCAAGACCGCCGGCACGGTAAAGTAGAAGGCCTGATAATCGATGACCATCTGGGACAGCATCGTCGAACCATAGCGGCTGGCATTCAGAAGAATCGCCAGCATAACCGCCGGTTCCACCAGCACGGAAATATAGATTTCCCGGGAACCGCCCATGCCGCCGAAAGCCGTTGCCGAATCCAGAGAGCCCAGGGTCATAAAGAACCGCCCCAGGGCCAAAACATAGACGAAAACAAAGGCATCGCCGAAGCGGATATTCCCCGTCAGCAATCCTGGCAGCATCATGGCCGCCATGATGCTGGTGACCAAATACACGATGGGCGCTGCCAGAAATACCCAGCTGGTATATTTTGTAACAATAACGGGCTTTTGCCACCATTTCCAAAGGTCAAAATACTCCTGAAAGATGCTGGCCCCCTGCCGTTTCTGTAAGACTGCCTTGGTCTTATTGACAATCCCGGCAATCAAGGGAGCGCATAGGAGCAGACAGAGCGCCTGCACAGTGGCATGACCAAAACCAAATGCCATCTCACATACCTCCCCAAAGCAACACAATCACCATGGCAATCATGGTATAGCCAATATATAAGCGGACGCTGCCCTGCTGAACGATCCGCAGAGCCTCGGCCAGCTTCACCACGATGTGCTCCACCGGCCGATAGAGCTTATCCGAAAACTGGTCGGGAATCATCAGATTATAATGAAGCCTCCGGCCAAAATAGGCATGATCCCGCTGCAGGAATACACGCTCCCGATGCGGTTTCAGAATGAAATCAAAGGCCCGGCGCAGGGGCTTGGAAAAACCCGTAGCCGTATACTGTTGACGGCGGGTTGGTTCGGTACCGCAGTTCCAGGTCATCTCCTGACGTACGATGATTTTCCGGCTGCTGATGGTCAGAGTCGTCAAAACCAGAAGCAACAGTATCGCCAGGAGCATCAGCCAAGGATTGAACACGGCTTCTGACTGACCGCCATTCCACCAAAGACCAATAAAATCGCCGGCCGGAATCCCCGCGTTATTTCCCACCAGGACATGACGCATACCATTGACCACCGGAGCCGGCATAATGCCCACCAGCAAGATAACCAGCGCCTCAATGCCCATCCCCAGCAGCATGGAAAAGGGCATTTCCTGGGCTTTAAGCACCAGATTGGACCGGCGACGTCCCAGGAAGGTAATGCCATAAAGCCGGACAAAGCAGCCCAGGGCCAAGGCCCCCGTCAACCCCAGCAGGATAAAGGTGAAGATAACCAGCAGGCGCAGTTCCGGCGTACCGGACTCAAAGGCCAGGGTCATCATGCTCTGCAGGGTCAGCCACTCGCCCACCAGGCCTGCCGTAAAGGGCAGCGAGGCCAGGGACATGGAGCCGATCAGGGTAAAGGCTGCGGTCCAGGGCATCTTTTTCAAAAGTCCCCCCAGAAGCTCGATATTACGGGTTCCCGTAGCATGCATCACCGCACCGGCACTCATAAAGAGCAAACATTTCATCAGGCTGTGGGCAAAAGAATGCACCAGCACCGCCGTAAAGGCCACCAGCGACAGATAAGGCCTGTCCATGGCCACCAGCAGCATACCACAGCCAAAAGCCGCAAAGATAATGCCCATATTTTCCACCGAGGAATAGGCCAGGATGCGCTTCATATCCTTTTCCATGGACGCATAGAGCACCCCCAGGAAGGCGGATAGCAAGCCCACCACCATGACGATAAGACCGTAGGCAACTACATCAGCCCCAATAAATTCAAAGACAAAACGGCCAAAACCATAGACCGCCACCTTCAGCATCACACCGCTCATCAGCGCTGACACATGGGACGGCGCCGCCGGATGGGCATTGGGCAGCCACACGTGTAAAGGCATCAGCCCGGACTTCAGCGCAAAACCGATAAAGGCACAGCCAAAGGCGATATGTTTGTGCACCGGTGACAATTCACTATGCGCCAAATCCATAAAGGCAAAGCTTTCCGCCCCACTGCCCAGTATATAAAAAGCCACGAGAATGGCAGCCGTTCCCAGATGGGTCATAACCATATACTGGTAGGCCGCATTTACCACCTGCTTCTTTTCACTCTCATGATTGACCAGCAGGAAAGACACCAGGGCCATGATTTCCCAGGCCAGGATAAAGGTAAAGGCATCCCCGGCCAGCACCACCAGCACCATCGAACCCAGAAAAAGGTTCCAAAGCCCCGTGAGCTGCCGGATACGGGCGCCCAGATAGCCCTTTCCATAACCCATACCATAAATACTGACGGCCGCCCCCGACAGGCCGATAATCAGCAAAAAAGCCGCCGCCCAGCCGTCAACAGCCAAAGAGTAACGGCCCAGCATCAGCCCACCACCGGCAGTCAGCCCCAGGATTTCTCCCAGTGCCTGAACCAAAACCAAAAGACTGGCAATGACTGCCAGTCCCATGGATACGTAATGGGCAGCTAATTCCAGCCGCTTGGGCCAGATCAACGCCAGCGTCCCCAGGCCATACAGCCCTAACGCCCCCACAAATGATTCCATACGTTCCTCCCAAATCGATAATTGCTTGAATGAATATAGTAACTTTGACATTATACCGCAAACGCCCCAGCCTGAAAAGGTTTCCGGCAAAAAAACTTCTCCATTCCCAGCTGCAGAATTTGACCCTCGATTATCAGCAATGCTATAATGAAGTTTATGCTATTTACTTTGATATCTAAGGAGAACAACTATGAGTCTTGACGGCTTTTCCATGCATCCTCTGGTCCGGGAGCTGAACAACACCCTGGCAGGAGGCCGCATTGATAAGATAACCCAACCGAATAAACAGTCCGTTGTGCTGTCCATCCGACAGCCGGGACAAAATCATCAGCTGCATATCAGCATCAATTCCCAGAATCCCGCCGCGCATCTGCTGACGAAGAATCTGGAAAATCCCCCCGAGCCCCCCATCTTCTGCATGGTGCTCCGCAAGCAGCTGGAAACTGGCCGCATCGCCGCCATCCGGCAGCATGGACTGGACCGCATCCTGCTGATGGATGTGGATTCCCTGGCTGCCGGCGGCAAAATCGTCACCAAGACCCTGGTCATGGAACTGATGGGCAAATACAGCAACATCATCCTATTGCAGGACGGAACCATCATCGATGCACTGCGCAAGATTGGCACCAACAGCAGCCGCGTTCGTACCGTTCTGCCCGGCGATACCTATGAACTGCCCCCCGGTCAGGATAAGCTTGACCTCTTTACCACGCCACTTCCAGATGTCATGGCCAAAGTCAAGGCTACCGGCCCCGAAGAACGTCTGGATAAAGCCCTCTTGGGTGCCTGCATGGGCTTTGGTCCCGTATCAGCCAAAGAAGTCTGCTTCGATGCGGGCCTTGCCCCCAGTACCCGCTTACAAACTCTGGATGACGCGGATTTCCAGGCTGTAGAAAATGCTCTGGGCGAAATCCGGGAAGCCGCCAGCCAGGAAACGCCTGCTCCAGTAATCCTGATGGACAACAATCAGAAGGTGCTGGCCATGGCCTCATTCCCGCTCCACTACCTGCCCCAGGCCCTTCCCTTAAAATTTTCCAGCGTCAGTGCCATGCTGGAAAAGGCCAGCGCCCTGGCAGGCAGTTACGTTCTACCAGACAAGGACCGTTTCCGGAAACTGGTGAAAAATGAATTGCACCGGGCAGAAAACAAACTGGTGAAACTGGATGAAGAGATTGCGGCTGCGGAAAACGCCAAGGAGTATAAAATCCGGGGCGATAATCTCATGACCTACCAATACCAGTATCAGGACCACGCCGATGCCGCTATTACCGTGGCTGATATCTATAGCGAAACAGGGGAAGAAATCACCATTCCCCTGGACCAGCGCTTTACCATCATCCAGAACATGCAGCTTTGCTACAAGAAATACGACAAGCTCAAACGGGCCCAGGAACTCCTGCAGATACAACGAGAAGAATGTGAAGCTTCCATTGCCTATCTGGAAAGCATCGAGACCTCCCTGTCGGCCTCTTCCAGTCTGGGAGAAATTGCCGAAATCCATAATGAACTGGTAGAAGGCGGCTATCTGCGGGAAAAGCTCAAACGCAAGAACAACGATAAGCCCTCTCACCCCTTCCATTTCACTGCGCCGGACGGCACTTCGATTCTGGTGGGCAAGAACAACTACCAAAACGATAAGCTCACCTGCAAGACTGCCAGCTTCAACGATACCTGGTTCCATACCCAGAATATCCCCGGCTCCCATGTAATTCTGCGCAACGGCGGTGCCGAGCCCAGCGAAGATACCCTTCTGCTGGCAGCCCAGCTGGCGGCCCACTTCAGCAAGGCCCAGGGTTCTTCCAAGATTCCTGTGGACTACACGGAAATCCGCTACGTCAAGAAGCCCTCCGGCAGCAAGCCCGGCTTTGTGATCTTCACCAACCAGAAAACCCTCTATATCACTCCGGATGAAGCAGAACTTGCCCCTGTCCTGGCCCAGGATCCGCAATAGAAACGTTACCTCTTATAATGCACGAAAGCCCGGTGGCTGATAATCCTTTTTCGCAGCGCTTGACCAGCCTGTCTCAGCGAAGAAAAACGATTATCAGCCACCGGGCCTATTTTTATAGATGTATGCAGGAACAACGGCAACCGGTATTTAACCGGCCTTTGTCGCTGCAAATTTCTGCTTTGTGAGCCTTGCATGACTCACCATTTCCTTGGCATTATCCAGTGATGCCGTAGTCACATCCACCCCTGATGCCATCCGGGCGATCTCACTGATGCGTTCCCGTTCCGTAAGGGGCCGCACCTGGGTCACGGTGGAATCTCCGGCACTGGTCTTGGCAATGTACAGATGGATGTCTGCCATGCAGGCAATCTGGGGCAGATGTGTGATACAGAGCACCTGCTTGTACTGGGCCACCAGCGCAATGCGTTCAGCCACCATCTGGGCCGTACGGCCGCCAATCCCTGTATCGATTTCATCAAAGACCATGCTGGGCACCGAAGAATCCCGGGATGCCGCCACGGTCTTGATGGCCAGGGCGATACGGGAAAGCTCACCGCCGGAAGCAACCTTGGACAACAGCCTTTCCTCCTCCCCTGGATTGGCGGAGAAATACATGGCTACGGTATCGGCACCGTTTACCTGGAATCTTCCCGCAGGCTCCACCCGAATATGAAAAGCAGCCTGGGGCATGCCCAGGGCAGTCAGCTGGCTGCCGATGGCCTGGGCCAGTTCGCCTGCCGCCCGCTGGCGCAGGCTGGTAAGCCGTTCTGCCTTCTTAGTGAGCCCAGACTCCAATTCAGCAATCTCCCGTTCCAGCTTTGCCATATCGTCATCGTAATTTTCGATATCCGCCAGTTCCTGCTGCACCCTGCTTTGATGGTCCAGCACATCGGCAATGGTAGCCCCGTATTTGCGGCAAAGCCGGTCGATTACATCCATGCGGCTCTGCAGCTTATCCAGTTTGGCAGGCTGAAACTCCAGGGATTCACCGTAATCCCGCAATTCCCCCGCCGCCTCCTGCAAAGAGATATACGCCTCTTCCACCATGGAACAGGTATTGGCCAGACTGTCATCATAGCGGCTCATGTCCTCAAGATTCTTCTTGACCCTGGCCACCGCCGTAAGCACTGCACTGCCGCCATCTGTGCCCACATCCAGCAGATTGTAGGAATCCTCTACGAAACCGGCAATCTTTTCCGCATGAGACAGCTTGCGGATTTCTGCCTCCAGTTCCTCATCCTCATCTTCCTTAAGCTCTGCCTCGCTGATTTCCTTATCCTGCCAGCGCAGCATATCCAGCCGCTGGGCATATTCCCGGGCGGACTGTTCCTTTTCGGCATGCTCCTGCTGCTTGGCTTTCCAGATTCCATAGGTCTGCTTATAGGCAGCCAAAGCCTCTGCCAAATCCGGGTCATAATTGTCCAGCAGTACGAACTGGTTGCCCTCTTTGAGCAGGGCCAGATTTTCATTCTGCCCATGGATATCCACCAGAAAGGCGCCAATCTGCCGCAGGATGGTCAAAGTCACATGACAGCCGTTAACCAGCACCATGCTGCGTCCGCCCTTGGTTACCTGCCGGGTAATGATGAGCAATCCCTCCGAATCGTCAATCGCCTGACCGGACAGCAGTTCATGAAGCCCCAAGGACTCATCATCCAAAGTGAAGACCGCCTCCACCCGCAGCCAGTCGCAGCCAGTGCGAATGGCATCCGAAGAAACCCGCTGTCCCAGGATGGCCCCCAGCGCATCAATCAGAATGGATTTACCTGCACCGGTTTCCCCCGTCAGGATATTAAGCCCTTCGCCAAACTCTACCTGCACATGCTCCAACAGGGCGAAGTTCCAAACCGTTAGTGTTTTCAGCATTCCTAGCCTGCTCCTTTACTGCAAAAAAGAAGAAAGACGCTCCGTCACCGTCGTTGCCGCTGCTTTCGGTTTAACGATGATGAAGATATTGTCATCGCCAGCCACCGTCCCCAGCACTTCCGGCCAGTTGGCATGGTCCAGGGCGGAGGCAACGGTATTGGCCCCGCCGGGCAAGGTCTTGACCACCACGATATTTTCACTATAATCACAGCTGATAACCGTATCCTGAAACAGTCGCTGCATACGTTCTTCGGTAAAGATAACCGTATTCTGCATGGGATAGGCATAGCGATAACGGCCATCCCCTGTGGGCACCTTAATCAGCATCATTTCCTTGATGTCCCGGGAAACCGTAGCCTGGGTTACCTTAATGCGCTGCTGACGCAGGGCATCGGCCAAATCCTCCTGGGTTTCGATAATCTGCGTTTCGATAATATTCTTGATTACTGCCTGACGCACACTTTTCACGTTCTCACCTTCCCGCCTGCTTGTCTTACTCTGACTCATTGCTCCACCCCGTCATTTTTCCACAATTTAGTCCGTAAGATCTGATAATAGTCCTTATCTTCAAATTTGATAATTCCGGCCTGAGCTGTGGATTTCATCACCGTGATTTCATCACCGGGCAATAACCGGAAGCTTTCCTGACCATCAAAGGTTACGAGGATATCCTGATGAATGGCGGCAATCTTGATATGCACCACATCATCCTCGCCAACCACCAGAGGCCGCATATTGAAGGTATGGGCACAGATAGGCGTCACCAGCAGCGCCTGTATGGAAGGGCTCATAATGGGGCCGCCGGCAGACAGGGAGTAGGCCGTGGACCCTGTTGGTGAAGAAACGATTACCCCGTCTGCCTTATAATCCATCAGATGGGAATCATTGATGGACAGGCCCAGATGAAGCATGCGCGCCACGCCGCCCTTGGTCACCACCACATCGTTGATGGCATGGCCCAGGAAGCGTTCCTCGCCATCGGACTTGACAAAACCAGCCAGCAGCAGACGATGCTCAATGCGGTAATCGCCCGCCAATATCTTTTGCAGTTTCGTCTCCAACTCACCCAGTTCAATATCCGCCATAAACCCTAATGTACCGATATTGATGCCACAAACCGGCACAGCACTGGCTCCATAACGGCGGCAAACCCCTAAAAGCGTACCATCGCCGCCTATGGACAGGGCAATATCCGCAGGTTCCTTTTCAATATCCTCTACCCCCAGCGACTCCAAATCGAAGTAGCGGGATTCGTCCACAGGCAGCATCAGCCGCACATCCTTGTCCTGATAGAACCGCAGGATGCGCCGCAGGACCTCCGGCGCTTGGGGTTTGCTGACATTGGGAAATATGGCTATGGTCTTAATTGGCATATGTACCGCTCCTTATCCAGCCTTACTTATCCAGCTCGCCATGGGCTTCAGCCACCACCGCAATCAGCCGCTCCTCCGTTACCGTGTCTTCCTGCTGCTGATCCTTGGACAGGCGAATCAGATATTCGATATTGCCCTCGGGTCCCTTTACCGGAGAAAAGGTGAGCGCCATGGGCACGAAGCCTGTTTCCCGGGCAAAAGCCGTAACCTTACGGATAACCTCCTCATGTACCTGGGGATCCCGGACGACTCCTTTCTTGCCCACGTTTTCCCTTCCCGCCTCAAACTGCGGCTTGATCAGGGCCACCAGCTCCCCATTGTCATTTAAGAGCTCGTGGGCAACCGGCAATACCTTAGTCAGGGAAATAAACGCCACATCAATAGAGGCAAAGTCCAGCCGCGTGCCAATATCTGCCGTGGTCACATTGCGGATGTTGGTCCGCTCCATATTGACTACCCGTTCATCCGTGCGCAGTTTCCAGGCCAGCTGGCCGTAACCCACATCGATGGCAAAGACCTGCACCGCACCATTCTGCAGCATGCAATCCGTAAAGCCACCGGTGGAAGCGCCGATATCTGCACAGCGCTTCCCCTGGATTTCCACGCCGAATTCAGCCATGGCCTTGGCCAGCTTCAACCCGCCTCTGCTCACATAGGGAATATCATTTCCTAATAGACGAATCTCCGCTTCCGCCTTTACAGTTGCCCCGGCTTTATCCACTTTCTGATTATCCACCAGGACTTCCCCGGCCATAATCATGCGTTTGGCCCGTTCTCGGCTGCCGGCCAGGCCCCGTTCCACCAAAAGTATATCCAATCTCTGTTTTGCCATCAGTTCAATCTTTCCTTTATCTTTGCTGCCATCTGTTCCGGCTGCAGGCCACAGACCGTCAGCAATTCCTCCTGGGTGCCCTGTTCCACAAACTGATCGGGAAGGCCCAGCCGCAACAGATCAAGACTGCGGCCCAGTCCACTGTCGGCCAGATATTCCGCCACAGCCGAACCAAAGCCCCCCAATAAGCTGTTCTCTTCCACCGTCACCATCAGCCGGACATGACACAGACGCTTAATCGTATCCACATCCAAGGGCTTTACAAAGCGCATATTGACCACGCTGGCGGAAATCCCCTGCTGCTGCAGGAGCTCCGCCGCCTCCATGGCCTTATAGAGCAAGGGACCAACCCCTAAGATCGCCACATCACTGCCGTCACGCAGAATTTCGGCCTGCCCTAAGGGAACATCCTGAAAACCTTCGCTGAGCGCCACGCCCTGCCCCTTTCCCCGGGGGTAACGCAGGGCCGTTGGACTATCCATGCGGATGGCCATTGCCAGCATATCCCGAAGCTCTGCCTCATCTTTGGGCACAAAGACCGTCATATTGGGCATATGCCGCAGATACGAAAGGTCAAAGGCTCCATGATGGGTTGGCCCATCGGCCCCCACCAGCCCCGCCCGGTCAAGACAAAGCGTCACCGGAAGCTTTTGCAGGCATACATCATGCATCAGCTGATCATAGGCCCGCTGGGCAAAGGTGGAATAAAGCGCCACCACCGGATGCTTGCCATCCGCAGCCATACCGGCAGCCAATGTTACGGCATGTTCCTCAGCAATCCCCACATCGAAAAATCGGTTGGGATATTCCTCCCCAAAGGCTTTCAGTCCCGTGCCACTGGGCATAGCCGCAGTTATGGCGGTGATGTTGCTATCCTTTGCCGCCAGCTCAATCAAGGCCTTGCTGAATACGGAAGTATAGGACGGCGCACCCTCTTTCGGGGGGCACTTACCCGTTTCCTGATCAAACCGGCCGATGCCATGAAACTTATCCGGCTCCATTTCCGCCGGTTCATAGCCCTTGCCCTTGGTCGTATGAACGTGAATCAGGATGGGGCCATCCATCTCCCGCACCCGTGCAAATAATTCCTGCAACAGGCTGATATTGTGGCCATCCACCGGACCGATATAATGAAAACCCAACTCCTCAAAAAAGCCGCCGGGCACCAAAGCTGCCCGGACACTATCCTTCACCACCTGGGCCGTCTTAAAGGCCTTGTCCCCGATATGGGGAATGCTCATGAGCAGGCTGCCCACATCCTTCTTAGCCCGGTTGTACTGCGGCGTGATGCGGATTCGGGACAGGTAATCGCTCAGACCGCCCACATTCTTATCAATGGACATTTCATTATCGTTGAGAATGACCATTAACTTTTTGCCCAAATCCCCGGCCTGGTTGAGGGCCTCAAAGGCCTCGCCTCCCGTCAGGGCGCCGTCACCGATAACGGCAATCACCTCGTTGCTGCGCCCGCTTAAGTCCCGGGAAATAGCCATGCCCAAAGCCGCTGAAATCGAAGTGCTGGCATGACCTACGCCAAAGGCATCGTAGCTGGATTCGAAACGATTGGGAAAACCGGTAATCCCCCCCTTTTGCCGCAGGGTATGAAACCTTTCCCGGCGCCCGGTGAGAATCTTGTGGCTATAGGCCTGATGCCCTACATCCCAAATCAGCTTGTCCTTCGGGAAATTGAATACACTATACAGCGCCAGCGTAAGCTCCACCGTCCCCAGACTGGGAGCCAAATGGCCTCCGTTTTCCGCCACGGTCTCCACGATAAGTGCCCGCAGTTCCTTGGCCAGCCTTTCCAGTTCACTGACACTATACCGCTTGATGTCAGCTGGTTCTTTGATTTTTTCCAGTAATGGATAATTCATCATCCGCACTTCCCCATTATTTATTGCGCTTCAGCAGATAGGCTGCCAGTTCCCGCAGGAAATCCGCTTCCCCGCCAAAGACCTGCAGCGCATCCATCGCTGCATCCACGGCATCCTGCGCCAGCGTCCTGGCTTCTTCCAAGGAGGTCAGGGTAACATAAGTGGACTTATGATTCTTCTCGTCACTGCCCACGGGTTTACCGATTACCGCTTCATCACCAATGACATCCAAAACATCGTCGGTAATCTGGAAGGCCAGGCCAAAATTATCCGCATAAACCGTCAATGCCTGCAGGGCAGCCGCATCTGCGCCCCCTAAAATAGCACCACTACGGATGGCGGCTCGGAACAGGGCACCGGTTTTTCCCAGGTGAATCTTCTTCATGGTTTCCATGGAGATCTGCTTATCTTCCGCCTCCAGATCCAGTGCCTGTCCCCCTACCATGCCATCGGGGCCTGCAGCCATGCTGATTTCCCGCACGACCTGCACCAGCCGGCCAGCATCAACGCCCTGCTGGCGCAACATGACTTCAAAGGCAAGCGTCAGCAGCGCGTCACCAGCCAGCGTAGCCATTCCTGCTCCATAAACCTTGTGGTTGGTGAGTTTCCCCCGGCGGTAATCATCATCATCCATGGCCGGCAGATCGTCATGAATCAGCGAATAGGTATGAATCATCTCCATGGCGCATCCCGTGGTCAGATAATCCGTGCCCTTAGCGCCCACGGCATCCGCGGCAGCCATGAGCAGAATGGGACGCAGACGCTTCCCCCCGGCCAGCAGGCTGTACTTCATGGACTCGCAGAGGGTCTTATCCAGAGGATTGGCCTCGTTCAGTTCCTTCACCAGCTGTGCTTCCACCAGCGCACTGCGGTCCTGCCAGATTTTCTTAAACTCCATTGTCATTCTCCCTCTATTCTAAGTTCGTGCTCTACGATTTTTCCCTGATCACGTTCCACCACCACATCCATGGCAGCTTCCGCTTTGGCCAATTCCTTGAGACAACTTTGCCCCAGCTTCATGCCCTCGGTATAATTGTCCATCAAATCCTTGAGACTGCTGTCGCCACTTTCCATCTGCTTGACGATATCCTCCAACTTAGCCAGTGACTCCTCAAAGGACAGTTCCTTCTTGCGCGGCATTATCGCTCACCCTCTCCTATCTTTGCCAAAGCTCTTACCTTTATCCTGCCATCCGTAAGTGTCAGCTGCAATTCATCATCGACTTCCACAGCCGCGATACTGTTCACCAGCTTATCCTGTTTCGTCACAATACCATACCCCCGCTCCAGAACGGCCACCGGATTAATCGCTGCCAGCCGGTTCAGGGCCAGCCCCAGGCTGTGCTGCTTGCCCTTTACTCCCTGTTTCACCGCACTTTGCAAGCCTGCCAGCAGAAAATCCAGCCGCTGACGCCGCTCCGCCAGCATGCTCTGCGGTTCCCGCATGACGCGGCTTTGCAGGATACTATCCAGTTTCTGCCGGCGGACTGCAATCTCCCGCCGCATTTGCTGGGTCAGCTGACTCATCCGGTTTTCCGCCCGGCGCCGGACCTCTGTCCGGTCTGGTACCGCCAGTTCTGCCGCCTGGGAAGGCGTGGCTGCCCGCACATCTGCGGCAAAATCAGCCAGGGTGAAATCCGTCTCATGACCAACGGCAGAAATCAGCGGCACCGGGCAGGCCGCAATCGCCCGCACCACCGGCTCCTCATTAAAGGCCCACAAATCCTCCATGGAACCACCGCCCCGGCCCGCAATAATCACATCCACCGCATATTCCTCGGCAAAGAAATCAATGCCCTGGGCAATCTGTGCAGATGCGCCCTCCCCCTGCACCTGCACAGGATAGAGTACCAGCTGCACCTGAGGCCAGCGCCGTTTCGACACCCGATAAATGTCCCGAAGCACTGCCCCTGCCGAACTGGTAACCACACCGATTTTCCTGGGAAATGGCGGCAGAGGCCGCTTCCTGGACTGGTCAAAAAGCCCCTCCGCCGCCAGCTTCTTCTTGAGCTGTTCGAAGGCCAGCGCCAAATCCCCCGTCCCTTCGGGCATCAGGTTATCCACATACAGCTGGTATACACCATCCCGCTCGTAAACGGATACCGTACCGCCGGCCACCACCTGCATGCCATTCTGCGGCAGGAACCGCAGATGTTGCGCCCGGCTGCGGAACATCACGCATTTCAGCGCTGAATTCGCATCTTTCAGCGTAAAATAACAATGTCCGGAAGGATATTGCTTGTAATTGGATATTTCTCCCCGCACGGAAAGACCGCTAAGCAGCGGTTCTCCAGCTAGCAGGTCCTTTAGATAACGATTGATATCGCTGACAGAATGGATAGCCATGCATCTTCCCCCATACACAAGAAACTGCCAGCCCTCTTTGGGTCTGGCAGTCATTGTCAATTACTGAGCCTTCACCATTGCGCCCAGAATGCCGTTGACATAACGGCGGGAATCATCCGTACCATACTTTTTCGCCAGTTCTACAGCTTCGTTAATGGCAATATTCGGGGTGAGCTTTTCCTCCGAGAAACGAATCTCATAAGCAGCCAGCCGGGTAATATTGCGGTCCACCGTTGCCATGCGCTCAATTTTCCAATCTTTAGAGCTGGCGGCAATCAGGTTATCAATTTCCGCTAAATAAATCCGGGTTCCATGTACCAGCGTCTTTACATATTCCCGGTCATGGGCGCTCATCTTCTCCGCTTCTCCCAGCACCGTGTCAATCGCGAGAGTCTCATACTGCTCCTGCTGCCCTTCCTCACCATGATTCAAATCCAACTGAAAAAGCGCCTGCAGGGCTGCTTCTCTTGCTTGTCTACGACTCATTACTTACCTTCCTTAAATCTTATTCTATCGTCAAATTCCCTCAACGCTGAAACCGTTCAAAGAACTGCCATGCTCTTTCCCGCATGGTTTCCACTGTACTTTCCCCATTATCCAACTGCAAACCGATAAACAGACCAATAAGCCCACAGCAGATGACAAAAAAGGTATGCCAAAAACCAAAGCACAACACCGCTGTACCCAAGAGCATGCCAATCAAAAAGCCACTGGTCTTGCCGCGGTGATTCTGCCATAGCTGGGTCAGCATCTTTCCGAACTCTTCCTTCACTATGTCCTCACCGCCTTAAACCACACGATGTTTCTTCTCTGGCTCTGCATCCGACACTTCCGACACCATCACATTCACCGGCACATCCGTCAATGCCATGGTACGGCGAAAATGCTCCTGCACCCGATTCGTCAAGGTCTTGGCCACCACAGAAACCTCTGCCTCCCGGCCCACAGACAAATCCACATCCAAGGACAAGCTGGCTTCGCCTTCCTTGGGATTATGCGCCTTGATGCGCACCTTCGCATCCCGCACGCCGTGAACTTCCCGGGCCATGCGGTCAGCCAGGCTGCGCATGGCCTCCAGGGACACGCGCACCTCCCCCTGGGGGCCGGCATCGATCACATACTCCCCCTTACTGGTGGAAGGGGTACTGGGTTTACGGGAAAATACGGCCAGAAACAGCTTGACACAAATCAACACCATCACCAGACAGACGATATAGGTTTCCTTCTGGGCCAGCACAAAATGGAGCTGCTTCAACCAGACATTCTCTGGCAGAACCTGCATGGCTGCCGCCAGCACAGCAAAAGACAGCGCTAACCCCATCAGGGATAACAGCAACAGCAAAAACCGGTTGATTATACTCATAGAATACGCCTCTTTCCGCTATCTTCGCCTTAGCGGACACGTACCTCTTCCGTCTTGTTTTCTTCCTCCGGGAAACCCACGCCCTGTACATGGATGTTGACTTCCACCACGGAAAGGCCGGTCATGTTTTCGATGGCCTGCTTGACATTTTCCTGTGCAGCCAGAGCCACGTCGGGAATGCGGACACCGTATTTCACGATAATATAGAGATCGACGGCTGCTTCTTTTTCACCGACTTCGACTTTGACGCCTTTGGCAAAATTCTTGCGGCCCAGTATCTCCGCAATACCGCCAGCAATACCGCCGCTCATACCAGCAATGCCTTCCACCTCTGTAGCAGCCAGACCAGCAATAATGCTGACCACTTCATCGGCAATGCGAATCGACCCCAGAGAATTGTCTTTCTTTACCATTTCTTTTGCCTGTTCCATTACAAATCCCTCCATATCATCAGACGCACAAACTTATAACTATTATAGCATATTTCGCGAATAAAACGATAAATTCCTGCAAATTTATGCAGGTTTGTGGGAAATAATATACAGCCAAAGATAAAAACTGCCGCACCATACAAATGATGCGGCAGCCACCATACATCGCTAACGGAATTATGCGCGTTCGATGTAATTACCCGTACGGGTATCAATGCGCAGGACATCGCCTTCATTGATGAACAGCGGTACGCGAACTTCGTACCCCGTTTCCAGCTTGGCCATCTTGGTTGCACCCGTAGCCGTATTGCCCTTGACGCTGGGTTCGCATTCCGTAACCGTGAGGTTCACCGAATTCGGCAGGCTGATGCCGATGATACGGCCCTTGAAGGTCTGCAGATTTACTTCCATATTTTCCTTCAGGTAGTTCAATGCATCGCCGAGGGTTTCGGTGTTGAGTTCGCTCTGTTCGTAGGTTTCCGTATCCATGAAGGTATACATGCCATCTGCTTCATAGAGATACTGCATATTGCGGGTCTCCAGATGAGCGGCCGGCATCTTTTCATTGGGGTTAAACGTACGTTCAACCACAGCACCGGTTTCTACGTTCTTGATTTTCGTGCGCACGAAAGCAGCGCCCTTACCCGGCTTTACATGCTGGAAATCAACAATCTGCCATACGTTGCCATCAATCTCAATGGTCAAACCCGTGCGAAAATCCGTACTATTAATCATTAACTTACGCCCTCCAATAATGTTTGAATGCTTTTTAAGCGGTTCAATTCCAAAATAACGTATCTAGTATAGCACAACTAGGCAAGACTATTCAAGGATATTTTCAGCCATTATGACGAAGCAGAGTAGCAAATGCAACACCATTCGTGCTATACTAAACGTAAAATCAACAAATCTAAATTATAGGAGGAACTTCTTTGCAATTCAGGAAATCCTTGAAGCTGGTAAAACTGGCCGCCCTGGCTGCCATCCTTTTACTCTTCGTCATCATTCATCTGCTTAACCCTGCTTTTCTTCCCCATATGTGCGGCCTTCTGGCTCGCGGAGATATTCAGGAAACCGCCGCCTATATTGCGTCCTTTGGTTCCGGAGCAGTAGTGTTCAGCTTTATGCTGACGCTTTTTGTCAACGCCCTGGGCTTTCCCCCGGCCATCATCTTTTCCACCGCCAACACGCTGATCTTCGGCATTGGCTGGGGCATATTCCTATCCGTAGTGGCCGAAACGGTCGGCGTGGCCATCAGCTTTATCCTGCTGCGCTTCTTCTTTCGGGAGGCAGCCGAAAAAATCATCAGCCGCCACAAGACCCTGGCGGATATCGACAAATACAGTGGCAAGCGCGGATTCGTGGTCATGCTGATTGCCCGAATGGTCCCCTATCTGCCCTCGGTGCTGCTGAACGCCCTCGGTGCCCTGTCTGCCATGCGCTTTCGGGACTATGTCATCGCTTCCTTCGTGGGCAAGTTCCCCTCCACCGGCATCGAAGCCATCATCGGCCATGATGCCATCACCCACCAGGAAGATCCCACCCGCATGATTGTGGTTATCATCTTTGCCATCGTCCTGATTGCAGGCGCCTGGTTCTATGAACGCCATGAACAAAGAAAGAAGTGATTGAACGTGCAGCTTTCACGCCGTAGATTCCTTATGTTATGCGGGAAAATCATTCTGTTGCTGGGCTTAGGAAGTTTCTTCCCCCGTCTGGCTGCAGCTGCCAGCGGAACCCTGCCCATAGAAGCCCTGCGGCAGCTCATAACCGCCGACCCCCGAACCTCCCGCACCATCATGTGGCAGAGCAAGACTCCGCTGGAAAACTGCCGGCTGCAATACCAACCGGCTGACGGACAAAACAGGAGCCTGCCCGTCACCATGGAAAGCCTTTATGAAGACCGGGTCCATAATTACTATTACACCGCCTACCTGCATGACCTCACACCAGGCACAACCTATCATTACCGAATTTGGCTGGGCAACATTGCTACCCCCTGGCAGACATTTACCACTGCCCCAACGGCAATAAACGATTTTTCGGCTCTGATTCTCTGCGACTCCCAATGCGGCCAAAGTTACGAAAGTTGGGGCCACGCCTTCCGCACGGTCTGGCAGCGTCATCCCGATGCCCATTTCTTTGCCATCATGGGAGATCTTGTAGACAACGGCCAGCAGGAATGGCAATGGCAGAATTTCTTTGCCGCCATTGCCGATGTGCTGCCCCGACATCTCTTCGTCCCGATTATGGGCAACCATGAATGCTACAGCCTGATTTGGAAATTCTGCCGGCCCCGGCGTTATGAACTCAGCTACAATTTGCCCGCCAACGATTCGCCGGAATTACAGAACTACTATTATTCCTACGACTACGGCCCCGTACACTTCATGGTGCTGAACACCCAGATGCTGGAACTAAAAGACATTCACCCGGATTTGCTGGCCAGACAAAAAGCCTGGCTGCGTCAGGATGTAAAAAACCACCCGGCCAAATGGCGGGTGGTGCTGATGCACAAGGATATATTGGCGTATGACGAATATCAGGAAGGCTCTAAGACCATGATGAGCATCAGCGATGTTGGCTATGCCCTTATGCCCCTGTTTGATGAGCTGAACATCGACCTGGTGCTGACGGGGCATATGCACACCTACCGCAACCGGGGTCATATCCATCACCTGGCCCCTGCAGACAATGGCCCGGTCTACATTATGAGCGGACCCTGCGGCAATCAGCAGTACAACGTACCGGCAGACAAACACTTTGACCGCTCCGCCATCGCTCAGCCGACGCCGCCCAATTATCTGCTGCTCTCTGTCCAGGAAGAAAAACTGACCATAACCTGCTATACCGTTGACGGCGAATTCATCGAAAAAATGGAGTTGTGAAATACACAACTCCATTTTCTAATTTACCGGCCGAATAGCTGGTAACGCCACAGAATCATCACCGACATCATGAATTTCCAATTCGATACTGGTGGATTCGACAATGGCATCCATGATGGTTTCCAGCGGCACTGCTGGCTGCTCCACAGCTGTTACCGGCGGCAATTCCACCACTTCCTGCGTCGTCATCCCAGACACAGCCACGCCACCTACAGGCTGAATGGGCGGCAGTTCCCTTACATTCGCATCCAAAGATGGCTCCTGCGGCACATTCCTTTGCACAGGCTGCGGCGCAACTTTCCGTTCAGGCGTCTGGATAGGCGCAGGCGTTATCTGCGGCGCCTGCAAAGGACGAGGCGAGATGATTGCCGGCGTATCCGCCTTGGCCTCCTTTTTCTTCGCCTTGCGTTCCTTATCGATATCCGCTGCGGTAATAATTATGGGGATGGCCTTGGTCTGCCGCTGGACGGCCTTCTGTTCTTCTGCCAGTTCCACCGGAGTCTTCACCGCTGCCCAGCGCAGCCGGGAATTGAGCCGAGGCAGATTTGACACAGCATCGTCCACGGCCTGCCCTAAATCCGGTTTTTTCTCTACACGCTTATCGTCACTAACCATTCGGGAACGGAAGAGTTCCTGCGAATCCACGGTGGACACCGTCCCTTCTGCGGCCTGAGCAAAACCTCCCGCCATGATTACGCCGATAAATGCGGCCATGCCTGCCGCCTTACTGCAATAATTCATTCACCATATCCCCCAATGGCTTACGCCTTAAATTTCTCTAAACATGAATAAAATTCGGCAGGACCACAAAAAAGTCCTGCCGAATTCAAGGATAATTATGCTTATTTTTCCTTAAAGCTGACGACACCTTTCTGGAAAAGATCCACCGCTTCATCCCGCAGATCCGGATTATCAATCAGCTGTATGGAATAACAGCCTCCCTTATTCCCTCGGAAAAAGGTTACCGCCATCTGCGTATCGGCTTTGGCCGTCATATCCGGCTCACCATCGCCGTTCGTATCGATCTCAACCTCTTTGGCCGTGATGGCATAAATCGCCTTATCCTTTTCCGTACGATTAATCAGCTCCATGGCTTCATACCCGTTGGAACGCATCAGGATGGACAGATACTTCTTAGCATCCGCTTCGTTCAGTGTGTTCAAGTCCGGCATCTTATGGGTATCAAAGGCATCCTTGATGACAATCCAGGCGTTCTTGATGTTATAGCCATCATTGTCAAAAATCAAGACTTCCCCTTCCTTGCCCTCATACAGGGCACTGGCGGGAATAACCTGCGGCTTTTTCGGACAGTTGATGGTATAGCCGAACTGCTTGCTGGTATATACATAATTGTTGACGGCCTGCTGTCCCGCAGCATCCTGTCCATCCTTTACCTGCTGTTCTGTCTGTACCGGTGCCTTCTTTTTGGCATCAGCCTGGTTCATTCCCGTTCCCATAAACAGAACGCCCATAAGACCTAATGCTGTGATAATCTTTGCTTTTTTCGTCATCGTACATTACCTCTTTCTCTCGTACAGTAATGGGATTCCTCAATTCATTCTCCATCAATAGCGCCCTGCGAAATTTTTTCTCTGGCGCTCCAACAAGTTTACCGCGTCAGCGCAGATTTTGTCAAATATTGCCTCACCGCTTGCGGGCTGGCTCCACATTGACCTTATAGCCCTTCACCGTGTTGCGGTGCATGGCACTCATTACCCGTTCAGCCACATCTTCCGGTACTTCCACGAAAGTGAACTTGTCATAGATGTTGATTACCCCGATGGTAGCCCCGGGGATATCCGCTTCATCCGCAATGGCCCGGACGATATCTGCGGGCCGAATCTTCTGGCTGCGGCCGATATTCAGGAACAGGCGCACCATACCCGGTGCTCCGCCCGTATCCCCGAAGCCCTTATCCTCGTTCTTCTCGTCCTTAAACCCTTCCAGGGACAGTTTCAGCGCAGCGGCAGCAATATCCACCAAATCAAAGCCTTCTGCAGCCACATCCGAGATGATTTCATGGTAATCGTCATAGTGATTCTGCTGCAGGGTCTTAATGAGCCGCTCCTGCACCAAATCCTTTTGCCGCTCCAGCATATCCGAAGCCGTGGGCAGTTCCCGGCGCTGAATCTTCGTATGGGCCAGCTTCATGATCAACCGCAGCTGGCGATATTCCTTCGGCTCGATAAAGGTCATGGCCACACCCTTGCGGCCTGCCCGTCCGGTACGACCAATCCGATGCACATAGGATTCATGGTCCTGGGGAATATCGTAGTTGATCACATGGGTGATATCGTCGATATCGATACCGCGGGCCGCCACATCCGTGGCAATCAGGATATCGATACGCCCTTCCCGGAAGCGCTTCATCACGCGGTCACGCTGAATCTGGGACAGATCACCATGCAGGCCGCCTGCCGAATAACCACGGGCATCCAGCGAAGCCGTTAAATCATCCACCGCCCGCTTGGTACGGCAGAAAATGATGAGTTTTCCCGTTTCCTCCACATCCAGCACCCGGCAGAGGCCTTCGAATTTCTCCCGGGTCTCATAATACAGCTGGTCAATTAACGGAACCGTAAGATTTTCTCTGGTAATGGTTATCCGCTGAGGATGCTGCATATACCGGCGGGAAAGCTTCTCTATAGGCCCCGGCATCGTCGCCGAGAACAACAGGGTCTGTCGTCCATTGGGAATCTGCCTGATGATATTTTCAATATCATCGATGAAGCCCATATCCAGCATCTCATCGGCCTCATCCAAAACCAGGGTCTGAACATTTTCCAGATTCAGCGTGCCCCGGTTCAAATGGTCAAGCAAGCGTCCCGGCGTGCCGACCACCGCATGGACTCCACGCTTCAAGGAACGAATCTGCCGGTCAATGGACTGCCCCCCATAAACGGGTAAGGTGCGTACACGCTTGAACTTACCGATTTTATTGAGTTCCTCAGCAGTCTGGATGGCCAATTCCCGGGTAGGTGTCAGGATAAGCGCCTGCACCTTATGGAATTTCTCCGCAATCTTCTCCACCGTAGGAATGCCAAAAGCTGCCGTCTTCCCTGTTCCCGTCTGGGCCTGGCCGATTACATCATGCCCTTCAAGGGTAAGGGGAATCGTCTGGGCCTGGATGGGGGAAGGTTCTTCAAAGCCCATCTCCCGCAGAGCCTGCAATAATTTCCGGCTAAGTTCAATCTCACCAAAGTTTTTAAGTTCCTGTTTCAAAAAGTTCCTCCAAAAATCTATAAAAAGTATATGCGGCGGTTTGTCCACCTCATTCGTCAGCCCAACAGATGCCTTCCTCCATGGAGGAAGGCATCTGAATAAAAGTCTATCGTCACTCCTTAACCGGCTCACCAACAACATCATAAGTGAAGCCCTGCAGGACTTTAACCTTTATGACATCACCGGGTTTGCTGGTGGTATCGCCCTCGATATATACCTGACCGTCTACCTCGGGAGCTTCCCTGTAGGAACGTCCAACCGCAATGTTGGGCTGTTCTTCGTCCCGTCCTTCCACCAAAACTTCGATGACTTTACCCTCGAAGCTCTGATTGACCTCCTCCGAAATCTTGCTCTGAACACTCATCAAATCGTGATAGCGCTCCTGCATGACCTCTTCGGGAATCTGATTTTCCATATCGTAAGCTGGGGTATCTTCTTCCCGGGAATAGGTGAACACCCCAACCTTATCCAAACGCTGCTCCACCAGGAACTTGCGCAGGGTCTGATACTGGGCATCCGTTTCACCGGGGAAGCCCACGATAAAGGTGGACCGGATGGTTACATCAGGAATCCGTTCCCGCAGCTTCTTAATCAGCGTAATCATCTGTTCCTGGGTATCCGGACGATGCATGGATTTCAATACGGAATTATGGGCATGCTGCAACGGCAAGTCCACGTATTTGCAAACTTTGGGCTCCGTAGCATAAACATCAATGAGTTCGTCCGTAAAGAATTTCGGATAACAATAGAGCGTGCGCACCCATTTGAGTTTTGGTACCTTGACCACTTCCCGCAACAGTTCAGCCAGAGCCGGACGCTTGTAGATATCCCGGCCATAGTTGGTGCTGTCCTGGGCAATGAATACGACCTCCCGCACACCATTTTCCGTGAGATTCCGCACTTCTTCGCAGATATCTTCAATCTTCCGGCTGCGGAAGTGACCACGAATCTGGGGAATGGCACAAAAAGCACAGTGATTGTCACAGCCCTCAGCAATCTTCACATAAGCCGTATAATCCGGCGTGGTCTGAATCCGCGGACTCTTGGCATCATAAAGGGTATCATCCTCACCAGCCAGCACCACGCGATGACCTTTCAACGTTTCCTCCACCGCTTCCATGATCCGGCCCCAGGCACCAGTTCCCAGGATAGCATCCGCCTCCGGCAATTCATCCAAAAGCTCCTGCTTGTACCGCTGGCCTAAGCATCCGGTCACAATCAGGCTGCGGCAGCGCCCTGACTCCTTGTAGTCGGCCATGTTGAGCACCGTGGTAATGGACTCTTCCTTGGCAGACTGAATAAAGGCACAGGTATTGACAATCAAAATATCGGCATCTGCCGGATCATTGGTGAGCTCAATGCCATGGTTTTTGAGTTCCCCCAGCATAATCTCTGTATCCACCAGATTCTTGGAGCAGCCAAGACTGATAAAACCTGCTTTCACAAAAAGACCTCCTGTAAATACACGCTATGAATCACGAAAGAGGATACAGTCTGCATGGACAGACAGCACCCTCTGCATATCACACAACACATCTGAAAATTACTGAAAGCGAATTTCCTTCACCCATTTGTCCAAAAAATCATGCCGCTGTTTGTCGGTGAATTGCACCGGCTGGTCAAAGAGCAGCACATTCTTCCCCGCAAAGGATTTATAGGCCAACGTACCGGGATTGGTGGGCACAAAGTAGAATTCCTGCTTCTGCAAGGCTTGCTGCGCCTCGTCCGATAAGAGCCAGTTGGCAAATTCCTTGGCGGCTACCGCATCTGCAGGTTTTGCCTTAAACGCGATTCCCGTTCCCGTAATCATGGCTGCAGTGCCATCGGCAGGATAAACGATTTTTAAGGGATATCCCCCCTGCATATAGCGGATAACTTCACTTTCCACAGCAATAGCCACATCCACTTCCCCCATGCCCGCCTGACGGACAGGATTAGACAGGTAGCGGGCATATTGCACCACCTTGGGATGAATCTGCCGCCAGATATCATAGGTAGCCACATCCCCGAACTGTGCCAGCATACTCATAAAGAGGTTTGCCGATGCATCAGCTGCCAAAAAATCCGTGACACCAATGCGCACGTTAGGCTGCACCGCCAGTTCCTTCCAGGTATCCGGCACCTGAGACAAGGTCAACAGATAATCCCGATTCATGCAAAAGACAATCGGGTCATACCAGACGCCCACCCAGTAGCCATCCCGCTGCCGGAAATTCTCGGGCACCTGGTCTCCGGCCTCCGAAAGATACGGCACCAAAAAGCCTGCCACAGCGGCCTTATCCAGAGTACCTTTATCCGCCAGCACCATGGATACAGCCCCCTGCTCTCCAGCTTCCGCCTGGTCCTGCAATCTTTTCAGCAGCTCTCCGGAAGATAAGGGCACGAAGTTCACCCGTACGTTATGGGATGCTTCATAGGCATTCGTCAAAATCGATGCGTGCTCTGCAGGCAAAGTGGTATAAACCACAATCTCCCGCAAGGGCCGGGTCTTATCCTCATGCTTCGCCCCGGCAAAATATGCTGAACCTGCTACAACCAGAATAAACAACAAAAAAGCCGTCAGCAGCAGGGATGTATACCTTCTCATCAAACGATACCTCGCTCACAACTTCAATCAGCTCCTATTCTACCATAAGAAGCAGCCTGCCGCAATATATTTTACGCTAAGTGCATTGCTCGGT
>NZ_JAILPX010000100.1 GCF_024699275.1 Selenomonas sp.
AGACAAGGTCGAACATATCGACTATAAAGACGTGGCAAAACTCCGTCGCTTCATTACGGAGCGCGGCAAGATCCTGCCCCGTCGTATCTCCGGCAACTGCGCTAAGCATCAGCGCCAGGTGACTGTTGCCATCAAACGTGCACGCAATATCGCATTGCTGCCGTTCACTGCTGAATAAGCAAAGTGCAAGCCTTCCCTTTGGGGAAGGCTTTTTACGTTATAGGAGAGGTAAATGCTAAAAAAACTGGATAAACTTGTACAAGCCCTTACCGACCCCAAACGCTTGAAATTGCGGTTGTTTCTGGAGGGCAATATTATTGGGATCTTCACGGGACTTACCATAGCGTTGTTTCGTTATCTTTTGGAATTGTCCGAAGAAACGCTGCCTTGGCTATACGGTTATCTCAGGGATGATCCCGCATATATTCCCGGCTGGTTTGCTCTGCTCTTCGCTATTGGCTATATCCTGCATCGGTTCTTAAAAGCCGATGGAATGATTTCCGGTTCGGGTATTCCGCAAATCAAAGGGGTGCTGATGGGCAGAATGGATATGCATTGGGCCAGGGTACTCCTGCTTAAATTTGTGGGAGCCGTTATGGGGATTGGCGCAGGGTTGTCTCTGGGACGGGAAGGCCCCAGTGTCCAGCTGGGGGCTTGTTTGGGCCAGGGAATAGGTCGGTTGTCTCACCGCAGTTATGAAGAAAATCATTATCTGCTCACTGCCGGGGCCGGAGCTGGTCTGGCCGCAGCTTTCAATGCGCCTTTAGCGGGGACAATCTTTTGCCTGGAGGAGCTGACCAAGGACTTTTCCCCCTATGTACTGATGAGTTCCATTGCTGCTACCGTTACAGCCACAACCATAACGCAGTTCTTTTTTGGCATGGAGCCTGTGTTTCATATGGGAGAGATTCCCGTGGTCATGGCGGGAAACGTTTATATTGTCCTCATCCTGCTGGGGATTTTTGTAGGGGTTCTGGGGCTGGGCTTCAATAAGATGTTGGTAATCTCCTTAAATGCTTATGCCAAAGCGCCCTTAAAATCCTGGCAAAAGCCACTGCTTCCATTATTTGTTTCCGGGGTGATTGGTTTTTATCTGCCGGAGGTCTTAGGCGGTGGCAGCCCACTGGTCAATACTTTAGTCGCCCATGAATATGCCCTCGGCTTTTTATGTCTGTTGCTGGCTGGGAAATTTTTCTTTACTATGTTGTGTTTTGGTTCCGGCGTACCCGGCGGGATTTTTTTGCCCATGCTGGTGCTGGGGGCTTTAGGCGGAGCTGTTTTTGCGCAGATTGCTGTGGGCAGCCACTTATTGGCTTCTCAATGGACGGTGAACTGTATCGTCTTTGGTATGGCTGCGTATTTTTCCGCGGTGGTGAAATCGCCCATTACCGGCGCTATCCTGATTATGGAGATGACAGGGTCTTTCCAGCACATGTTATCCTTAATGCTGGTGTCCATGACGGCCTTTTTGGTAGCGGAATATATGGGCAGTGAGCCGGTCTATGATATGTTGTTGAATCGCAGTCTGGCAATCATGGACAGGGCTCGGGCACATATTCGGAAAAGCTGGGAGAAATTATCGGAAAAATAACTTGATAATTTGTCGCAAATCTAGTAAACTAATTGTACAACAATAATAACAAACAATACCTCTGGGACTGTTCGGAAATGATTTGTGCAGCTTGCGGATTGAAGATTGTCTATACTGTGCTGCCGTCGGCAGCCATAGCAAGGCTATTCAGTCCAATCGGTATAAGGACTTTCCAATTCGTCCCCTTATGGCTTCCCCAAGTGTATTGTAAGGAAAAAGTTAATGGGAGTGAATTGCAGATGTTTTTGGAAGAACGTCAGGAAATTATTTTGAATATGCTGGCACGTGATGGTAAAGTACGTGTCCGCGAGCTCAGTGAAAAATTCAAGGTGACGGAAGATTGTATCCGTAAGGATTTGGGTGCACTGGAGAAGAAGGGCAAACTCAAACGTACCTATGGCGGTGCTGTCCGCATTCGTGAGAATAGCCATATGCTGGAAGTCAGCAAACATCGCAATACCGATGTGGAAGCTAAGCAGCGTATTGCACAGGCCGCTGTGAAACTCATCCATGAGCGGGATATGGTGTTCCTGGATATTTCCACCAGCAACCTGGCCATTGCCGAACTGTTGGTGAAGATGGATCAGGATATCACCGTTGTAACCAATATGATTGATATCCTTGTGGTGCTGGCCCGCAATCCCAAGATTCGCGTAGTCTTTGCCGGCGGCAAGATCAACAAGAGCCGTGATGGTTTCTGGGGGGGCATGACCTTGGACTTTATCTCCCGCTTGAAGCCGGATATTGCTTTTGTGGGAGCGGTAGGCGTCGACGTCAAGGAAAACAGCGTTTCCACTTACGATATCGATGATGGAATCAACAAGGCGGCCATTATCCGTCACAGCAAGAAGGCTTATGTGGTGGCTGAAGCACGTAAACTCAGCACAGATGGCAATTACAATTACACCACGCTGGATACGCTGTCCGGCCTGATTACCGATACACTGCCGGCTCAGGATATTCAGGAAGCTGCGGATTCCTATGGGGTGGAAATCATTTTGCCATGAGTATAAATTTTCCATCACGTCTGAGCTGGGAAAATTTTCATAGGGTAATTGTAGAAGGACTGAAGGTATATGCTTTTTACCTGGCAGTCCTTTCCCTTTTCCGGCTCTTTTTTATTCTTTGGCTCCATGATTATTGGGGACCGGCTACGACTGGTGCTGATGTTATGCTGGCGCTCTGGCGGGGAACCCGTCTCAGTATGCAAACTGCAGGAGCCTTGGCTTTGGTTAGCTTTGTACCAGCTTTTGCTGCGCACTATCTGCTGCCGAAAATCGAAAAATATCTATGGCTGGGTATCAATGGTTTGCTGTTGATGGTTTTAGCGATATTCTATATGGCAAGCTTTCCCTATTATCGCATCTATCGGATGAATTTCAATCAGATGCTGTTTACGGGCATGAATGAAGATTGGGGGGCGCTTTTTTGGACTATGGTGGATCAGTATGCGCTGCCTGCCCGTTTTGCAGGAGCTATGCTGCTGGCCTTTTGCCTGTGGAAGCTCTTGGAAAGATTGCTGCGTTGGCCGATCCCCTTGTTGCCGATTGCACATTGGCCTTGGGCAGCGAAATTATTCGTTCGCGGTGCTTTTCTGGGCTTCGTTTATCTGGCTGTGCTCTTGGGCATATTTGGCGGCAGCCTGGGCTGGCAAACGGCAGTGGATTGGGAAAACGCCGGGGTGACGAAGGATGAGTTTCTGAATGAGGCTATTTTGGATAATCCCCAGGCTATTTATCGGGCCTATAACCTGAATAGTCGTATGCTGGCCTGTAATGGACTGGATTTTACTACGGAGGATATCAAACAGCTGGCAGCCCAGCTAAGCGGCAGGTCGGCAGATACCGATAATCTGGATGTGTACCTGCAAAAGCATGTGGTGCAGGGGGCAGACCATTCTCCTCGTCATGTGTTTATTATTTTGTCGGAAAGTCTGGCTAATTGGCCCCTGCTGGACCGGTATAAGGATATTCCCATGGCAGAGGAATTGCGCGGCCTGATAGCAGCGGAAGATACGGATTATTGTCCGACCTTTCTGCCTAACGGTGCCAGTACGGTTTCAGCGGTTACGGGAACGGTGACCGGTTTTGCCGATGCCAATCTCTACTTGACCACGATGCCGGAATCCTTTGCTGCGCCTTACCCTACAGCCAGTGCACCCCAGATGGCCAAGCTTGGCTACGATACGAATTTCTTTTATGCCGGTCCTGCTACCTGGGAACGGATTGGTGCTTTCACTCAGGCTCAGGGCTTTGCACATTTCTATAGCCGAGGGGATTTTGGTGATGTGCCGGGGAGTGTCTGGGGCTGTGAGGATGAATATCTCTATGCCAATGTACTGGAACGGCTGACGGATGTGCCCAGTTTCAATATCATTCTCAATGCTTCCAATCACAGTCCCTATGATGTGGATGTCGAGGCTAAGGGCTATGATAAGGAAAAGATACGGGCTGACCTGCCTGCTGCTTATCAGCAGGATGAGGAGCTCCTGCGGGAAATCGGTCATTATTGGTATGCTCAGCGGGAATTGGTGAAATTTGTGAAGATGGTCAAGGAAAAGTATCCTGACAGCATCTTTGTGATTGTGGGGGACCATGGGGACCGCTATAACATAGAAAAGCAGCCGGATATGTATGCCCGTTATGGGATTCCCTTTATCCTGACTGGTCAGAATGTCCATAAGGGGATCCTGCTGCCGGATAGTGCGGGCAGTCAAATCGATATTTTCCCCACCTTGATGGAGCTCATTGCCCCTAAGGGAACCGGTTATATGGCATTAGGTCAGAGTCTGACTACTACCGGCAATAAAGGGGTCAATTATGGCTTTTGGATTACGCGTGGAGCCATTGGCAAAGCCGATACAGTACCTTTGGTGCCGGAAAAGGTAGATGGTCCGGCACAGACGGTTCTTGATGACCAGGCCATGCAGGATTACATCAATGCCATTCGAGCCATTTCCTGGTGGCGCCCGAAGTATGGTCCTATCCTGGACCAAAGAATCTTGGATGAAAAAGGAAGATAACGCAAACATGTTGGATATTACGAATTGTAATCTCTGCCCGCGCCGCTGTGGTGTTAACCGCACCCAGCGGGCGGGCTTTTGCGGTGCAGGCGATAAAGTCCGCATTGCCCTGGTTTCGCTGCATCAGTGGGAAGAACCCTGTCTGGTGGGCGATAAGGGCGCGGGGACTGTATTTTTTTCCCATTGCAATCTGCGCTGCGTATATTGTCAGAATCATGAAATCAGCCATGGAGGAAAAGGACAGGACGTTTCCACAGAGCGGTTGGCTGAAATATTTGGGGAACAGCAGGCTAGGGGGGCAGCTACCCTGGATTTGGTTACGCCTACTCATTATGTGCCCCAGATTCTGGCGGCCCTGGATATTGCCCGGGCAAAAGGCTTCCGCCTGCCGGTGGTTTACAATTCCAGCGGCTATGAAACCCGTGAAGTCATTGAGGCTTTACGGGGCTATGTGGATATTTTCCTGCCCGATTTGAAGTATAGAGATGCGGCCAGTGCCGGTGAATATTCTGCAGCGGCTGATTATTTTGCCTATGCCAGTGAAGCCATCAGGCGGATGGTGGAGATTACCGGTCCCGTACAGTTCGATGGCAAGGGCCAGATGAAGCGGGGGGTATTGGTGCGACATATGCTTCTGCCTGGTCATCGTCATGAGAGCATGGCCATCGTCAAGTGGCTGTGGGAAAATTTTGGCCGTGACATTCAGGTGAGCCTGATGAATCAGTATACGCCCATGTATAAAGCAGCTGACCATAAAAAAATAAACCGCCGGCTCACTACCTTTGAATATGAATCCGTGGTGGATTATGCCTTGAGTCTGGGCTTGGAAAATGCCTATGTGCAGGAACGGCGTAGTGCATCGAAAGAATTTGTGCCGGACTTCAATGGGACGGGTGTATTGCCGAAAAATGAAAATTTATAAAGCTAGCAGAGAATATGATTGTTGTCTCTAATAATAAGGACGATATTGTCTATCGACAAAATTTCAGCAATAGCGTTATAATAAGAAAGGTATTTTTAATTAGAAAACGATAAGGATAAAAGGGGAAAAGAAAATGGCATTCAATAAAGAACAATTTACACAGCTTATAGAGGAATTCACGGTGGATAGTGAACAGCTGCGGGAAATTGCCGCTGATTTCCGCTATGATTTGCGTCTGGGACTTAAAAATCCGGAGGAATCTTCTTTGCGTATGCTGAAATCCTATTTGGGGCTCCCCTCAGGCAAGGAAACAGGGGAATATCTTGCACTGGATTTTGGTGGCACTAATCTGCGGGTTTTGCGAATCAAGCTTTTGGGCCAGGGCCAGTTCGAAGTACTGAAGAAGGTGGCAAAGCCATTGAAAGTGGAGGGCGTGTACGATTTTATCGGTGCGGATTCCACGGCTGAGGAAATGTTTGACTTTATCGCTGAATTAGTGGATGAAGCAATCGAAGGTGACCATGAAAAGAACTATCTTTTGGGTCACACTTTCTCGTTCCCTTCGGAACAGACGAATCTTTACAATGCAAAACTCATCATTTGGACGAAGGAGTTTGCAACACCGGGGGTAGAAGGCAAGGTGGTGAATGACCTGCTGAAGGAAGCGCTTCATCGCCAGGGCATTGATAATGTCGAACCCACAGCTGTTATCAACGATACGGTAGCTGTTCTTTTGGCTGCTGCTTACAAACAACCGGATGTATACATCGGCTCCATCTATGCCACGGGACATAATACCTGCTATTTGGAGTCCTATGCGGAAAGCGGCGATGAGCCCATGATTCTGAATCTGGAATCCGGCGGCTTTATGAAACTGGTGCCCAGCCGTCTGGATGTGGAGTTTGATGAAGCTTCGGAAAAACCTGGTGAACAGCGTTTGGAGAAGATGGTTTCCGGTCGTTATATGGGCGAGCTCTTTGGTATGGCTTTGGCGGAGCTTTTCGAGGAAAAGGGCAAAAGCTATGGTTTTACCAGTATCGATATGAGCATGATCATTACGGATGACGCTCAGGTGACCGAAATCGTCAAGGCAAAGACCGGTTATGTTTTGGCTGCAGAAGATGTGGGGAAGGTGCAGAAATTGGCCAGCACGCTGGTCATTCGTTCGGCCCGTCTCGTTACGGCTTCCTTTGTGGGCATTATCTGGCAGCAGGCTGGCAGCGGCAAGGCCAGGAAGCAGCATATCGCCATTGATGGTTCGGTCTATGAGAAGATGCCGCTGGCCAAGGAAAACATTATGCAGGCAATAGCTGAACTCTTAGGCGATGAAGCTGCTGTAATCGATACGGTCCTGGAAAATGGTGGCAGCGGTTTAGGTGCTGCCATTGCCGCCGCCATGTCCCAGAAGTAAGCAAAGAATCTATTGGTGCCCCGTTTTCGCAAAGGAGCTTTTCCCCATGCAACAGGAACAATCATTAAATATGAACTTATCGCAGCATCTGGCGATGACCATGAAGCTGCAGCAGGCTATTCAGATTTTGCAGCTGTCGGCGCAGGATTTGAAGACTGAAATTGAAAAAGAGTATTTAGACAATCCTGCACTGGAAATGGAGTACGGTGATGGCGCTGATGAAAGCCAGCTGGGGAATTTACGGGCGGATAATCTGTCGGCCTTGGCGGATTACCTGGATGGCGATGGCAATACTTCCTCAGGTGGTTTTAGTGCGGTAAATTCTCAGGAACATGTCTTTGAGGCAGCTACGCCTGTGAGCATGACCTTGGAACGGGAGCTTCTGGAACAGGCAGAATTTGCCTTTCCCGTTGAGCAGGACCGGGCCGTGGCAACCTTTATCATCGGTTCCATTGACGATTGGGGCTATCTGACCTTACCGCTGCAGGAAATTGCTGCAACCATGAATGTGTCAGAGGAAAAGGCTGCCGCAGTATTGACGGTGATTCAGGGGTTCGAGCCCTTGGGGGTAGGGGCCCGGGATTTAGCGGAGTGTCTGCGGATTCAGGCGAAGGCTTTGGGGATTTATGAGGGACTGGTGGCTGCTGTTATTGACAAGCATCTGACTAAGGTGGCAGATGCACATATCAAGGAAATTGCTGCCGCAGAAAAATGCAAGCCTGCCGATGTACAGGTGGCGGTGGATATTGTCCGTAAACTTGAGCCTAAACCCGGCAGTGCTTATGGCAGTGAGGCTGCCAATTATATCACACCGGATGTGGTGGTGACAAAGACGCCGGAGGGGTATCGGGTAAGTCTTAACGACACGTATATTCCACAGTTGAGGATTTCTCCCCTTTATAAAGATGCTGAGGGTTACGACAAGGATACGCAAAAGTATATCAACAAGCGGTTGAGTGCAGCTTCCTGGCTGATTAACAGCATCGAACAGCGGCGGACAACCATCCGCCGCGTGGTGGAAGAAATTGTGCGGGTTCAGCAGGACTTTCTGGAACAGGGGCTGAAAAAACTTCATCCGCTGACCATGCGGGAGGTGGCGGAGGCCATTGGTGTGCATGAATCAACGGTCAGCCGGGCAGTGGCCAATAAATACGCAGAACTTCCCGGTGGGATTATCGCCTTGCGCAAGTTCTTTACGGCCAATCTGGCGAAGGAACATGGGGGCGAAGATTTCATTGCCAGCCAGGCCAAGGCTGTAATCAAGGAATTGATTGCGGGGGAGAACCCGCAAAAACCGCTGAGCGACCAGAAACTTTGTGAACTGCTGAAAACAAGAAAGATGGATATTTCCCGCCGCACGGTCATGAAATACCGGGAGGCCTTGGGCTATCCATCTTCAGTAAAGCGTAAGCGCTATTGAATTGTCATTGTTTCCGATAATCCCGGGGGGCGCATTTGAACATTTCCTTGAAGGCCCGGGAAAAGGTGGAGTAATCGGCAAAGCCCACTTCGTCGCAGATGGCGGTGATGGGCATATCGGTTTTCAATAGGTCCCGGGCCAGGAGCAGACGCTTGCTGCGAATGTACTGGTGTATGCCATAGCCTGTGTCCGCCTTGAACTTGCGCATCAGGTAGAATTTGCTGATATAAGCCCGGGCGGCTAAGGCATCGATGGAAAGTTCCTCTGCCAGATGGGTATTGATATAGGTGAGGATTTCCTGGATTTTAGGGTTATAGCTGGCGCTATTGAGTCCGGATAGCTCGTGTTCATAAAGAGAACGATTCAGCAGAATCATAAATTCAATAAACATGATTTCCGTAAACAGTCCATTGGCAAAACCCTGCCCATGGGCTGTTTTTTCTAATTTATCCATGTGGAACAGCAGGTCATGGCTGGTGCCAGGAGGCTGCTGCATGACGCTGCTGTTTTCCCGGGCATAGGTAAAGCACTGGGACAGGTCCGTGTGTTCGGCATCCTGTTCCTGCCAGCGGCGCAGGAAATCTGGAGCCACATAGATGACAATGCGCTCGTAATCCTTTTTTTCATCGATGAAGACTGGCCGGTGGATTTCGCCGGCGGCGACAAAAACAATATCCCGGGGCGCCAGATGATAGGTCTTGCCTTCGATGACATAATCCACAGCGCCATTTAGAAACATGATGATCTTATGGAAATCGTGATAATGGAAGGGGATTGGCTTTAAGGCCGCGTCTTTCAGACGGAATACCCGGAAGTTGCTAATCAAATAGCCTTTTTTTTCGTAGTCACCCATGGTCTCACTCCTTGCGCTGAACTTTATTTTAGTATAGTACATTATTTGCAATATTGAAAGCATATTTTTTACTTTTATTGCAAATATGGACTTGTTATAATAGAACCAGTGAGAGAAAAGATGACGGAAGTCAGAAAGGCCGGTGAGCAGGATGTTGTTAGTTCGTTTGTATCGTGTGGAGGATAAGGAAGTCATGGTTATGGATGGCACGAAGAGCTTTATGCCGGAAACGGGCGCTATCCGCTTGCTGGCCAGCCGTAAATCCGGTGTGGGTGCAGACCGGGTGATTGTCTACTGTGGCAAGCAGAACAAACAGGGCTTCCGTGCATTTACTGCTGAGGGACAGGAAACGGAACTGACGGCTGAGGATTGTCTGTTGCTTTCCCGCCAGCAGGCAGATATTGAAATTCGGTTGACGGATTATTTTGTGGGACGGATGCGTCAGGCCGATGAAGAGAAATTGGCAGCTGCCTGCTGAGAAATAAAATTTTTCGTTCCCGAAAAGGGAAAGTGGCCCTGCGAAGAGAATTAAGCCTATGGACATTCCGACAGGAGTTTATCTTACTATATGAATAGTTTATGTAGACTTCTGTCGGATTTTATTGTATTTCCTAGACAAGGGGATACAATCGGTCCATAGGTTTTTTTGCCGTGATTACGGGGAAGATTGCGGCCTGAAAAAAGGAGGTATTTTTGTGAAAGTTAGAGTGACCGCTGTTCTTATGACACTGGCTATGCTGCTGATTGGCGTGCAGTGTGTTTCTGCTGCTCAGGCAAAGCCGAACATCAAAATTCTGGCAACTGGTGGAACGATTGCCGGAAGTGCAGCAACAGATACGGCTACTACAGGCTATAAAGCCGGTGCTTTAGGCATTGATGTGCTGATTAATGCTGTTCCCGAAGTCAAGAATTATGCGAATGTAACGGGTGAACAGATTTGCAGCATCGACAGTAAGGACATGACGAATGATGTCTGGCTGAAGCTGGCAAAACGCTGCAATGAACTGCTGGCTAGCAAAGATGTAGATGGCATCGTCATCACCCACGGTACGGATACGCTGGAGGAAACGGCGTACTTCCTGAACCTGACGTTGAAGAGCGACAAGCCGGTGGTCATCACTGGTGCCATGCGCCCGGCTACGGCTATCAGCGCGGATGGTCCCATGAACCTGCTGAATGCTGTACGCGTAGCTGCAGATAAAAGGTCTGCTGGTCATGGCGTACTGGTGGTGCTCAATGATACCATTAACGGTGCCCGTGATGTGACCAAGACCAATACCACTTCCGTTGATACCTTCAAAGCTCCGGAACTGGGTGCTTTCGGTTATGTGAATGATGGGGTTCCCGAGTTCTATCGTGACTCCACGCGCATGCATACCACCAAGAGCGAATTTGACGTCACGAAACTCAATGCACTTCCCTATGTAAAGGTCATTTATGGTACGGCTAATGATGATGCTTTGTTTGTAGATGCAGCCATCAAAGGCGGTGTAAAGGGCATTATCTATGCTGGAACGGGCAATGGTTCCGTACATAAGGATGCGGAGGCAGCGCTGGCAAAAGCGACGGCTGCAGGTATTGTGGTTGTTCGCAGCACCCGTGTTGGCAATGGTTCCGTTATTCCGGCTGAGCAGTCCTATATCGACTACCACTTCCTGGATGGCGACTCCTTGAATCCGCAGAAGGCTCGCGTCCTCTTGCAGCTGGCTCTGACCAAGACGACGGACCTTAAGGCAATTCAGGCTATGTTCCACAAGTATTAAGCGAAGATAAATATTTATGTACAGAAGCCCCTATCTATACTGCATTCCCCGCAGTTGATAGGGGCTTTGCTTCTGATTTTGCCTGCATTATGCTGGGTTTCGTGAATTTTGTCGACCTTAGTGTAAAATATTTCTCGGTCGATTGTTTGCAATAGAAAAGGAAACCCTGTATCATGGTGTATGCACTAAAAACACAAGAAACAGGATTCCCATGAACAATACTTTAACAGAAATAATCAATATAGTAAAGACCGCCACTAATAATATTGACCGAGAAGATAGGCTGAGAAAATATTTCGAGTCAATGGCGTGCAGAATGGTAAGCGAGGCCCTTGAGGCAATAGACCGTGAATTGGCGGCACAATATGGTAAGGACGGCTGGCAGGTAGAGCGCAGGGACAACCGTACTATACAGACAACCTATGGCACAGTTACCATAAAGCGAAGAAGAATGTGCAAAGATGGCGAAGCAAGCATATACCCGTTGGACAAGGAGCTTGGAATCCGCCGATACCAAAGATACAGCACCTACTTTGAGTATCAGGCTGCCCAGATTGCCGCAAAAACGGTTTACCGAACCACCGCTATGGCCATAAATGCCCTTACGCCAGTTACCATCAGCCACCAGCAGGTGGGCAATATCATAAAGCATGTAGGCGAAAGATATGCAGAATGGGAAAAGGAGCAGCAACAGGACGAAGGTGGCCACGTAACAGAACTGAAAAAGCCAGAGGTGCTTTATATTGAAGGCGATGGGTTGGAACTAAAGGAGCAGAAGGGCAAGCATATGGAAGTACATCGTTTTCAGATAGTAGAAGGCGTTAAGGAAGAAAAAAAACGTCGTGAATTAGTGGGAACGCACTATATCGCAGACTTTGATCATAGGAAAGCAGTCAAAGCCATGACGGATTACCTGTCCATGCATTATGATTTAAGCAAGACCATAGTGATGAGCAATAGTGACGGCGGTCCCGGCTATACCCAGTCCGTTTTTGAAGAAATCCTTGGCAGGACTAAAAGACATGAGCATTTTATGGATTCCTACCATGTAAACAAGAAGATAAAAGACCGGATTGCCTGGGCAGGCAAAGAACTGACCGATGAGCTCCACAAAGC
>NZ_JAILPX010000106.1 GCF_024699275.1 Selenomonas sp.
CAAACCAATACGAGCGCAATTCACCATCATCCAAAGCATTAAGCAGGGAAAATGGATTGTACACACCCTCCCCCTGTGGATGAAAATGGTAGCCATCATAAGTTCTGCGCAGCTTCTGTTGACAATCTTTTGTCGTCTTAACCTGCACTTCAGCAAACTTTTCCAACTGCGGCCATAACGTGTCAGTCAGTTCATTTTCCGTAATGCCACAAATAGCAGCGTATTTTTTGTTCATGGATATGTCTTTCAGATGATTTAAGTCGCTAAAAATACTCACTTTGCTAAATTTCGTAACTCCGGTAATAAAAACGAACTGCAAGTATTCATCGCAACTTTTCAGCACGCCAAAGAAGCCCTTGAACACGGCCTTATTATGTTCAGCCAGTGTTTCATCCGCCATCACATCCAATAGCGGCTTATCATATTCATCCACCAGAACTACACAAGGCCGCCCGCTTTTTTCTTTGGCCGCAGCCAATAACAGCCGAAAACGTTCTTCCAAAGATTGCGTGCCACTCAGCGCATATTCCTGTTCCCAACCACGCAACTTTTCATCCAAAACATTTTCCAGTGCTTGTGCTTTTTGATAATTTTTGCCGTTAAAATCAAAGACAAATACCGGGTATGCCTGCCAAGGATGGGCTGATTTTTCTTCCTCTGCTGCAATATACAGACCACTAAACAATTCTTTTTGTCCCTGCCAATACGCCTTTAATGTAGACAAAAATAAACTTTTACCAAATCTGCGTGGACGGCTGAGGAAATACTGCTTGCTGCCATTTACCAGCTCATGAATGTATTTTGTCTTATCGACATATAAATACCCTTCCCGCTGCAAATGTGCAAAACTCTGTACACCTATGGGCAGTTTTCGCAACATGCTGCTCATCAAATCATCCCCTTATCTTCATTGTTCGCAAGTAAGCCTTTTGCATTACAGCATGGTAATCGGGTCAATATCAATTGCCACATCCGCCCGCAAGTGCAGATTATGTTCCCGCAGGAAGGCCTGCACGACTGGCAAATCGGTTGTCTTAATCAGCACAACAAAACGGTAGATACCGCGTAATCTGGCGATTACCGCCGGGGACGGGCCGATAATCTGCTGGCCTTGGATACCCTTAAAGTGCTCGTTAAAGGCTGTTACCAGACTTTTGGCATTGCCCTTGGCGGTGTTTTCATCCTCATGTTGGAACAACAGCTTGACCAAACGGCTATAAGGCGGATAAAAGAGGCCCTGCCGCATTTTCATTTCCTGCTCGTAAAAGCCCTCGTAATCCTGGGCAATGCCGCAGGTCACGGCATAGTGCTCCGGATTGTATGTCTGAATCACCACTCTGCCCTGATGTTCATGACGCCCTGCCCGTCCTGCCGTCTGGGTAATGAGCATGAAGCAGCGCTCTGCCGCGCGGAAGTCCGGCAAGTTCAGGCTGGAATCGGCACTGATAATGCCTACCGCCGTCACATCGGGAATATCATGTCCTTTGGCCACCATCTGCGTGCCCAAGAGAATATCGTATTGTTTATTGCGGAACTTCTGCAGAATCTCCTGATGAGCAAATTTCGTATTCGTGGTATCCCTGTCCATGCGAATGACACGGGCTGAAGGCACAATCTGATGAAGTTCCTGTTCCAGCTTCTCCGTGCCGGAGCCGAAGTATTTGATATAGCGGCTGCTGCATTTGGGGCAGACATCGGGCACCGGCTCCGTCACATCGCAGTGATGACAGGACAGCTTGCCATTCTTATGATAGACAAGCGGCAGACCGCAGAGTTTGCACTTGATAACCTCGCCGCAGGAACGGCACATGACAAAGGTCGAAAATCCCCGCCGGTTCAGCATGATGATAATCTGCTGTCCCTTGGCCATAGTCTGTTCAATCAACAGCTGCAAGGGACGCGAAAGGATATGACGGTTTCCCATCCTGAGCTCCTGCCGCATATCCACACATTGCACCACCGGCAGAGGCATATCGCCAATGCGCTTAGGCATAGTCAGCAGGGTCAGTTCCCCCTGTTGGGTGCGATAATAGCTTTCCAGTGAAGGTGTAGCACTGCCCAACAGCAGTACCGCCTGATGGATTTTCGCCAGTTCTTCTGCCACAACCTTGGCATGATAGCGGGGCGATTCGTCCTGCTTATAGGACATATCCTGCTCCTCGTCCATGATAATCAGGCCGATATTATCCAGCGGTGTAAAGAGCGCCGACCGGGCACCGATAACGATTCCGGCTCCGCCCCGACGCACCCGCACCACCGCATCATTGCGCTCGGACAAGGACAGGCGGCTGTGCATCACCACAATATCATCCGGGAAATACGCCTTAAAGGCCAGCACCACCTGACCGGTCAAGGCGATTTCCGGCACCAGAACCACTACCTGACGCCCCAAAGCCCGGACCTTTTTGGCCATTTCGATATAGACCTGCGTCTTGCCACTGCCCGTGACCCCTTTGAGCAGGAAACCGTGATGTTTCGCTTCGCTGAGGAACGGCGTCATGGCATCAATGGCTTTATTCTGGTCAAGGGTTAAATTAATTTGCGGTTGACATGTCAATTCCGTGTCTTTGTAGCTGTCCCTGAGTACCCGCCGTTGACGGATTTGGATAAGCCCGGCTTCAGCCAGATTATGGATGGTAGCGATTGTAATCTTCTGTGCCTTTAACACGGCAAAAGCCATCTGTCCCTGCTCTGCTGCCGATAATACCTCCAGCAAATGTTGCTGGGCTTTCTTGCGCTTAAACTCCGCTAGCAGTTCCGGCGTAACCTCGGCAAGCAGCTGGGCAAATTTCTCATAGCGGGCTTTTTCCCGCTTGCCTGCCTGATATTCCTTAGAGAGAATTCCATACTGGCAGAGCTTATCCAAAATCTGGGGCAAATCCGCTTTATAGTCCGGCAGTGCCTTGCCGATTTCCCCACGGCTCAAGCCTTCAGCAACTGACAGGCAGTCATAAACGGCCCGGTACGCGGGCATGGCGAGCAGCAGATGATTTGCCTGTTCTGGCACCGCCTGATAGATGACCGTTATCTTGATGCCGCTTTTTCCAGGCATAAAGAGCCGCATCATCTCTGCCAGGGAGCACAGGTAAAAATCTGCGAGCCATTGCGCAGCCTGCAGCATTTTTGCCGAAAACCACGGCTCTTCGTCCACTGCTGCTTCAATGGGTTTGAGTTTGCCGGCCATATCCCCAAGCTCTGCGGCTGTTTTTTCCGCCACGGACACGATAAAGCCTTCCACCTTGCGCCCGCCGAAGGGCACAAAAACGCGCCAGCCTGCTTCCAGATAGGAAAGCTCGGCTGGCACGCTGTAGGTATACGCCTTAGCTATGCTCTTTACGGGAATATTGACAAAGACACTGGCT
>NZ_JAILPX010000109.1 GCF_024699275.1 Selenomonas sp.
CTGCCCGGCGCAGGTGGCTAAAAAGCCCATATGTTTGCTTGTGGGCCATTTAGTGGGACGGCGAAAAGTATTACCACCTCCGCGCCAACTGCGCTGTAACAAAAAAAGAAAGCGCGCAGTAACAGCGACAAACTGCAATTTCTCCTTTCTTTATTTATTCATGAATTTCAATTGGCAACCCATCTGGGTCATGGAAAAAGGTCATCTTTTCCCCCGTAAAGGTATCCCTGCGGACAGGTTCTGTTTCCACCCCGGCAGCCTGCAGTTCCCGCGCCGTATCCTCCACGGATTCCACCCGAAAGGCCAGATGCCGCAATCCATAAGCCTCTTTTCCCGGCCAGCCCGGCCGCTCAGGACAATCCTTTTTGATGAATAATTCCAATTCCGCATCCTGCAGCTGCAAGTCAATTTTCCAATCCTGCTGTTCCTGCCGATAGTGCTCTCGGATTACCGGCAAACCCAGAATATCCACATAAAAGTGTTTGCTTTTCTCATAATCTCTGCCAATGATGGCCACATGGTGAATATGCTTCATATCCATAAAAATGCCTCCCTTCGACCACAGACCCTCTCCCCAGGAGTCAAGCCTCTGTCTCCGTATAAATAATGTTAAACTTCAACCCTTGATTATAATTGCCAAAGTTCCGGCCAAATATGGTGCAGCCGCCTGCATTTACCGCATCAGCAGGAGCTGCAATCCGGAAGCGCAGTTCACTGTTCTCATCCAGCTGCAGAGAAGAGATATTCTGCTGGGAAATCATACGCCCATCCATAAAGGTACCCATTTCATTGATACTCAGCAACTTCAACAGGCCGTATTGATTCCAATTGGGTTCCCACCAATCCGGCGTAAAACGCCCCTGCACATCCCCATAATCCCCAGGACTGGTCCATAGACCCAACTCCTGCCCATTCAGGGAAAACACCAGATCACTGGGCCAGTTTTCCGCCACGCCTGGGGCCTCAGATGATACCTCAAAGGACAGCTGTAGTTCATTAAAGCGCTGCCCTGGCTGCAGATAATTGGGCAGACGGTATTCCACATAGCCGGAACTAAACCAGAGAATAGATGCCTCAAAGCGCCGGGGATCATCAAAGAATGCCGGGTCATCCTCCTTGCCAATCAATTCCCGCGGCGTGGCCAGGCCACAGGTCGGCGTAATCACATAGTCGCTGTACTGCCCAATGGGAATTTCCGTGGCATAGATTTTCTGGGTCAGGAACTGACGATGGAAATTGAGCAAAAATTGTTCTTCCAGTAAAAAACAGCCCTTACGCGCAGCACTGTCTCCTGTGGTTGCCCCCAATTCCAGCAGAGCCGCCTCCGTCAGAATCTTGACATTCTGGGTAATGGCCGCCCGGCTTACCTGAAAGTGTTCTGCCAGTTCCAGCAGACCCACCCCGGGATGACTGGCCACATATTGCAGGATATCAATACGCAATTCCGAGCTGATGGCCTTGGCAAACCGTGACAACTCATCACGCGTAAACAATTCACGCATAATCTCACCTCTATAATTAAGTTTGTCCTTAATTATTATACCAAACAAGAAGGAATTTGCCAAGATAATTTACCAACCCCTCAACTATCAATAAAAAGTATAGATAATTAATACAAAAGTTATTGACAAAACAATAATAAACATGTATATTGTAATCATAAAAGTTAATCAAGTTATTGCTTTATTAATTTTCTAAATTTAGTAAATTCTTAATTAAAAGGAGATGCTTGTTATGGTTAAGTCTTATCCCAATCCTCTGGTATTTCAGCGTGCTGATCCCTTCATCTATAAGCACACGGACGGTTACTACTATTTTACCGCTTCAGTACCGGAGTATGATCGCATCGAGATCCGCCGCGCCAAATCTCTTGCCGACCTGGAAAAGGCTGAACCCTTCGTGGCCTGGGAACATCACGACCACGGTGAAATGAGCTCCCTGATTTGGGCTCCGGAAATCCATTACCTGCAAGGTGCCTGGTATATCTACTTTGCCGCAGCGCCCAACGATCAAGTAACCGGAGATACCTTCAATCACCGAATGTATGTATTGGAAAATAAAAATGCCAATCCCCTGACCCCTCATTGGGAAGAAAAAGGCCAGTTGATAACAGGCTGGGAATCCTTTGCTCTAGACGCAACTGTGCTTGAGCACAAAGATAGGCTCTATTATATTTGGGCTCAAGAAGATAAAGAAGTGAATGAAAAATCCCATTCCAACCTCTACATTGCCGCCATGAAGAATCCCTGGACTCTAGAAAGCTCCGCCACCCTCTTAACCCAGCCGGAATACGATTGGGAAACCCAAATTTTCTGGGTTAACGAAGGCCCCAGCGTCATCAAGAAGAATGGCCATATTTTCCTGACCTATTCTGCCAGCGCCACCGATGAAAACTATTGTCTGGGCATGCTGATTGCTGATGAAGATGCCGATCTCCTGAATCCGGACAGCTGGCACAAAAGCGAGCATCCGGTTTTTGGCACCTCCTATGACCATCACATCTATGGTCCGGGACACAATTCCTTCACGGTTTCGGAAGACGGCAAAACAGATTTGCTTGTATACCATGCCCGGGATTATAATGAAATCGAAGGGGATCCTTTATACGATCCGAACCGTCATACCCGCGTACAACCCATCCATTGGCGTGCAGACGGCATGCCCGATTTTGGCGAACCCATTCCTGAAACGAGGTTTTTAGATTTGCAGAAAGGAGTCCCCTGTCATGCATAAGCTGCTTAACCGCGATTTTCTCAATTATGGCGGCCTATTCTACTTCTATTTTATGATTTGGGCCATCGTGCTGGCCTTCCTGCCTTTATGGCTGAAGGATACCGCCGGCCTCAACGAAACAGAAGCCGGCTTCGTCTTCTCCTCCATGTCTCTGATCGCCCTGTGCTATCATCCGTTCTTCGGCGTCATTCAGGACAAGCTCTGCTATCGCAAAAACTTGTTTGCCGTTATCGCCATTGCCCTGCTCTTCATGGGCCCTTTCTTCAGCTATCTGTTCCAGGAACTATTGGCCTATAACGTCTATGCCGGAGCCTTGCTGGGAAGTGGATATCTCAGCCTGTGCTTCTTTGGCGGCGTAGGTGTTGTGGAATCCTTTATCGAAAAAGTCAGCCGCAAGAACGGCTTTGAATACGGCCATGTACGCCTCTTCGGTTCCTTAGCCGGTGCTACCGCCACCTTTATCGGCGGTATGCTCTATGTGAACAACCCCAACAGCATCTTCTGGTTTGGCAGCGGCTCCGCCGTCCTGCTCTGTATCCTGCTCTACCTAGCCAGAGTCAAAAATGAGGATACTACGGAAAACACAGCTGCAGCTAAAGCTCCTGGCATCACCAAGCAGGATGTACTGCAGATCCTGAAACTGAAAAGCTTCTGGGCTTTTGCCCTGATTATCGTGGGCACTGCTTCCATCTACGATGTATTTGACCAGCAGTTTCCTAACTACTATGTAACCTTCTTCGCTACGAAAGAAGCCGGCATTGATACCTTCAGCAAACTCTGTGCTACCCAGACGGCTCTGGAAGCCGTACTCATGGTCTTTGCACCGGCACTGGTCAACAAGATTGGCGCCAAGCGCGGCCTGCTGCTCTTTGGTCTTTTGACCTTCGTCCGCATCGCCGGCAGTGCAGTATTCACTACGCCGATGGCCCTTTCTGCCTTCCGTCTGATTGCAGCCTTTGAAATGCCCTTGATGTTGGTATCCGTCATGAAGTACATCGCTTCCGTATTTGATGTACGTCTTTCCGCCACAGTTTACCTGCTGGGCTTCAACCTGGCCAAACAAGGTGCCGTAGTCATCTTCTCCTCCGTAGCCGGCGGCATGTATTCTTCCTTGGGCTTCCAGAGCACCTATATGTTCCTGGCAGCCAGCGTATTGATCATCACTTTGATCAGCGTCTTCACCCTCAGCAACGATAAGGCTTTGAAAGAAAAGGCCGCCAAGGAAAAACTCGTCGCTGCGGTGGAGCATTAAAGCCCCGTTACTCCCCCAAAAAACGGGGCTAAGAGAAACAAGCACACCCTCTTCTAAATAGCTATAAATGGGACAGGCGTCAGGAAAAATCCTGACGCCTGTCCCATTTGCATAATAATCCAATTAACCGACTAACTCGTAACCGGCTTCCGTAATGACCTTGGCAAACTCTGCCTGGGGTATATCCTGATCCATGGTTACCGTAGCCGTACCAGCTTCCAAGTTAACCTCCACAGCCGTAACCCCTGCCATCTTCGTCAGAGCATCGTTTACATGTTTCTGGCAATGCGCACACATCATACCTTCGATTTTCAATTCTTTCTGCATAAGCACATCTTCCTTTCCGACAGTTTCCTGTCCCTCCTGATGATTTTCTTTATCTGCAAGTCCTTCCCCACCGGATTCCGGCCGGAAAGACCGCAACCGCAGCGCGTTCATGACTACACATACACTGGACATACTCATGGCCGCTGCCCCAATCATCGGTGACAGCTTAATGCCAAAGGCGGGGTACAACAGTCCTGCCGCCAAGGGAATCCCAATGACATTGTAGATAAAGGCCCAAAAGAGATTCTCCTTGATATTGCGGATTACCGCTTTGGAAAGTTTGATGGCACTGACCACATCCATAAGGCTGTTCCGGATCAGCACCGCGTCGGCACTTTCCATAGCCACATCGGTGCCAGCACCAATGGCAATGCCCACATCGGCCCTTGCCAATGCCGGTGCATCGTTGATGCCATCGCCAATCATGGCCACCCTGTGCCCCTGAGCCTGCAGGTCCGCAATATGCTGCTCCTTCATGGCTGGCAGCACGCCGGCAATGGATTTGCTCAGCCCCAAACGACGGCCCACAGCCTCAGCAGTCCGCTCATTATCGCCGGTAAGCATGATGACCTCCAGCCCCATGTCCCGCAATGCATGAACGGCCTGTACACTGGAGGGCTTTTCCTCATCTGCTGCAGCAATAAGACCAATAAGTACGCCTTTTCGAGCGAAAAACAGCAGGGATTTTCCTGCATCCGCCAGTTTCCGCATGTTATCCCGCTGGGCAGTGATGTCAATGCCCTGTTCTTCCATAAAGGCTTCATTGCCGGCCAAGCAGACATCGCCCTGAATCTTGCCTTGGACGCCCCGGCCAATCACCGCCTGAAAATCCGTCACCACAGCCGGGGTAATCCCCTTTTCCTGTGCCCGATTCAGCACTGCTTCAGCCAAGGGATGCTCGCTGGCCTTTTCCAAACCAGCCCCCAGCGCTAAAAGCTCCTCTTCCTGTAACCCAAAGGGCAACACATCTGTAACCTTGGGCTTGCCAGCCGTAATGGTACCGGTCTTGTCCAGCACCACCGTATCCACCGCCTGCGCCATTTCCAGAGCTTCACCGGATTTAATCAGAATACCATTTTCCGCTCCTTTGCCGGTCCCCACCATAATGGCAACAGGCGTAGCCAGCCCCAGAGCACAAGGACAGGAAATCACAAGAATGGATATGGCAATGGAAAAGGCAAATTCCACGCTTTCTCCCATGGCCAGCCATACGCCTCCTGCCAGTAGGGCAATGAGGATAACGGCAGGAACAAATACCCCGGCAATCCGGTCAGCCAGCCTAGCCATAGGTGCCTTGCTGGCACTGGCTTCATCCACCAGCCGGATAATCTGGCTGATGGTGGTATCGCCCCCCACCTTAGCCGCCCGGAAATGGATGGCGCCAGCCTTGTTCAAGGTGGCTGAAGTCACTGTGTCACCAGCCTTTTTGAACACGGGAATACTCTCGCCGGTGATGGCAGATTCATCGATGCTGGTCTGACCGGAAATCACCACTCCATCAGCAGGAAGGCGCTCCCCAGGGCGCACCACGATCTCATCTCCCACCAGCAGTTCTTCCACGGGCACGGACATTTCCTGTCCCTGCCGCAGAACCGTAGCTTGCTGGGGAGCCAATTCCATCAACTTCGCCAAAGCATCACTGGTCTTTCCCTTGGCCTTGGCTTCCAGATACTTTCCGACGGTAATCAAAGTGACAATCATACCGGCAGACTCAAAGTACAGATTGCGGCTGTATTCTGCCACCAAGGACATATCACCATGTCCCAACCCCCAGCCCATGCGGAACAAGGCAAAGGCCCCAAATACCGCTGCCGCCATAGAGCCCATGCCCACCAGGCTGTCCATATTCGGTGCGCCCTGCGCCAGATTGCGGAACCCCACCACATAGTACCGCCGATTCAAATACATGATGGGCAGCATCAGCAGAAACTGTGCAAAGGAAAAGGTGATGGCATTTTCCGGCCCATCAAAGACCTGGGCCACCACATCCGGCACAGGCAGACCAAACCAGTGGAAAAACATCGGATGCATGGCCACATACATCAGCGGCAACAAAAAGATAACCGACCAGAACAGCCGCTTTTTCATGGCCGCAGCTTCTTTTTCCAAAGGAGCCTCCTGCTCCGGAACGGCAGCTGGAGCCTTTTCTCCCTTAAGACTGGCACCATAACCGGCCTGCTCCACAGCCGCAATGATTTGAGCGGGCTGCAGTTTGCCCTCATCATAGGAAAGCTGCAACGAATTGGTCAGGAGATTGACGCTGACGCCCTCCGTCCCTTCCAGCTTCGCCACGGCCTTTTCCACCCGGGACGAGCAGGCCGAACAGGTCATCCCGGTAATATCGAATCGTTCTTTCTTCATGATAACACCTCGCTATAAATGCGCAGGACAAGGATTAATGTACCATCTTTCCCAAGAGCTTCACCAGTTCATCCACCACTTCATCATCACCTTCACGAATATCGTGAACGACACAGCTTTTGATATGCTGGGATAAAAGCTCCTGGTTAAAGGCGCCCAAAGCCGCCTGGATAGCGCTGACCTGAGTCATGATATCCACACAATACCGATCATCCTCCACCATGCGGCGAATGCCCCGAACCTGCCCTTCAATACGGTTCAGCCGGGACATCAAGCTCTTGTACTCCTTGCCTTCCTTGTCACGATGCTTATGCTTGACTGTCCCGCAGCAGCACGCAGTCGATTTATCCATAAAAGCCTCCTTAAAGCGCTCCTAAATATACCCCCTACTGGTATGTATAATATACCCCCATCGGGTATTTGTCAAGGAAAAATGATAGATATTCTCAGTAAAATAAGGTGTGAACAAACAGCTTATTCACACCTTATCTACCCTACAATAGATTTCCCTAAAAATCACCGATCTGCAACAAAATCCCGGAAACGGCAGGCCTCGGTACTTAAATGCCTGCCATGGGGAAAAGTTAATGCCACAATACTCCTAAGCGGTCTGTTTAACCGTTTAAGACATACGCCTTGCAGATTAAAGGCCCGTAAATCCTTTTCCATAAGCAGGGCCACACCGGCATTTGCCGCCACAAAGCCAACAATGGTTTCAATACGGGTAAAAGCCTGACGGATTCTGGGTGTAAACCCCGCCCGTTTGCAGGCCTGTCGTACAGCATGTCGCGGCGAATCGCCCACATCCAGCAGAAAGAAATCCTCTGCAGTAAGATCCCCTAAATCGACGTTTTCAATCCGGGCCAGCCTGTGCCGGGTACTGAGGACAAGAACCAGTTCGTCTTGTGCCAGTTCAATGGCTTTATAACTTTCACCGTCTAAAAGTTCTGTACGGACAATGGCCAGGTCCACCAGCCCATCATCTAAAAGTTTTAAAACATAATCCCCTTTCTCTTCGATGAAGTTCAACTGAATCTGCGGATTTTCCTGATGAAAAGCCAGGATTTTCTTATGAATATCGTATTGGGCCAAGATGGGAATCGTGCCAATGGTCAGGGAACACTTTTGCCCATCGAGGCCATTCTGTAAACGGCGGATTATCGCGTCATGCTTAGCCACGGCCTCCCGGGCAAATACCTCAAAATCCATGCCAGCACTGGTAACATGCAAAGTGCGGCCGCTGCGATCAAAGAGAGACACCCCTACTTCCTTTTCCAGCTGCCCGATGTGCTTAGACAGCGAAGATTGCGAAATAAACAAGGATTCCGCCGCCAGCGTCATCTGTTTGCAGTCATAGACAGCTAAAAAGTACTTGATTTGTTCAATATCCATAGCAATCTCCTTCAGCGAAAATTTAGCCTAATCATAACACATTCCATTTTGGAAAGGAACGTTTCCGGGTTGGAATTGCTAAAAAAAGCATTCCGCTTTACAATCAAGAACAGAATAAATAGAAAAAGAGGCATGCGCAAATGAAATTACAACAATGCATTCTCTGCGGTCTGCTGGCCAGCGGTCTGGCTGTCCCCGTCAGCGGTACGGCTTCCATGGCACCGGCTGGTGAACTTCCTGCAGTCCAAATGGCAGGAACCACCAGTCAGGCAGCAGCAAAAACCTACACGCTGGACTTTGACGCCAGTAAGAATTATACCGATGAGTCCATGCACATCAAGGATACCGCGGTAAAATACCGTGCTTACCGCAACGTAGTCTATGTAGCACACCCCAAAAACGTGGCTTCAGAATCGATGAATATCTTCATTCCCGCAGCTTACTTGGAGGATGGTACCGTAAATGGCTATACCAAGGAAACGGCTCCGATATTCCTTCCCAACAACGTCGGCGGATATATGCCGGGCCGATCCGGTGAACCTCAGGAAAAAGATCCCATGGGAGATGGTGCCAATGCGATACTAACTGCCCTGTCCAAAGGCTACGTAGTCGCTGCTCCTGCCATTCGCGGCCGCACGACCCTTGGCGATGACGGCAAAAGCTATGTAGGCAAAGCTCCCGCCTTTATCGTGGACTACAAGGCTGCCGTCCGTTACCTGCGCCACAACAAGAAGAAACTGCCCGCCGGGGATACAGAAAAAATCATCACCAACGGCACCAGTGCCGGTGGTGCCCTGTCCGCCCTCCTTGGCGCAACAGGTAATGCCAAGGAATATGCGCCTTACTTAAAAGAAATTGGCGCCGCAGAGGAACGGGACGATATTTTTGCCTCCAGCGATTACTGTCCCATCACCAATCTGGAACACGCTGACATGGCTTATGAATGGATGTTTAACGGCGTCAATTCCTATTACATGGCCACATGGCAGTTGCAGGATTTAGCCAATCGCGGCATGCCATCCCCCGGTGAAAAGCCCAAGGATAAGCCGGCAGGCCAGCCGCCCCAGCCGCTGGATGCAAACGCCGCCAATCATCCCACGGCCAGCAAGCAGAAGGTAACGATGACCAAAGAGGAAATCACCGTGTCCAAGGTTTTAAAGGATGCTTTCCCTGCCTATGTGAACAGCTTGCACTTAAAAGATGAGCAGGGAAAACCGCTGACCTTGGATAAAAACGGGCAGGGCTCTTTCCGGGATTATATCAAAGGAAAATACATACAATCAGCTCAGGATGCCTTAAACCGTGGCCTTGATGTATCCCGTGCAAAATGGGTAAAGGTAAAAAACGGTCAGGTTGTGGACGTGGACCTGGATGCTTATCCCGCTGCCGTTACCCGCATGAAAGCTGCACCGGCCTTTGATAAACTGGATTTAAGCTCTGCAGAAAACGATGAGTTTGGCACCGAAGCCAACGTGCCGAAACACTTCTCGATCATTTCCCAACAGTACGAAAGCAAACAAGGGGAAATGGCTGACCAGGGAACCATAAAACTCATGAATCCCCTAAGTTTCATCGGCAACGGCAATGCCACCACCGCCAAGCACTATCGCATCCGTCACGGCGCCATTGACCGGGATACGACACTGGCTATTCCCGCAATCTTAGCCTTGAAACTGGAAAACAATGGTGTGGATGTAGATTTCTATTCCCCGTGGAACAAAGGCCATGCCGGTGATTACGATTTACTGGAACTGTTCAACTGGATGGACAGCATTTGCAAAGCAAAATAACGTATAGCTCATCATAACGAAAAAGTTAAGACTGTAAAATTGCAGTTTGTCGCTGTTACTGCGCGCTTTCTTTTTTTGTTACAGCGCAGTTGGCGCGGAGGTGGTAATACTTTTCGCCGTCCCACTAAATGGCCCACAAGCAAACATATGGGCTTTTTAGCCACCTGCGCCGGGCAG
>NZ_JAILPX010000006.1 GCF_024699275.1 Selenomonas sp.
GGAGTGGCAGCAACATGAGTACAAAATTATACTGGCCTGATGATCTGCCAGCTCCGGCGTGGCCGTTTGAGGAAGAATTTGAGAATACATCCATCACCTCCAAGTTTGAAGATGGCTCTATGCAGTCCCGTTCAAAATTCACCCGGTCGCGCAGAAAGTGGACACTTACATGGAATGCTATTACCCGCAAGGATTATTTGAGGCTGATGGACTTCGTTGTCCATAAGGCGAAGTTCTCAGCCAATTCCTTTATGTGGACAGACCCGGATTCCATCGATATCGCTTACGACTACATGAACCCGGATGAAGAACTGGTTGAGGTTCGCATCACAAATGTGGAGAAATGGAGCAATAAAGCCTTGTCGTATTGGAGCGGCAAGATTGAACTAACGGAGGTATGAGATGATTTCGTTATCAGCAGTAGCCAAGCGGGAGAAAAACAAGCTCAGCACAGATTCCAGTTTTATCCCTCTGCTGGAAATCAAGCTGCCGGAGGACTCGGCAAGGATTTGTTACAACACAGAAGACATTATCTGGAATGGTGATCTTTGGCAGGCCTTCCCTTTTGAGCTGGGCGAAATTCGCGAACAGACGGATGACAGTGACCCGAATGTGGCGCTGACCATCGACAACACTTCACAGGCTTTGCAGTATATGGTGGAGCAGGCTGAAGGGGCAAACGGTTTCCAGGTCATTATCCGGGTGGTCAATACAGAGAATCTTTCCGCACCGGAACCGGAACTGGAGGAATATTTTGTGGTGACCAAAACCACAGTCAATCAGCAGAGTATCACCTTTACGCTGGGAAATGAGTACAGCAGCAGAACCCGCCGACCGCTGAATCGGTATATGAAGAATAATTGCCCGTTCAAATACAAGGGCATTCGCTGCGGGTGCCAGTCAGCGGAAAATACCTGCAATCACACACTGACGGATTGCAGGGCAAGGAACAATTCCGCCCGCTTTGGCGGTTTTCAGGGGATAGATCAGAAAGGGGTGTATGTCCATTGATTCAGTATAGAGACCTGATTGGCGTTAAGTTCACTAACCGGGGCAGAAGCATGGAAGAAGGTTTTGACTGCTATGGTCTGGTGCAGGAGATATATCGAAGATATGGCATGACCATTCCGGACTATACAGCAGATTTTGATGACCTCGAAAAGGTCAATGCGCTGATTACCAGTAAAACGGCAATCACATCAAACTGGCGCAGAATTGGGAAAGGCGAAGAACTGCCGGTGCCCTGTTTGATGGCCATACGTTTTGGCACGCCCAGCGGTATTGTCAATCATACCGGCTGCTATATCGGCAATGGCCAGTTTATCCATATACGCTCGAATATCGGCGTATGTGTTGACCGCATCGATTCACCGGCATGGCGGTTGGTAATCGAAGGCTTTTATGAGTATGTAGGTGATTCTGATGATTAAACTGGTGATAATCAAAAATCCGTTCGAGCCTTGGAACGGAAGGGAACTGCATACCGTGGAAGCTGGCAGAACTGCGGATGAAGTGCTACGGCAGTATATGCCGGCATGTGCCAATGTAGATATTCTGGTCAATAGTAAACCGATAGAGCCGGATGTGGTGATTCCGGATGATTCCTTTGTGGTCATTTACCCGAAAGTCATGGGCGGTGACAGCGGGAAAAATATACTGGGTACCATTGCCATGATTGCACTGTCGGTTGTATCTGCAGGGATTGTTGGCTCAGGCTGGGCGGCGATGGGAATCAAGGCTGGTACTTTTGCGGCTTATGCTGCTTCGGCCGCGGTGATGTTTATCGGCGGCACGCTGATTAATCGTGTCTTCGGTCAGAAGGTCGATACCGGAAACTTCGGTGACTTTAAGAATGATGCCACCTATTCCTGGGATGGCATTCAAACCATGGAAGGGCAGAATAATTCCATTGCCCTGACCTACGGAACGGTGCAGAGCGGTGGCCAGACCATTGGCAAGTTTGTGGATGTTCTGGATAACAAGGAATATCTCAATTGGCTGGTGGCTGCCGGTGAAGGGCCATTAACAATCAGTAATATCCAGCTGAATGACAATGCCGCCAGCTATTACAAGGATTTGACGGTGGAAACCCGCGAGGGTACGAATACGCAGACCGTTATTCCAAACTTCAACGATACCTACAGCACAAAACAGCTGGGCTATCAGTTACTGGCAGAGGAACGAGTGGATACCGTTCCCGGCAACGCCTCGGAGGGGATTATCACCAAGGTGGAGTTCTCCAATGGCCTGTACTATGCCAATGACAGCGGTGGCCTTGATGATGCCTGGGTGGAAATACTGGGCGAGTATCGGAAGACAGGAACCGAAAACTGGATACCATTCGCTTACGGTGTAGATGTGGCGTCTGGGACAGTGGGAATAAAACTGAAAGATGGCAAAACTCCGCCTGTAGGTCAGTATCATGTCACGGTGACGGCTCCTCAGGAACTGCCTTTATACGAGGTTGTGGTTATTACCTATCCAGATGGCTCTGAGGTGCGTGGAACAATACTGCCGATTGGTGAGGGAACGGTTGATATCGGC
>NZ_JAILPX010000032.1 GCF_024699275.1 Selenomonas sp.
ATAGGTATTGCTGAAATTCTGGAAATACGGGATAAACTTCTTTGCCTTGTACTTGGGTACAATATGCGCCTTGTTGGCTTCCATCTGCTCGGTAATCGTCATTGACGCCGGCAAATTCTCATAGCCCGTGCCAATCTCCCCACAAAACGTACAGCCTGCCCCGCCATTGCCACAGGTGCCATCCCGATTTGGGCACGTAACGGGCAACGCAATCGGCAGCTTATAGACCTTCTCGCCGTAGCGATCTTTTAGATAATCGGAAAACGCCCGATATATTGTCTGTTCCATTTATAACCTTTCCAATATCCTATATATTGTCTTATATACTTCATACACCATCTTGTGCAACAGCGTCAATTGCCAGTTCAATCCGCTGGCAAACCGGCTCATCTGCGGTATAGTCAAACAACAGGGCAGTCTGTTGAGCTATCAGTTTTTGTCCTGTCAAATGTTTACTGGTCAACATCATATTATAGGCAAAGACTTCAATATGGTATTTCTTATTGACATCCCGCCAGTTGGTGAACTCATAATCCGGCAGGTAGGCGCGCACGCGGCTCGGTGCCCCTTTCCAAAAATCAGCCGTAATCTCCTGATACTGCAGGCGATTCCAGTTGAGATTCTCAGGGCGGATTTTGCCGCCATCGGAGAGCAGTGCATCATAGCGCAGCAGATTATCCAATAAATTTGCCGGCAAAGCATACGCCGCCAGTGCAAAATCCCGCAGATAGCCATAGAGATTCTTGGTGCTATGGCCAATTTTATGAAAGCCCTTTTCCTCCCACCAGTCAGTAAGCTTCTGCCAAAAGGCAAAGGCATCCCCCTGCTCACATTCCTGAATCAGATAGTTTGCCGTCTTACGGCAGCGCCCCGCATTGTAATAGAGTTCAAAGACCTGCTCAAAACTGTGGAACCAACGGATTTGCCCATAGCCTAAAACATCATTTTGCAATACCTCATAAGGTGCCATGGGCATATACTGATAATGGTAGGCGTCAATCAGCTGCATCATCGTCGCGCCTTTAAGGAACTTCAAAAAGCCCAGCTGCAGCATATCCGTCTGCAAAGCATAAACATCATTGAAGGACTTGTGGAAGGATTCCATGCCCTCCCCCGGCAGGCCGATAATCAAATCCACATGCAGGTGCATATTATGGAAGCCCATAATCTTTTGGATATGGTCAGCAATATCCTGCCAATGATTTACGCGGGAAACAGCCTTCAGTGTCGCAGGATTGGTGGACTGGATGCCGATTTCGAGCTGGACACGCCCCTTGGGCAGCTGCGCGAGCACCTGCATGACTTCTTCATCCAGATAATCAATGGCTACTTCAAAATGGAAGTTAGTGCGACATTCAGCAGGCAATTTCAGTAGATACTGCAAGATGGGCAGGAAGTGTGATTTTTTGGCATTAAATGTACGGTCAACAAATTTCACCTGCCGTACATCATGGGCAATAAAGAAATCCAGTTCCTTAAACACCCGCTCCAAGGGCAAAAAGCGCACGCCCGCCGTGGCACAGGAAAGACAATACGCACAGGAAAACGGACAGCCGCGGCTAGTTTCGTAGTAGAGAATCCGCTCCTTGATATCCGCCATTTCCTCTGCGCGATAGGCAAAGGGAACCTTGCCCGCAAAATCAGCCACCGTCACATCCTGCCCCTCATTGATTTGACCAGTCAAACTGCGCCAGGCAATACCGGGAATCGCTGACTGGTCAAGCTGACCGTTGACTTTTGACCGGTCAAAGGCGGACACCTGCAGCTGCTCTACCAATTGCGGCAAGGCAACCTCGCCTTCCCCACGGCATACATAATCCACCATGGGAAATTCCTGCATGAACTCGGCTACGCCATAGGAAACCTCCGGCCCGCCGCAGATAATGATGGTGTTTGGCAAGGCTGCAGGCAAAAGTTTCAGCAGGTTCTTGACCAGTTCGATATTCCATATATAACAGGAAATCCCGAGCATCTTAGGCTTAGCACTGTAGATTTCCCCGAGCATCGCAAGCAGCTGATGATTAATCGTCAGCTCCATGATTTCCGAGCCCGGCACTGCCTCGCGCAGATAGCGAACAGACAACGAGGTATGGGAATACTTGGCATTAACAGCCAGCCAGAGAATTTTATGTTCTTCCATTTACGAATCTCCTAAAATAAAGAAGCTGTGAAATTGCAGTTTGTCGGGAGTTCAGTTCGTGGTAAAGGTATCTTGGTCATACGTAGTCAGGGGCAACCGGGGAAGTAATTTTTCTGTTTGCCGCTAAACGACCCCTTCGTTAAATAGCGATATCCAGTTACCTGCGCCGGGCAGGCCAACGGCGCTTCTTTCAGCGTATTTGCTTAGCCATGTTTTACAAGGGGCCGGCCTTCACTGCGTTCAGGCAGTCGCTCCCTACAGAAAAATCACTTCCCCGTTTGCCCCAAGTTGTGGATTAGCCTATTGTCACGAACTCGTTGCTCCCGTAATAAGAACATCGATGTGCTTGTTGCTTGTCACCGTGAAAGTGCCGTTTTATACGAACATTGCTTAGGGCGGAGGTGGTGATGCTTTTCGCTGTGGAACGACTGTCCGAACGCAGTGAGGACTGGCCCACAAAGGGTATAAACTAGATACTGGGCTGAACATACGCGCCGCTGGCTCGCCCGGCGCAGGCAGCTAAAAAGGCTCTTATGTTTGCTGGTGGGTCATTTCGTGGAACAGCGAAAAGTATTACCACCTCCGCTCCTACTGAGCTGTAACACAAAAAGAAAGCTCGTAATAACATCTGCAAATTGCAATTTGCAAAAAGTTCGTTGATAATGTTACCAAGTCCCTCATCAGGTAGACCTAGAAATCTACCTGATGAGGGACTTGGTATTTTATGTCAGCGTACCATATATGTCCGTATAAAAGGGCAGTCTTTTTTTGTCCATCCGTGAGCAGGATTTTTTGCCAGACTGTGCGAAATAGGAAAAAGAAGGATGAAAAAAAATCATGCAGGAGAAAGGTGGAATCGGTGTGAAAAAGAAATTTGTGCCCCTGCTGGCTGGCCTTATGACTATGGCTTCAGCTGTATGTTATGCCACGGTCCCTACGGATGCAGTGGCAATTTCAGGGGTGGCTCCGGGAGATTCGCTCGAGTCAGCTAAGGCAAAATTGGGAATGCCAAGTCAGGTGGGGGATAAGTTCCATTTCCCCAACGGGATTATTGTGGAGGTCTTTGACCATAATCCCAACAAGGTGGAGGAGATTACGGCCAAGACTTCCCAAGCGGGTATTACTCCTGGCGGGCTTAAGGTGGGCATGGAAGAGGCTGTCATCATCCGCACCTATGGGAACCCGGATAAACTGGATAAGGACAGGGATGAGACGGAATACACCTACTATAGTGCGGATAACATGATGGAAATGGAATTCAAGGTGGTGAAGGGTACCATCGTGAAGATAAAGTGTGAGTATCGCTAAAAAGATAGCAAGCCCCGGAGACAAGAAATTGTCCCTGGGGCTTTTGTCATATTGTTATTCCTGCAAAAAATAAATGATAATGACTTGCATTATCATTTATTTGCCGCTATAATAGGAGCAGACCAAGATAGGGAGGTATAGTACATGAAAGAGTATTTACAGATTATGCAGGTTATTGGACGAGAAATCATTGATTCCCGAGGCAATCCTACTGTGGAGGCCGAAGTCACCCTGGCGGATGGTTCCGTAGGCCGGGCGGCTGCACCTAGTGGTGCGTCCACTGGTGAATTTGAAGCCCTGGAACTGCGGGATGGGGATGAAAGCAAGTTCGGCGGCAAAGGGGTATCCAAAGCCGTTGCCAATATCAATGAAAAGATTGCACCGGCGGTGGCTGGTATGGATGCTGCGGATATCTACCGGGTAGATGGCGCCATGCTGGCTCTGGACGGTACGGAGGATAAGTCCAACCTGGGGGCTAATGCCATTTTGGCTGTGTCTTTGGCCACAGCCAAGGCAGCAGCCATTGCGCAGGATATTCCGCTGTATCGGTTCTTAGGGGGCTTATCCGGAAATCATTTACCGGTTCCCATGATGAATATCTTAAATGGTGGTGCCCACGCTACCAATTCCGTAGACACCCAGGAATTCATGATCATGCCGGCAGGCGCACCTACCTTCCGGGAAGGCCTGCGCTGGTCTACAGAGGTATTTCACGCGCTGCAGGCTTTGCTGAAGAAGGAAGGTAAAGCTACTTCCGTCGGGGATGAGGGCGGTTTTGCTCCGGATTTGGCATCCGATGAGGATACCATTGAACACATCCTGCAGGCTATCCGCAATGCGGGTTATGAACCGGGGCGTGATTTTGTTCTGGCCATGGATGCCGCCAGCTCCGAATGGAAAAGCGAAAAGGGCAAGGGCCATTACAAGCAACCGAAATCTGGCAAGGAATTTACTTCCGCAGAACTCATCGCCCATTGGAAATCTTTGGTGGAAAAATATCCCATCTATTCCATTGAAGATGGTTTGGATGAAGAAGATTGGGAAGGCTGGCAGCAGATGACCAAGGAATTGGGGGATAAGGTTCAGCTGGTGGGAGATGATCTTTTCGTCACCAATACGAAGCGCTTAGCCAAGGGTATTGCCGGCGGCAGCGGCAACTCCATTCTGATTAAGCTGAATCAGATTGGCACTCTGTCCGAAACGCTGGAGGCCATTAAGATGGCTCATCAGGCCGGTTATACCGCCATTGTTTCCCATCGCAGCGGGGAAACGGAGGATACCACCATTGCCGACTTGGCTGTGGCTCTTAATACGGACCAGATCAAGACCGGGGCACCTTCCCGTTCCGAGCGTGTGGCGAAGTATAATCAGTTGCTGCGTATTGAGGAGGAACTGGGAGATAGTGCTGTTTATGCCGGCAAGAAGGCTTTTAAGCATTTAAAGTGATCGCTGCTTTTTCCTGATTGCTGAGGCCAAGTTCCGCCAGCAGGGCCAGATCTTCTTTGATGGTGGTGCCGGAGGTGGTCAGCATATTGCCGGTGATGGAGGCGGAGGCTCCATGGGTGAAGGCTTCGGCTCCATTATCGGGCAGCAGCTTTCGCCCGGCGGCCAGCCGAATATTGGCTTCGGGGTTGATCAGGCGGAAGATTGCAATGGTACGCATAATTTCATCAGGCAGGAGACGGGGCTGGTTTTCCAGCCCCGTTCCTTTTATGGCGGTCAGCACATTGATGGGGATGGAAGTGATATGGAGTTCAGCCAGGCTCAGAGCCATATCCAGCCGGTCCTGCCAGGTTTCGCCCATGCCGATAATGCCGCCGGAGCAGACATTAAGCCCCTCTTCCTGGGCAATCTTGATGGTTTTGATGCGGTCCTCATAGGTATGGGAGGTGCAGATTTGGGGGAAGAAGCGCCGGGAGGTTTCGATGTTGTGATGATAATTGGTGACCCCTGCAGCCCGAAGTCGCTTGAACTGCTCCTGGCTGATGATGCCATGGGAGGCGCAAAGGCCGATATGCAGGGTATCCCGCAGCTGTTTGTAGGTGGCAATGGCCTGGTCAAATTCCTTGCCGCCAAGAGCTCTGCCGGAGGTGACAATGGCAAAACGGTTGACACCGGCTTTTTCGTTTTCCCGGGCATTGGCGATGATTTCCTCACTGGGCAGGAAGGCATATTCTTCAATGCCCGTATGATGGCAGGCGGCCTGGGCGCAGTATTTACAGTTTTCACTGCAGCGGCCGCTGCGGCCGTTGAGGATAGTGCAGAGGTCGATATGGCTGCCACAGAAGTGTTTTTGCAGGCGTCCGGATTCCTCCAGTAATTCGCCTAAGGGTGTATCCAGCAGCAGGGACAGGTCATCGCTTCGCTGCAGACGGCAGCCGGCGATGATTTTATTGGTTAAGGTATGAATCTTGCTGGTCATGATTTATTATCTCCTTTATGGTAAAATGCTTTCTTTTATAACGATAACCATAAGCTGCAGTTTTGTCAACATAAAATAATAAGATGGTTTACCATATTGTTGTTTGAAGGCTGAATGTGGGATTGATTTTAAATTTACCCAAATATAAAGACAAAACTATAGGATTTGGTGTATATTTCTTGACATAAAGTCTATTAAATGGTAACTTTTTGTAAGAGATTGTTACAAAAGGGGGCATTTTGTGTGAATTTTTTTCCGGAATATGCGAAAATCGAAAAATTATCCGCTGACTATGATATTGCGCCAGTCAGTTGTGAGATATTGGCTGATTTCATCACGCCAATGGAAGCACTGCGAATCCTGAAGAATACCAGTGACCATTGTTATCTGTTGGAATCGGCTCAGGCCAGTGATAAATGGGGACGTTATACCTTTCTGGGCTTCGAGCCCCGGATGGAAATCACCTGTTTGAATGGGACATTCAAGGCGGGGGAAAAGACCATTACTGGTGCAGATCCTGCTGGGGAAATCCGCAAGATCCTATCCGGTTACCGCAGTCCTAGAATTGCGGAATTGCCTCCCTTTACCGGCGGTCTGGTCGGGTATTTCGCCTATGATTTTATCGGTTATAGCGAGCCTAAAGCCAAGGTGGCTGTGGAAGACACGGAAAATTTCCGGGATGTGGATTTGATGCTCTTTGATAAGGTCATTGCCTTTGACCATGTACGGCAAAAAATCGTGTTGATGGTGAACATGAAACTGCAGGACGGGCAGGTAGGGTATCAAGGGGCTGTGGCGGAACTGCGCCGCATGGTGAATCTCCTGCGCAAGGGCAGGAAAAAGGAAGATGAGAACGGCAAGCTGCTGGGGGAAGTGGAGCCGCTTTTCTCGAAGCAGGCTTTTTGTGCCATGGTGGAGAAGGCCAAGCATCATATTCATGAAGGGGATATTTTCCAGATTGTGCTGTCCAATCGTCTGGCGGCCCCCTTTCAGGGCAGCCTCTTGAACACCTATCGGGTGCTGCGTACCATCAATCCATCCCCCTATATGTTCTATTTCTCCGGCTTGGACGTGGAAGTGGCCGGGGCGTCCCCGGAGACCTTGGTGAAGCTGGAGGATGGTATTCTCCATACCTTTCCGCTGGCGGGAACCCGTCCCCGGGGCAAAACGGCAGCGGAGGATATGGAATTGGAACAGGAGCTTTTAGCGGACGAAAAGGAACTGGCAGAACACAATATGCTGGTGGATTTAGGCCGTAACGATCTGGGGAAAATCAGTGCCTTTGGCACCGTGAACGTGGAAAAACTACATTCCATTGAGCGCTTTTCCCATGTGATGCATATCGGTTCCACGGTGCAGGGGCAAATCCGCAAGGATAAGGATGCACTGGATGCCATTGCGGCAGTGCTGCCGGCAGGAACACTTTCCGGAGCGCCTAAGATCCGGGCTTGTCAGTTGATTGGCGAGTTGGAGGGCAATAAGCGGGGCATCTATGGTGGCGCCATCGGCTATATTGATTTTACTGGCAACATGGATACCTGCATTGCCATCCGGATTGCCTATAAAAAGAATGGTCAGGTCTTTGTCCGCAGTGGTGCCGGGATTGTGGCGGACTCCAACCCAGAAAAGGAATATCAGGAATGTATCAATAAGGCCAAGGCTGTGGTGCGTTCTTTGGAATATGCGGAGGATGATGACTTATGATTTTGCTGGTGGATAATTACGATAGCTTTTCCTACAATCTATATCAGCTGATTGGCAGCATCAATCCGGATATCCGCGTCATCCGCAATGATGAACTGACGGTGGCGGAGATTGATGCTCTGAAGCCGGAGCGCATCATCCTGTCCCCAGGACCGGGCCGGCCAGAGGATGCGGGCAATATCATGGAGATTGCCAAAACCTTGGGACAGAATATTCCCCTGCTGGGGGTCTGCCTGGGGCATCAGGCCATCTGTGCGGCCTTCGGTGGTGCGGTGACCTATGCCAAAGAATTGATGCATGGCAAGCAGTCGACCATTCATTTTGATGAAACTTGTCTGCTGTTCCGGGATTGTCCCCAGGATATGCCGGTGGCCCGTTATCATTCGTTGTCTGCTGACCCGGAGAAGATGCCGAAATGTCTAAATGTTACCGCCAGAACAGCAGATGGAGAAATCATGGCGGTGCAGCATCGGGACTATCCCATTTATGGGGTGCAGTTTCATCCGGAATCCATTATGACGCCCAATGGGAAAACCATGCTCAATAATTTTTTGCATTTTGACTGATGGACAGGATATTGCACTGCTGACCGGTTATGCGGGAACTTTATCAGGCAGCAGAGTGCGGATAAGGAGGGCGGCTTAATGCTTCAGGTCTATACAGGAAATGGCAAAGGCAAGACTACGGCGGCTATGGGACTGGCCATTAGGGCATTAGGGGCCGGCAGGAAAGTCTATATCATGCAGTTCATGAAAAGTCTGGCCTACAGTGAGCAGAAGGTACTGCAGGGATTTGCGCCTAAGCTTACATTAAGAACCAGTGGCAAGCCCTTTTTCATTGCCGAGGAAGGAACATTAAGCAAGGCGTTACGGGATAAGCTGGGGGATAATGTGGTAATCTTTCCGAAGGGAAAGCCTCCGCAGGATTATATGGAACTGATCAATACAGGATTTGCTGAAGTGAGAAGCGCAGTATCTTCCCAGGAATACGGATTGGTAATCCTGGATGAACTCAATGTGGCGCTGCATTTTGGGCTGATTGATAGAGAGGTTGTTGAGGAACTGCTGGATGTGGTGCCGGAGGATACGGAAATGGTGCTGACAGGAAGAGACGCTCCTGATTGGTTGATTGAACGGGCTGATCTGGTGACGGATATGCAGGAAGTTAAGCATTATTATACAAGGGGCGTTGAAGCACGCAAGGGAATTGAGTGTTGAAAGACAGCCATAAATATCTGTATTTTGCCTAAAGGGCAGGAATTTAATTCCCTGACCGAGAAGTAGTCATCAGCTTTTGGAAGGGCAGGGGTGCTTATGGCAAATGGAGATACTTTTTGGCGCATTCTGGTGAATGAGTGCCAGCAGGAACTGGTTCAGGCAGGGCATCGGGATGGGCAGGAAAGCGGAGCTATTGTCCGTTTGGTGGATTTTCTGTTGCAGGAAGCGGCTGGTCAGGGAGCCAGTGATTTACATATTGAGCCCTGGAGCGGGGAAGTGCGTTTTCGTTTACGTATTGACGGGTTATTGGTGGTGCTGCCATATCGTCTGCCGACGAAGCTGGCTTCGCCGCTTATTTCCCGTGTCAAGGTTATGGCCAATATGGATATTGCCAAACATCAGCAACCCCAGGATGGGGCCTTTTTCTTCCTGGCGGGGGAGCGCCGGGTGGATGTGCGGGTGGCTTCAATGCCGGTGTATGGCGGGGAAATGTTGGTGCTGCGGCTGCTAAGCCTTCAGGAAATGCCGCTGAGTTTGGGTGAACTGGGCTTTACGGCGGAGAATGAACAAAAATTCCGTTCCCTGATTAATCAGGCGTCGGGATTGATTATTGTGGCAGGTCCCATGGGGAGTGGCAAGACCACCACACTGTACAGTGCCCTGCAGGAGATCAACACCACCGCAAAGAATTTTATCACACTGGAAGATCCCATTGAACGTCATATTTCCGGTGTCAACCAGGTGCAGATTAATCCCAAGGCGGGGTTGTCCTATGCCAGTGGGCTGCGGGCGGCCTTGCGGCAGGACGCCCAGGGAATCCTGCTGGGGGAAATTCGCGATGAGGAAACCGCCTTGCTGGCGGTACGCATGGCCTTGACGGGACATCTTTTGCTGACCACGCTGCATACGGAAAATGCGGTGGCGGCCATTTTTCGCCTGTTGGATATGAAGGTTCCAGCCTATTTGCTGGCGGCAACCCTGACCGGTGTTCTGGCCCAAAGACTGGTTCGCCGTCTGATTCCCGGTGAAGCGGAGGTATTCAAGGGACGGCTGGCTCTGCACGAGTTGTTGGTCATGGATTCAGTCCTGCGGGAGGCTCTGCTCAATGGTCAAAGCCGGGAACGGATTACGGCTTTAGCAAGAAAAGCAGGACTGAAGACTCTGGAAGAGGATGGACGGCTCAAGGTGGAAAAAGGTTGGACCACGCTGGCCGAAGTGCAAAGAGTCTTGTGATTTGGAGATTTTTCTATCGACAAAATGGGGACTATACGCTTATAATGATAGACGTATGGAATTGGGGAGATGTTTGGAAATAGAGGAGGAACGAGATGTTAGGAATGCTTAACAATTTAACGATTGGCAACAAGATTCGGGTGACGTTTTTCTTTGTTATGGTCATAGCTTGTACCATGGGAGGCGCGGGGATTTACAACCTCAACCATTTGAATGACAAGGCCACAGAGATTACCGAGAACTGGCTGATCATGACGGATGTATCTCATCGTATTTATGAAGATTCGGCCAATATGCGGTTTGATGCTTATAAGTATACCCATGTTACGGACCCCGCTGTGATTGAAAAAGCCCGCAAGGATACCCAGATGCATCAGGATAATATCGTGGCGGGCATTCAGCGCTATGAAGAGGCTTTGAACCGGGAAATGGCTGTCCGTCCGGAAAAGGTTCAGGAAAATAAGGCTAAGTTTGAAAAGCTGAAACAGGAATTGGATAAGAGCTATGCCATCAACAAGCAGATTCGTGCTGATTTTGAGGCAGGCAATAAAGAAGCTATGATGCAGGGCATTACGGTGGACGGTTTCAAACAGTACGATGTCATCGCCGGGGCGTTGGAAGAGCTGACCAAGCTCAATATCGACTGTGCCAATGCCGCCAATCAGGAAGCCGATGAGGTATACAGCCGCGGTGCGACTATGAGTATTTCCCTGGTGGTGGCTACCTTTTTGCTGATTGCCATGTCTTCCATTTATCTGCGGAAGAACATCAACCGGGGCGTCCAGGCACTGGAAGACATTTCCACGAAGATGGGCAATGGCAATTTGCGCGACCGGGCTGTGATTTATGCCGAGGATGAATTGGGGCAGTTGGCCCGCCATTACAATATGGTTATTGAAAAGCTGGCCAGGATGGTGAAGAAAATTCAGCAGAGCGCCGATGAATCCGCCACCGCAGCAGAACTGTTGCGCACCGGCTCCGAACAGTCTGCCCAGGCTGCGACCCAGATTGCTGAATCCATCACCCGGGTGGCAGAGGCGGCGTCTTCCCAGAATTCCATGGCCGAGACGACAAAGATTACCGTGGCTGAGATTCAACAGGAAATCGAGAAGGTCAACAATGGCACGACGAAAATCCTTACCCATGCAGATCAGGCTCAGCGGAAAGCCGATGAAGGTACCGTGGCCATTAACCGGGCTGTGGAACAGATGCGCAATATCGGCGTATCTGTGGGGGATTCGGCCACGGTGGTAGCGTCTTTAGGGGAGCGCTCTCAACAGATTGGCCAGATTGTGGAAACCATTTCAGCCATTGCCGATCAGACGAATCTCTTGGCCTTGAATGCAGCCATTGAGGCGGCCCGGGCAGGCGAAGCTGGTCGTGGTTTTTCGGTGGTAGCTGAGGAGGTTCGTAAACTGGCGGAAAATTCCAGTGATGCAGTGACGGAAATTGCTAACCTCATCCATGGCATCCAGAAGGATACGGAAGCAGCTGTACTGTCCATGAAAAATGGCACGGAGGAGACCGAAGCCGGGGCCGAGATCATGGACCAGGCGGGCAGCACCTTCAGCGAAATCGTATCCTTGATGACCAATATGAATGAGGAGATTCGCCGGATGAGTGAGCGCATCCAGGCCGTCAACGCCGGGACCGAAGGTATTGTGGGTACGGCAGACCGTCTCAGTCAGGCCAGCGATTCCGTTTCCAAGGAGACCCAGACGGTGTCTGCTGCTACGGAAGAGCAGTCCGCCTCGGTGGAAGAGATTGCCTCTTCTGCCCATAATCTGTCTACGGTTTCTCAGGACCTGCAGGAGGAAGTCAAGAAGTTCCGTCTTTAAGATTTAATCGCTTTATTGAACTGATAACGGAAGTTTCGTTAACTGCGAAACTTCCGTTATTTTTTTGCAGAAAACAAAAGGTTAACTTAATAAGTGAACTAAGTTGACAATTTAAGTTTACGAGAGTATGCTAGACGAGTAATCAAAATTTTAGGAGCTGATGGATATGAAAAAACTAAGTGCCCGGGAATTGAGTCTATGCGGGATGTTTATTGCCTTGATCACCGCAGGGACCTTTATTCGCATTCCCGTGGGAACGGATGTCTACACCTTGCAATTTCTTTTTACTCTGCTGGCGGGATTGGTGTTGGGAGCTAAGTTAGGGGCTGCAGCCGTAGGGGGCTATGTGCTTTTAGGTCTTTTAGGCGTACCGGTCTTTGCTTCCGGGGGTGGTTTGGCCTATGTGCTGCAACCCACCTTTGGCTATCTGCTGGGCTTTATCCTTCAGGCTTATCTTTGTGGTGTTTTTGCCCGTAAGCTGGGCAGAGTTACCCTGGGAAATCTGCTTAAGGTCAATCTTTTGGGGATGGCTGTGGTCTACCTTATTGGCATCAGTTATTTCTACATCTTTTCCAATTACGTCATTGATGCACCCATATCCCTATGGTGGGCGGTGTTCTACTGCGGTATTCTGCAGGTTTTTCCCGATTTTTTGCTCTGTCTGGCGGCGGCTGGCCTTGGCGCTCGCAGCTATAGGGCTGGCCTTTGGGTGATGAACGCCAGTGAACAGCATGGTAAGATTGCAGAGGAGATGTGAGCATGGGCAAGGCATTATTTATCACGGGAACGGGAACGGATATTGGCAAGACCTATGTAACGGGATTGATTGTGAAAAAACTGCGGGATGCAGGATTAAATGGCGGTTATTATAAAGCCGCCCTGTCCGGAGCAGAACCTGACGGGGAGGGGCATCTTTGCCCTGGGGATGCCCAATTCGTCAAGGATATGGCTGGACTGCCGGAACCGGCAGAAAAGCTGGTCTCCTATATCTATAAAGAGGCGGTATCTCCCCATTTGGCTGCCCAGTGGAATGAGCGGCCAGTGGAAATGAGCAGGATACAGGCCGATTTTCGGCAGGCCAGGGAAAAATATGCGTACCTGACCATGGAGGGCAGCGGCGGCATCATCTGTCCTTTGCGTTGGGATGCGGAAAAGCATCTGATTCTGGATGATATGGTGAAGGAATTGCAGCTGCCGGTGCTGATTATCGCTGATGCGGGATTGGGCACCATCAATTCCGCTGTATTGACCATCGAGCATCTGCGTCACCGGCAGATACCCGTCAAGGGGGTTATCTTCAATAATTATCATGCTGGCGACCGGATGGAGACGGATAATGCCCGGATGATTGAGGAAATCACCGGTGTTCCCGTCATTGCCAAGGTGAGCAAAGGCGATCGTGAACTGGCTATCGATGCAGAAGAATTAGCAGCACTATACGAAGACTGAATGAAGATAGGGGAGAGCGTAATGGAAAAGACTTGGGAGCAGCGGGATTTGGACCATATCTGGCATCCCTGTTCGCAGATGAAGGATTATGAGACACTTCCGCCCATGGTAATCGACCATGGGGAAGGTGCTTGGCTATATGATATTCATGGGAAGAAATACTTAGATATCGTAAGCTCCTGGTGGGCAAATCTGCTGGGCCATTGTAATCCAAAGATCAATGGAGCGATTAAAGAACAGTTAGATAAACTGGAACATGTGATTTTTGCCAATTTCAGCCACAAGCCTGCTATTAAACTAGCGGAAAAACTCTTTGCCATCACCCCGGAGCGCATTACCCGCTTTCATTTCAACGATAACGGCTCTGCGGCGGTGGAATGTGCCTTGAAGATGTGTTTCCAGTTCTATCTGCAGACGGGCAAGCCGCAAAAGCAGAAATTCATGTGTTTGACGGAGGGGTATCATGGGGAGACCATCGGGGCCCTTTCCGTAGGTAGTATGGATCTGTATGCCAAGCTGTATAAGCCCTTGATGCAGGAAAACATCCATGTGGAGGCACCGGATTGCTATCGCTGTCCCTATGGCAAATGCCGGGAAAACTGCGACTGTCCCTGCTTTGCCAAGGTGGAGGAAGCCTTTGCAAGGCATGCTCGGGAAACGGCAGCCATGATTGTGGAGCCCTTGCTTCAGGGTAGTGCCGGCATGCGGATCTATCCAACCCTTTACCTGCAGAAATTGCGCCGGCTCTGTGATGAATACGATGTGAAACTCATTGCCGATGAGATTGCCACAGGCTTTGGCCGCACCGGCAGGATGTTTGCCTGTGATGCGGCAGGCATTTCCCCGGACATCATCTGCATGTCCAAGGGGCTGACCGGCGGCTATATGCCCATGTCGGTGACGGGGGTCAGTGAGGAAATCTATCAGGCTTTTTATGGGGACTACAGCGAGCACCGGGCTTTTATGCACAGCCATACCTATGCCGGCAATCCCTTGGGCTGTGCGGCAGCATTGGCGGTGCAGAAGATTTTGGCCGAGGAGGATGTGTTGGCCAAGGCGGGCAAAACGGCAAAGTGGCTGACCAAAGCCATGATGGAGCGGTTTGGGAACCACAGGAATGTGGGGGAAATCCGTCACATTGGGTTGATTCATGCGTTGGAACTGGTGGCGGACAAGCAGGGGAAAACATCTTTGCCCGGGCCCCGCACCGGTTATGCCATCTACAAGGCTGCCCTGCGGCGGGGGCTGCTGTTGCGCCCTCTGGGGGATGTGCTTTACTTTAATCCACCTTTGAATATCCGGCAGGAGGAATTGACGCTGGCCATGGATATCATGGAAGCTGCCATGGCAGAGGTGTTGGATCGTTAAGGAAAATAGAAAAGCAGGAAATCCATGGTCGTTTCACGAAAGAAACACCGTGGATTTCTTTTTTTGAAAGGTCTTATTCAGGTCATAGAATTAGCTTAAAATCAAAGATAAGTAGAATTAGAATTGTCGTTCGATACTGGATAAGGAGTGGGACATATGTTTTCGATAATGGTGGTTGAGGATGATAAGAATCTCAACCGGATGATCTGTGCCAAGCTGAAGCAGGCGCAGTATCATGTCTTTCCTGCCTTTGACGGGCAGGAGGCCCTGGATATCCTGGAACAGGAGCATATCGACCTCATCATCAGCGATGTGATGATGCCCCGTATGGATGGTCTGGAATTGACGGCAGCCCTGCGGGGGGCCCGGATGACCCTGCCTATTTTGATGATTACCGCCAAGGGGCAGATGGAGGATATGGAAAAGGGCTTCCGGGCGGGCACCGATGATTATATGGTGAAACCCATTCAGCTGCGGGAACTTTTGCTGCGGGTGGAGGCTCTGTTGCGCCGAGCTCAGCTCATGAGTGAAAAGCGGTTGAACATCCAGGGCACTGTACTGGATTATGCTTCCCTTACGGTACAGACTGGAGACCATACAGATACCCTGCCTCCTAAGGAGTTTTATCTGTTGTTTAAGCTCTTGAATCAGCCCGGCACCATCTTTACCCGGCAGGAGTTGTTAGACGAGATTTGGGGCGTTGACAAGGATACGGACAGCCGCAATGTGGATGCCCATATCAAGAAATTGCGCCACCGCTTTGGGGAAAACCCGGATTTTGCCATTGAAACGGTGCGGGGGCTGGGTTATCGGGCGGTATTTAAGGAGAAGTCATCATGATCGGTCCCTGGCGGCAAATTGCCGGCAAAAATCATTTCATCCTGCCCCTGCGGCTCTATCATAGCCTGTCGACCTTATTGACTCTGGGCTTTTGCTGTGGCGTGTCCAGTATCCTGGTCACCTTGCTGAACAATCTGGCGGGGCTGGAACTGGAGCTTTTCACTGCCCTGATTATCTGCAGCCTTATGACGGTGGTTATGGGGGCGTTGATCCTGGCCTGGGAAGCCGGACTCTACATCCGTCCGGCGCAGGCCGTGATGGAAGCCACGAGACAGGTTTCCCAGGGCGATTTCCGTGTACGTGTACCGATGCCCGAGACTTTTCTAGGCATCGAGGAAGGGGTTACCCTGATTGAGAACTTCAATCGGATGGCCAAGGAGCTGGAAAGCATCGACCACCTGCAGAAGGGCTTTACAGGCAGTGTATCCCATGAATTCAAGACGCCCCTTTCCTCCATTGTGGGGTTTTCGGAAATCCTGCTGGAAGATGGCTTGTCGGAAGAGGAGCGGCGGGAGTACACAGGGCTGGTTCATGAGGAGGCTCTGCGGCTTTCTCGGTTGGCGGAAAATCTGCTGCGGCTTTCCCGGCTGGATGCCCAGGCCATTGTCATGCGGCATGAAACCATTGGGGTGGATGAGCAGCTGCGCCAATGCGTGATTTTGCTGGCAGAGCGCTGGGAGGCCAAGCAGATTTCCTTTGTTATGGATTTGCCGGCGCTGAATATTATGGGGGATGCGGATCTTACTAAGCAGGTCTGGCTGAATCTCATCGATAATGCCGTAAAGTATACGGAAGCCGGCAGGACCATCCATATCTCGGGTCAGCTGCGGCAGGATTGCATCTGTGTACGCATTCGGGATGAGGGTATCGGCATTCCTGCAGAGAAGCTTTCCCATATCTTTGACCGGTTTTATCAATGTGACGAATCTCATAAGGAAAAAGGTCATGGACTGGGCTTATCCATCGTCAAGCGAATCCTGGAACTGCTGGGCGGCAGGATTGTATGCCATAGCCAGCTGGGCCAGGGGACAGAAATGCTGGTAGCCCTGCCTGTGGATAGCAGCAAGGTCTGTCTGGTGCAGATTCCAGAAGAATAAGGATTTTTCACAAAAAAGTTGTAAAAAATTGAAATAAGGTCACATAAAGGTCACAAATGGTCTTTATAATAAAATCTGTAATTGAGCGTAAGGAAATAACGCCTCCGTAAGGAGCGTTACTTGGAGCCGTGAGTATGTTGGGTCTGCGGCGGAAAAGGTGTAGAAGGAGAGAGAAATATGAGCTTACATGGTTTGACGAAAGGTACCCCCTTTGAAAAGGCAGCGGAGATGATGGCCCTGGGTGAGGCCAAGGGCACGATGATGTATTACACCCTGGCTCGTCTGGCTAAAGAGCAAGGTCTGGACGATGTGGCTGCTGATTTTATCGAATCGGCCAATCAGGAAGCGGTGCATGCTGGTTTTTATGCGACCTTGAATGGCATGATTCCCCAGGATTTCTGGGGGCTGGTGCGGGGCTTCATGTCCGCCGAGGTCAGTGGGGAAAAGAAGGTCAAGGCCATGGCCGATAAATTCCGGGAAGCAGGTCTGGTTGCTGCCGCCGATGAGATGGAGGTATTCGCCAAGCAGGAAGGCCATCATGGAGTGGTACTGGCTAAGATTTTGGAAAAGCATCGTCCGGAACTTTTGGCTGCAGAGGGCAAGAAAATCTATGTCTGCGCCGTATGCGGTTATGAGTACGTGGGAGATTTGGATGCAGAGCCCGATGACTTTGCCTGCCCACTGTGCGGTCAGCCGAAAAAGGTGTTCAAGCTGAAGGCTTAACGATTGTGTAGGTTAAGTCCAGGCAATAACAAGATAATAGATAGGGGAGTTTTGTAAATGACTGATCAGGAAGTAATTCAGGCTTTTCATGCTATGTGGGATAAGTTTCCCGAACCGGTGACCATTACCCAGCGCAGCCGGGAGATTATCGCGGTAAACAAGAAAGCAGCAGAATTCGGGTTGAAGCCGGGCATCAAGTGTTCCAGCATTGGCAAGCCCGAGGACCATAAGGGCTGTCTCTGCAACAAAGCTATTGACGAGAATGAAGCCATCGGGGTGGCTTATGAAGGTCCCTATGGCAAGGCTTATGGCTACTGGGTTCCTGTGGCTGAACGGCCGGAATGGATCCTGCATTTCAGTGTGGGCAGAGCGGTGGAATATCCGGAATTGAAACGCTGAGAAATTTATATATCCTTGATGAAGCAAAAACATCCCGGCAGGCCTGTGCTTGGTGGGATGTTTTTTATGGAATGCGTATAAAAAAATATATGTATTGACAATATATATAAAATATTATATACTGAACGTAACAAGATAAGGAGGTGAGGCAATGCACCCCAGATTAAAAGGTTATATTCCCATGGCCGATATGCTGGCCGCAACCTTTGGGGATGAATGTGAAGTGGTCATCCATGATATTTCGGACCCGGAACACAGCGTGGTTTATGTAGCCAATGGCTCCGTAACCGGCCGGGAAATCGGTCAGGGCTTTGAACACTTCGTCAAGAATACCCTGGAACATGGTGTGGATAGCGAATACGCCGTGAATGATTTTTTTCATAAAAAGGGCAAGCTGATTCGCACGTCCTCGGTTTTGATTCGGGATGACGATGGTACCCTGTTGGGGGCGCTGTGCATCAATATCGATATGACCCGGGCCCAGCAGCAGGTGGAGTATTGGAAAAACTTCCTGCCCCAGCCTCAGGCGGCACCTTCGCCTAAGGAGCCGGGCAAGCGGGTGGAGGAAATGGTCCTGTCGTTGATCGACAATATCCTGGTGGGTTGTGATGTGGCCTCCTTGAGCCGGGAAGAGCGCATCGCCAAGATTCGGTTTATGGAGAATCGGGGGATATTCCAATTAAAGGGCAGTATCGACCAGGTGGCAGAACGGTTAGGCGTTAACCGGGTGACGATATACAGCTATCTGGATGAAGTTAGGGGTAAGCGCTGACACCCCTTTTTTTACCAAGTTTATATAATTTTTTATATAGAAAATAAATTATTATTCACCGAAAGGATGATTGTGATGAAGATGGTAAACCCTATGGATGTTAAAGCAAATGGCCACTATACGCCGGGGGTGCTGGCTGGCGGTATGCTCTATGTTTCCGGGCAGCTGCCCATGGATCCCTCGACAGGCATGGTGGCGGGCAAGGATGCTGCTGAGCAGGTAATGCGGGCTCTTTACAATCTGGATAAGGTGCTTATGGCGGCCGGTCTGAGTCGTGATGCTGTGGTATCTACCCATGTTTACATTTCCGATATTGCCGATTGGGATAAGGTCAATGAAGCCTATAGTCAGTTCTTTGGCGGCCATAAGCCGGCCCGGGTTATCGTTCCGGCAGGCAGGCTCCACCATGGAGCTCTGGTGGAAGTGGAGGCTATTGCTGAAGCCCGGAGCTCGTCCTTGACGGTAGACTGAAAATTGGGCAGGAACGGTGCAAAGAATCTCGTATAGGTAAAAATGAAAGGGGCTGGAACCAATGGAGTTTGTTTGTAATAAATGTGGTCATCGTGAGGAAATCACCACCAAGAAGGTAAAATGCGATTGTGGCGGCCTTTGGAAGCTGGACTATCAGCCGCCTAAATATTCACCGGAATTGATTGATGAGCATACCTGGAGCCTGTTCCGCTATCGGAAGTTCATGCCACTGCCGGGAGAAGAATGGCGGCAGGTTACGCTGGGGGAGGGCATGACCCCCGTCATTTCCTTTGACGAGCATACCTTGTTCAAGATGGATTATTATATGCCGACCTTGTCCTTCAAGGACCGTGGGGCGGCTGTACTGGTGGCCTATATGAAGGCCATGGGCATCAAGAAGGCAGTACAGGACAGCAGCGGCAATGCCGGCAACAGCGTGGCGGCCTATTGCGGCCGGGTGGGGATTCAATGTGAAATCTTCGTACCTGAGGGCACTTCGGATAAGAAAATTCGCATGATTGAAGCCCATGGCGCCAAGGCCGTGGTGGTACCGGGCAATCGTGACCACTGTGCCGATGTCTGCCGGGAAAAGGTGGCCAAGGAAGGCGTCTTCTATGCGAATCACGTCTATAATCCCTTTTTCTACGAAGGCACCAAGACCTATATCTATGAAACCTTTGAACAGCTGGGGCATATTCCGGAGCATATTTTCGTGCCTCTGGGCAATGGCACCCTGTTTATCGGCATCATGAAGGCACTGGAGGAACTGCTGGCCAGTGGGGTCGTTGACCATATGCCCCAGGTGGTCATTGTCCAGAGTGAAGTCTGCCAGCCCTTTGTAAAGGCCATGGAGGCCGGCAGGAAAGATGTGGCCATTGAAGCGGTGCAGCGGACTCTGGCTGAGGGCATTGCCATTGGTGTGCCCATGCGCAGTGGGGAAATTCTGGAATACATCTATAAATATAAGGTTCAGGGGGTTACGATTCCCGAAGAAGGCATCCTGCCGGCTAGGGAAAAGATTGCCCGTCAGGGCATCTACTGCGAACATACCACGGCGGCGGTTTATGCTGGCTATGAACGTTATTGCCAGCAGTATGGCAAGCCTCGGGAGGCCTTGCTTTCCATGTGTGGTGCGGGGTTGAAATCGGACCATGCGTAAGGAGAAAATCCGGAAACAATCTGTTGAATTATTTTTGCTGAAATAATGTGTGATTGGGTACTAGTCAACGGGGCATTTTGGGAGTATAATGGGAAAATCTTAGAAAGTGGAGTGGAGATTTTGCCAAATTTATTGATCGGTTCCTTGTTATTGTCCCTGGCGGGCAGTATCTGGGGAGGAATGTTCATTGCCGTGCGGTTGACCGTCGGCGCAATTACCCCCATTGCCCTGGTTTGGCTGCGCTATGGTGTGGCCCTGATTCCGCTGATTGCCCTGATGCTTTATCAGCATAAGGACTGGCGGATTGCTCCTAAGGATTGGAAAATCCTCCTGGTGGCTTCTTTGACCGGGCAAACCCTGTCCATTGTGACCCAGGAATCGGGAACCATGATGACTTCTGCCCAAATGGGTTCTGTGATTACGGCGGCAGCCCCGTCCTTCATGGTTATTCTGGGCTGTTTGCTCTTGCATGAACGACTGAATTTCAGCCGATTCCTGTCGGTGCTGCTGGCGACCATTGGGGTTCTGCTGGTGGTGGTGAATCCAGACAATATGCAAACCAGCAGCCTGCTAGGCGGCGTTTACCTTGTGATTGCTGCCGTTACCTGGGCCTTTATGTCGGTGCTGCTGAAGCTTTTGGACCAGTATTCCGTATTGACCATCACCTTTTATGGCGTATTGATTTCCTTTTTGGTGCTGACTCCCTATGGCCTTTGGTGGCTGGTGGAGGAGGCGGACTTTGCAGCCCTTGCTGTACCTTCGGTTTGGGGCTCGGTGCTCTATGTGGGCTTTTTCTCCACCATGGCCGGCTATGTCCTCTGGTGTAAAGGTCTTACCTATATGGATGCATCCACCGGTGGTGTGTTCATGTTCTTCCAGCCGGTGGTGGGCACCATCTTAGGGTATCTGCTGCTGCATGAGGAGATGACCCGTTACTTCCTGCCCGGCTTCCTGCTGATTGGCTTGGGAGTGGTGTTGGCTTTGCGGGGCGGCAAACCTACTGCGGCAGAAAAGATTGTGCCTGGTCATAGCGGCTGAATGGCAGCGAATTAAACAAGCGATGAAAAAACACCTGTTCCTGTTTGCAATCACAGGAGCAGGTGTTTTTCCTTATTTGACGTTTTTTAGGGTATCATACCAATCCTGAAGGACAGACCAGGCTTCGGCGTGTTCCTCTAAGGGGACACTCTTATAGTAATTATCCTTTAGCCCTGGCCGCCGTTCCCGGACGTAGGTGGTGCCGTCTGCCTGGAAGAAATCCAAGGAGGCTTTTTCCCGGGGGAGGGTTAAGGTTATGGCTTTTCCCTGTGGCTGGGGAGCCTTTTGTATCATTTCATAGGTATTGCCGTAAAGCAGCATATTGACAAAGGGCTTTGCCTGGGCGGTATTGCCGGTGCATTTCTTTTTTCCCGGGAGCTTTAAACTATACCGCGGCTCCGGCTTATAGATGGTCCGGGCCAGATAGATGCCTACGGCACTATTGTCGGCTTGCAGGGATAAAAGATTGTTGTCGGCAAGGAAATTCTTTCGGACATCCTGCCAGGCCCAGTTACAAAGACTGCTCCAGATTTCCTGGTCCCGTTTCATGGCGGCGGGCGTTTCCCGCATATAGCGCACATCTGTGGGATGGTAGAAAATGTAGTAGCTGCCCTGCTCATCCTGGGCAAAGAGTTCCCGTCCCGTCATATCCATGCAAAGCATCTCGTGCAGTTCTTCTGCAGATACCTTGCCGATGGCAAAGAGCCAGCCGGCCCCTTCGATATGTTCAATCGCATCTGCCTGGCATAAGTATCCGAATAAGCGATGGGTAAATTACTGCCTTTCTGCCCTACAGAGGCAGTTTTCTTGCAGAAAAAGGGGAATAATGGTGCTATAATAAGTTTAGAAAAATATAAATGGGGAAGGCGTATAAAATGAAGATGAAGAAAAAATTGAGTCACATGCTCAAGCTGATGAGCCTGTTGGTCACCATGGCAACCTGTAGTGCGGTA
>NZ_JAILPX010000061.1 GCF_024699275.1 Selenomonas sp.
TTAAGGAGGTGAAACTTCATGACTTTTGATAAAGTAAGAGAAATCGTTGTTGAGCAGTTAGGTGTTGAGGCTGACGAGGTTGCCCTCGAGTCCACTTTCATCGATGACCTGGGAGCTGACTCCCTGGATATTGTTGAGCTGATCATGGCTTTCGAAGAGGAATTCAACATTGAGATTCCGGACGAAGCTGCTGAGAAGATCAAGAGCGTTCAGGACGTAGTTACCTACATAGACCAGAACAAATAAGTTTGAGCGTCTTACCTGTTTGAAAATCCCGTGAAACTTGTTTCGCGGGATTTTTCAAGGTGGGTAAGCTGATTGGAGGAGTAACATTGAAACTTCCAGAGCTGAAAATAGGCAATAAGATCGCCCGCGTTCCTATACAGCAGGGCGGTATGGCGATTCGCTTGTCCACAGCCCGTCTGGCGGCAGCAGTTGCCAATGAGGGCGGTATCGGCCTCATTGCGGCATCCGGCATGAGCCATGACGAACTGCGTTATGAAATTAGGCTCGCACGTTCGCTTACGTCTGGTATAATTGGCATCAACATTATGGTGGCGGCCAACGACTTTGCCGAAGTGGTAAAGGTAGCTATCGATGAGGGCATCGACCTCGTGGTAGCAGGCGCTGGTTTTTCCCGTGATATGTTTGGACTGGGGAAGGAATCCGGGACGCCAATCGTTCCCATCGTTTCTTCCGTTAAATTAGCTAAAATTTCAGAGCGTCTTGGTGCTGCAGCTGTCGTTCTTGAGGGCAAAGAGGCTGGTGGTCATCTGGGAACGGATACTTCTGTTCGCGATTTGATTGCTGATGTCAGTGCTGCTGTCGAGATTCCGGTAATTGCTGCCGGTGGTGTGCTTCATGGCCAGGACATCGTTGATTTGATAAAGATGGGCGCAGCAGGTGTCCAGATGGGTTCGCGGTTTGCAGCTTGCGAGGAAAGCAATGCAGCACCAGCCCTCAAAGAATATTATCTGAAATCTAAACCGGAGGATATTGTGGTCATTCATAGTCCTGTTGGCTTGCCAGGTCGTGCCGTGCGTACGCCTTTTTCAGCCAGGGTTATGGAAGGTCCTGTGCCGCCGACCCAGTGTGATGCCTGCCTGAAGGCGTGCAAGCACAATTTCTGTATCATTCGTGCCCTGACGCGGGCACAGCAGGGCGATGTGGAAACGGGATTGGTTTTCACTGGTGAATATATGCCAAAGATTGACAAGATCATGTCCGTTCACGACATCTTTGGACAGCTCTTAGCGGAGGTTGAAGCTGCCCATTAAATCGGAAACATCGCTATGGAGTAGATGAGAGGAGTTATCCATTTTGAGTAATCGCGTAGTTATTACCGGTGTAGGTGCCATTACCCCTATCGGTATCGGCAAGGATGAATTTTGGAAGGGCCTGATGGAAGGCCGTAACGGGATTGATAAGATCAGCCGTTTTGATGCATCGGAATTCACGGCTCAGATTGCTGGTGAGGTTAAGGATTTCGAGCCCACCCAGTATATCGATAAAAAAGAGTCCAAACGCATGGACCGCTATACGCAGTTTGCAGTAGCGGCAGCTGATTTGGCCATCAAGGATGCGTCCTTGGATTTGGAAAAGGAAAATCTCGACCGCATTGGTACTTTTATCGGTACGGGGATTGGCGGCATTGAGACCATGCATAGCCAGTATGAGAAGTTCTTTGCTAAAGGACCTTCCCGTATCAGCCCATTCTTTGTTCCCATGATGATTGCCAACATGGCTGCAGGTCAGGTGGCGATCACCTATAAACTGCATGGTCCTTCCAGCTGTACTGTGACGGCCTGTGCTACGGGTTCCAACTGCATTGGTGATGCGTTCCGGGTAATTCAGCGCGGTGATGCGGATGTAATGGTAGCAGGGGGGACGGAAGCAGCCGTTTCTGAAGCTGCTGTAGCTGGTTTTGCTGCCATGAAGGCCCTTTGCATGGATCATAATGACGATCCTGCACATGCATCCCGTCCCTTTGACAAAAACCGCAGCGGTTTCGTTATGGGTGAGGGCGCAGGTCTGGTGGTTCTGGAAAGCCTTGACCATGCTAAGGCCCGCGGTGCGCATATCTATGCGGAAGTTGTGGGCTATGGTGCCAACTCCGATGCCTATCATATGACCAGTCCGGCGCCCCATGGTGAGTTCCAGGCTAAGTGCATGCAGCTGGCTCTCGATGATGCCGGCATGAAGGCTGAAGATGTGGATTATGTAAATGCCCATGGTACTTCTACGCACCTTAACGATCAGGGGGAAACGGAAGCCATCAAAGTTGTTTGGGGCGAAGCGGCTAAAGAAGTTTCTGTTTCCTCCATCAAATCCATGACTGGACATATGCTGGGGGCTGCTGGCGGTGTGGAAGCTATTGCTACGGCAATGGCTATCGAAAACGATATGCTGCCGCCGACCATCAATTACGAAACTCCGGATGAAGGCCTGGATTTGGATTATGTACCCAATAAAGCAAAGGCGAAAAAGGTTCGCGCTGCGATGTCCAATTCCTTTGGTTTCGGTGGTCATAATGCCTGCCTGCTGTTGAAGAAATTCGCAGAATAAGGGAGTTAAGGACGATGGGAGAGAAACTGTCGGCAAAGCGTATAGAAGAATTACAGGAACTTTCTGCCCGGTTGGGGGTAGAGTTCAAGGATATGAGCCTGCTTCAGCAGGCGCTGATTCATTCTTCCTATGCGAATGAAGCCAAGAAGAAGAACATCGTCCATAATGAACGTCTTGAATTTTTAGGAGATGCGGTGCTAGAGCTTGCCTCTAGCACCTATCTTTATATGCACTTTCCGCAAATGCCTGAAGGTCAGCTGACCAAGATCCGGGCCAGTATTGTTTGCTCGACTAGTCTTGCGGAACTTGCCCGAGGACTTCATTTGGGCGAATATTTACTCCTCGGCCACGGTGAGGAAATGAGTGGCGGCCGGGACCGGCAAACCAATCTGGAAGATGTTTTTGAAGCCGTTATCGGTGCAATCTATCTTGATCAGGGCTGGGAAATTGCCAAGGATTATGTGATTCGTCAGCTCATGCCGCTTTTTGTGCAGGTGCAACAGGGAGCAATCTTGAAAGACTATAAGACCATTTTACAGGAAGTTGTCTATCAGGAGGCACAGCAGACGGTAAGTTATGAGCTGGTGAGTACCTCGGGACCTGACCATGATAAGATATTTACCTTCAACGTGCGGATTACGGGGAAGGTCATGGGTACAGGTACCGGACACAGCAAGAAAGAGGCAGAGCAAAAAGCAGCCCGGCAGGCCCTGGAGAAATTAATGCCTCAGAAGTAGAATGTACAAGTCTTTTCCTAAGGGAAGGTTTACAGGAGGGATATTATGCGAAAGTTGGTTATCTTAGGTACTGGCTTTGCCATGGCCACGAAATGTTTCAATACCTGTTTCTTTTTGGAATTAGAGGATGGCAGCTTGTTTCTCACGGATGCCGGTGGCGGTAATGGTATTCTGCGTCAGCTGGAGGTGACGAATTTTGATTACAACAAATGTCATCACATGTTTGTTACCCATGGTCATACGGATCACGTGCTGGGGGTAGTCTGGATTATCCGCAAGGTGGCAGACCTCATGAACAAAGGAAAATTTGCGGGTAAGTTTCATATCTATTGCCATGATGTGGTTAAGGATATGCTGGAGAAGATGTCTGCCATGACCCTTAAGAAGAAAGATTTTGCCCGGGTGGGAACGGATATTATCCTGCAGGAAGTCAAGGATGGGGAATGTCTGGAATTACCCCAGTTCCAGATGACCGCTTTTGATATCATGTCCACCAAAGCCAAGCAGTTCGGCTATATGTTACGCTTTGCTGATGGCTTGAAGTTCACCTGCCTGGGGGATGAACCCTATAACGAACATGCCCGTTCCTATGCGGAGAAAGCCGACTGGCTGCTGGCCGAGGCATTCTGTCAGTATAAGGACAGAGATATTTTCAAGCCCTATGAGAAAAATCATAGTACCGTCAAAGAGGCCAGTGAACTGGCTGAGGAATTAGCGGTGAAGAATCTCGTGCTCTATCATACGGAAGACAAGCACATTGCCACTCGTAAGGCTGATTATACCCTGGAAGCTAAGCAGTATTATCATGGAAATATTTTTGTGCCCGATGATTTGGATGTAATGGAACTCTAAAAGGGAACATGCGGGAGCAAAATAGAAAAAACCGGAGTAATCTTTGACAAGAGCAAAGATTACTCCGGGTTTTTTATGGGTTAACAGGTTGTAATCATTGTAGAGAAAACATCTTGTTAATCAATTCGTAATAGCGGCGCAGAACCCTGGATAATTCATTTTTTTCTGGTTGGGATAGCTTTTGTGCGTGACTATCGAAGCGCTGGCGGAAGATTTCCAGGTGATTTTCCAGTAATTTCGTGCCCTTTTGACTGATGGTGATGACGATGCGGCGGCGATCCTGGGAATCGGTTTCTTTGCTTACATAACCGGCAGAAACCAATTTATCGATGATATTGGTCATTTGCTGCTTGGAGACATTAAGCTGGCGGCTGATATCGGTAATCGCCATACCTTCCGTGTCCGATATGGCACATAACACACCGAATTGATTGAGGGGAAGGGGAACCTGAGCCTGCCGGCCAAATTTATTATGCAAGAGCACCATGATTTCCACGAATTGTTGGGATAAACTGGGCTGTGTTTGGGATTCCATGATAAAACTCCTTTATTTCTTGACTTTTACATGAATATAATATACTATAGATAACACAAATAGTAAACATTTATTTACTATTTTGACTGAAAGTAGAAAATGAATGTTGTCATAAACACACAGGGGAGCAGTATGCTCTTTTTTATGTTTATGTGCTAAAAGGAGGTTCATCAATTGTTTTTGCCAAAGAACAAGAAAACAAGGGCATTACTGATTGGCGTGTCTTTGGCTGTTTCTGCTAGTTTCGTGGTGGTTGGCTGCGGCAATCAGCAGAAGCAGGCTCAGTCGCAGGGAGCCCAGGTCAAGGCGATGCAGGTCATTCAGCAGGATACGCCATTGACCAGTGAGTTTGCAGGTCAGATCGTGGGCAAGGACGAGGTAAAAGTGCAGTCCAAAGTGTCTGGCAATGTGGTGGAAAAATACGTGAAGGGCGGTCAGTGGGTTGAAGCCGGCCAGCCGTTATACCGTATTGATGACCGGCAGTACCGGTCAGCCGTATGGCAGGCTCAGGCCAATTATGCCCAAGCCCAGGCCACATTAGGCAATGCGCAGAACGATTTGGGACGCTATGAACAGCTGGTACAATCCAATGCGATTTCCCGGCAGACCTATGACAATCAGCTGTCGACAGTAAATGCCTATCAGGCAGCAGCAGATGCTGCTCATGCGCTGCTGATCAAAGCCCAGCAGGATCTGGCGGATACTACGATTTATGCGCCCATGAGCGGTCAGCTGGCTGTAGATGATGTGGCTGTAGGGACCTTTGCCACTGCAGGTTCGACTGGTCTTGTGACCATTGGTTCTGCCAATCCTGTGTATGCGCAGTTTAATGTATCGGAAACGGATTATATCGATTACATGAATACGGCTATGCAGGGGGGGAATCAGGATAATATCGTGGTCAATATTACCCTTTCTGATGGTACGGAATATCCACTGAATGGTAAGATTGTTGAACAGGATAGAGCTCTTTCGAGCAATACAGGAACATTGACCTTTAAGGCCTTGTTTGATAATCCCAATGGGATGCTCATGCCGGGGATGTTTGCCCGGGTACGCCTGTCGGGACAGTCTATCCCCAATGCAATCCTGGTGCCGCAGCGTGCTGTGCAGCAGCTGCTGGGCAAATCCTTTGTCATGGTGGTAAATGGCGATGGAAAGTCTGAAGCGCGTAATGTGACATTGGGAGAAAAGGTGGGCAGCTACTATGTCATCAAGGAGGGCCTGACCGCCGCCGATGTAGTCGTAGTGGAAGGGCTGTCCAATCTGCAGGAGGGTATGCCGCTTAATGTTACCATGGTAACTGCAGATGATATGGGCTTCTCTATGATTACGGATATGACCAAATTTGATTCTAATGCAATCAGTGGGGATTCAGCTAAGTAAGGAGGCGGTAATTTGTCTAAGTTCTTTATTCACCGCCCAATATTTGCCATTGTTATTTCGATTATCATCGTAATAGTGGGGGTCTTGGCGGCATTGCAACTGCCAATTGCTCAGTATCCGCAGATCTCACCCCCAACGGTTGCTGTCAGCACCACCTATACGGGAGCTAGTGCTTCGGTTATCAATGATACGGTGGCGCAGGTAATCGAGCAACAGGTCAATGGTACCCAGGGCATGGATTATATGAGTTCCAACTCAGATGATACGGGCCGCTATAGTTTGTCCGTGGTCTTTGAGACCGGAACTGACGGCGATATGGATTCCGTCAAGGTGCAGAATAACGTGGCCATCGCCAATGCCAGTCTGCCTTCGGATGTACAGCAGGTGGGTGTTACCACTAAAAAATCTTCCAACGACATGGCATACATGTTGTCCCTGTATTCTCCGGATGGCACCTATGATCGTGCTTTCATGAAAAACTACGCCGATATCTATCTGCTGGATGAACTCAAGCGTGTATCTGGCGTAGGTGATGTGCAGATTTTTGGTTCTGACTATGCTATGCGTGTCTGGCTGAATCCGGATAAATTGGCAGAGTTGGGGTTGACTGTCGCAGACGTAACTTCAGCCATTAAGGAACAGAACGTCCAGGCGCCTGCTGGTACCGTTGGTGCTATGCCGGCAGCAAATGGCCAGGAAAAACAGTATACGGGTAAGATTGCAGGCCGACTGGTAACGCCGGAGGAATTTGGCAATATCGTCCTGCGTTCGGATGACGGTAAGTTTGTCCGGCTGAAGGATGTGGCCCGGGTGGAAACGGGAGAAAAATCCAGTTCCATTATCTCCAAATTCAATGGCTATCCTGCTGTTGGTTTTGGTATTAATCTTACCAGTGATGCCAATGCTATGCAGACTGTTGCGGGTGTGCGTGAGGTCTTGGAAAAGGCCCGTCCCAATCTGCCGCCGAAACTTGAGATGGCCCAGATTTTCGACTCTACAGATTATATCAATGCTTCCATCAAGGAGGTTTTAGAGACCTTTGTCGAAGCGCTCCTGTTGGTTGTACTGGTTATCTTCATCTTCCTGCAGAATTGGCGGGCAACCTTGATTCCGTTATTGGCTGTGCCGGTATCCCTTATTGGTACAATGGCGGCCTTTGTGTTACTGAATTTTTCCATTAATACGCTGACACTTTTTGCTATGGTTTTGGCCATCGGCTTGGTTGTCGATGATGCGATTGTGGTTATCGAAAACGTCGAAAAGCATATGGAAGAAGGGCTTACGCCTATAGATGCCACTGAGCGGGCCATGGCAGAAGTACAGGGGCCGGTTGTGGCCATTGCCTTCGTTTTGGCAGCCGTATTCGTGCCGGTAGCCTTCTTAGGCGGCATGACGGGTATTCTCTATCGCCAGTTCGCGCTGACCATTGCTGTTTCCATGGCTCTGTCGGCATTTGTAGCCTTGACGCTTACCCCGGCGCTTTGTGCGATGATCTTAAAGCGTCATGAGGCTAAGGATGATGAGGGGGCTCTGGGACGGTTCTTCCTGAAATTCAACAATTGGTTTGAACGCACGAAGCGCGGCTATATGGGAATCGTAGCGAAGTTCATTCGTCGTACCCGTCTGGCCATTCTGTTTATGGTTATCGTGTGCATCATCTCTGGTGCGCTTTATAAGGTATTGCCTTCGACCTTCGTTCCAGACGAAGATCAGGGCTTCCTCTTTGCTGCTGTGCAGCTGCCAGAGGGAACATCCATGAACATTACCCAACAGACCATTGATAAAGTGGCCACTGCAGCCAAGGATGTTAAGGGCGTGGACAATGTCATGGCTATTACAGGCTTTGATATTCTGGGCGGCGGTGCTAAACCTAGTGCTGGTCTGGTTGTTCTGGGCATGAAAGACTGGTCCCAGCGTCCTGGTGGAGACCAGTCGGTAGGTGCTGCTGTAGGTGCCATGTTCGGCATTGGGGCTAAGGTAGCTCCAGAGGCTACAGTTATTGCCATGAACCCGCCGGCATTGCCCGGTCTGGGGTCTGTAGGCGGCTGGAGTCTGCAGTTGCAGGATATGTCTGGTCATACCGATGAAGAATTGGCGGATATTACCGGCAAGATCGTAGCAGCCGCGAATCAGCGGCCGGAACTCAAGGGTGTGCGTACCACCTTCAAGATGACGGCACCTACTTATGAATATGATATTGACCGCGATAAGGTTAAGCAGCTGGGCATCAGCATGTCCGATGTGTTTACAGCTATGCAGGTAAACTTCGGTGGTGCTCAGGTCAATGACTTTAACCAGTTTGGCCGTACTTATAAGGTTATGCTGCAGTCGGATATGAGCTATCGCAGTGAAGCCGATGGCATGAAGTTTGTCTATGTGAAGAGTTCCACTGGGACCATGGTACCGTTGGATACGCTGCTGAAGCCCCGGGTAAGTTCCGGTCCGACGTCCATTTCCCGATTCAATGGTGCCCGGGCAATCAATATTCAGGGTAATGCCGGGGAAGGTTATTCCTCCGGACAGGCCATGGCCGCTATCCAGGAAGTGGTTGAACAGAATGCACCCAGCGGATTCAATATCGAATGGTCTGGCCAGAGCCGTGAGGAGGCCAAGGCTACCAGCTCCACCTTCCAGGTATTGGCACTGGCATTGGTATTCGTTTTCCTGTGTTTGGCTGCTCTCTATGAGAGCTGGAGCGTACCTTTTGCGGTACTTTTGACTGTGCCCACAGGTATCATGGGTGCCCTTATTTCCGAGTATGGTTTGTCCATGCTGGAAGGCATGTTTGGGATTCAGAATGCAGGGCTTCAGAATAGCGTTTACATGCAGATTGGTATCATCATGATTATCGGTCTGGCTGCGAAAAATGCCATTCTGATTGTAGAGTTTGCGAAGGTTCGTGTAGACCGGGGCATGGAGCCGGTGAAAGCCGCTATCGAAGCTGCGGGCTTGCGTCTTCGTCCTATCCTCATGACATCCTTTGCCTTCATCATCGGCTGTCTGCCTTTGGCCGTAGCCAGTGGTGCCGGTGCGGCAGCCCGTAATGGTATGGGGGTTGCCGTTGTGGGTGGCATGCTTTTTGCTACAGCACTTGGTATCTTCCTGATTCCTGTGTTCTTTGTAGCCATGGAATGGATTGCTGCTAAACTTGGTATGTTCAAACAGCAGAAGAAGAAAACTTCCGCTGATTATATGTAAATATCCTTTGTTTAACCGCGTACTTTATGTGCGCGGTTATTTCTTTTGAGCAGGGATTTTGTTGATGAAGACGAAGTATCTAGTATAGAAGACGAATATATTTTTTTATGGATTGTGGTAAGGCTGGCAGTACTTTCTGACGGAGGGATTTTTATGGGGAGCTTATTTCTGCTGGGGGCTGGTATATTTATTGGCTGGCTTGTCTTTCGGCCAAAGACAAAGGAAAAGACGGCGGGTAAATCTGCAGCCAGTTCTATGCCGACGGCTGAGCGGATAGAGGCACGAGGGAAAACACCGACTGCAGGGATAAAGCGCCATGTCTTAACTGGTGAGAAAAATGACCATACCTTTCGGAATGTGGCAGCGGGGGTTGCGGCGGGAACGGTTTTAGGCCATATGTTAAGTAGTGACCATAGAGCAGAAGCTCATGAAACAATCAATAATTATCATCTTTATCATGAATATGACGGACAGGATGGATGGGATGGTGATGAGCAGGATTATGCGGATTACGCTATGGATTATGAGGCAGAGGCTGATGATGGTTATGCTGATGAGCAGGATGGGGATTATGAATTGAATGATGATTATGTGGATGATATAGACGATGACAGCAGTTTTGATGATGATGGGGGAGATTGGTAATCTCTCCTTTTTTGTGCCATTTTGTTGCCGGAGGCGTTTCCTATCTATCCGCAAGTTGAAACGGGGATTTTACCTATGGCAAAATTTGCATAATGGCGTTATAATCGTATAGTGTGTAAATGTTAATCAATCCATAAGGAGGATGGCATTGCGGAATACGATTTTGGAAATCCTGCGGGCAGGCAGAGACCAATATATATCCGGTGAAGAGATTGCCGATAAGCTGGGGGTATCCCGGACAGCTGTGTGGAAGCATATCAAGGAAATGCGCGCGCAGGGATACGATATCGAAAGCCATGCCCGCAGCGGTTATCGGCTGCGGGAAACGCCGGATGCTTTGCTGGCCGGGGAGATTCGCCATGGCCTTAAGACGAAGATTATTGGGCAGGAGATTATCTGTCACGAAGAAATTGATTCAACGAATAATGAGGCTAAGCGATTGGCCAGGCAGGGCGCTAAAGAAGGTACGGTAGTGGTGGCGGAAAGCCAGACTGGTGGTAAGGGCAGATTAGAACGGCAGTTCTTTTCGCCGCAGGGTAAGGGAATCTGGTTTTCCGTTATCCTGCGTCCTCGTTTCTTACCCCAGGATGCACCTAAATGTACGTTGATGGCGGCTGTGGCAGTGGCCCGGGCCATGATGGAATTCGGTCTGCAGCCCGGCATAAAATGGCCCAATGACCTGCTTTATGATAACAAAAAACTGGTGGGTATCTTGACCGAAATGAGTGCGGAGATGGACGGGATAAATTATATCGTCATCGGTACGGGCATCAATGTGAATATTGAACCGTCCGATTTTCCGGAGGATATCCGTGAGGTGGCAACATCCCTGAGCATTATGAAAGGCGAAGCTCTGCCTCGGGTTAGTTTCTTCCAGTCGGTACTTCAGGCCCTGGATGATTTATATGTCAGGGTACAATGCGAGGGCTTTGCCCCGGTGCTGGAGGAATGGCGGAAATACAACATTACATTGGGACAGGAAGTTAAGGTCATTGGCGTTCGGGACGGCGAGGTTTATACCGGGAAGGCCGTGGATATCGATGAAGATGGGGCTTTGCTGGTGGATACATCTAAGGGGCGTCAGCGGGTGTTGGCCGGAGACGTTTCCATTCGTCCTCAACGTGGTAAATGGTAAATAGGGTAGGAGGATATTCCTTTGTTATTAGTTTTAGATATTGGCAATACCAATATTGTCATGGGAACCTATGAAGGCAAGAAGTTGATGAAACACTGGCGTATTTCTACGGATCGTCAGAAAACTGGAGATGAATATGGCATGCTGATGAATGACCTGTTCCGCTATCAGGGCAT
>NZ_JAILPX010000115.1 GCF_024699275.1 Selenomonas sp.
GTGAGTTTTTTGCTTGAAACAATGGATGAGGACTAGCTGATGAGTTGTAAATTAACTATTCTTGTAGATAATACCGTTAAAAAAGGGAGCGATTTGACTGCTGAACATGGTCTTGCTATCTTCGTGGAAACACCAGACTCAAGTTTTTTGTTTGATTGTGGCCATACGGGAATAGCTTGGAACAACGCTGAGAAACTCTCTGTGGACTTATCTTCCGTAGATTTTGTCGTTCTTAGCCATTCGCATTACGACCATGCCGCAGGATTTCCTTCTTTGTTGAAATATTGCCATCCCAAAGCCGTATATATCGGCAGGAATTTTTGGCAGGAAAAATTTTCCTTTGACAAGGAAAGCAATCAATATCTTCCCAAGGGGTGCGGATTTACAAAGTCGGACTTAGTGGCATGGGGAGTTGAAGAACATGAATGCAAAGATAGCTTGAAACTTGATGATTACGCACAGCTGTTCACAAATTTTGATAGACATTATTCCTTTGAACATATTCCCCAAAAATTCGTGTGCGGCAGTGCTAAAGAGTCGGATTGCTTTGATGACGAAATATGCTTGTTGCTCAAAGCAGATGATGGAATTGCCTTAGTAGTGGGCTGTTCCCACCAAGGTATATTGAACATTACCGCTACCGTGAAAAAGCGAACGGGACTTCCAGTTCGGCGCATCATTGGCGGCATTCATCTTAATGGCGAAGGTCAGGAACGCATGGACAGGACGCTGAATGAACTGAAGCGGCTAGATGTCCGTGATTTCAATCTTTGCCACTGTTCTGGTGTAAATGTACCGGGCAGAGTTTCTGTAGGAACTATCATTAAATTAGATTGAGGAGAGGTAGCAAATGAAAGCAGCAATAGTTTTTGATTCGAGGACACATACGACTGAAAAGGCCGCAACCTTTATAGCCGAGGGGCTGAAATCCGTTGATGATATTGAGGCACAGTGCTTCAATATCGATGAGGCTGATTTTGAGTATATCCAGCAATCCCAGCTGGTGATTTTTGGTTCGCCAACTTATATGGCTTCTGTTACCGCAAAAATGAAAAGTTGGCTGGAGAGCAATGCTGGCAAGCTGAAACTGGCAGGCAAGCTCGGTGGCGCATATGCTACGGAGCAGTATATCCATGGAGGAGCTGAAAATGCTATTCAGGAAATACTGACATTCATGATGGTCATGGGGATGATGACGTATTCCGGTGGTTCTGCCTGTGGCAAGCCTGTAATTCATCTTGGGCCAGTTGGGATGAGTCAGGACATTGAAAGTTTCAGGGAATTGTTTGTAACCTATGGTCAGCGGATGGGCGAGCAGTTGCTTAAGATACAATAAGAAACTCAGATGGGATAAGGTTTGCAATAGCAATGGCTCATAGGGAAAGTATGGCACGGGCAAAGTCCCGTGCCAATTTTCTTATCTTAACTTCTTATTTTATGGTAAAATGATTGTTATGTGAGTTCATTGGCGTCTCAATTAAGATAAGGTGCGGGTTGCATTGCGCACCGTAAAACTCGGAACCCAATCGTTACAAGGCTTCATGATACTCGCAAACGATGCAACCCCCTGAGGAATTTTGCAACCCCTCAAACGGTAAAAAACTAGGAAAAATGTGGTTGTATCAAATTTATTCAACTAATGGAGTGTATGATTTGAGACGAGTAATCGCCTATAAAGTGGCCGCAGCTTTTATGCTGGGGACCGCTGGTTTGATGATAAATCTGCCGACAATTTCTATGGTTTCTGCCGAGGTGCAGGATAAGGTCTATGTGCAGCCGGAGCGTCCGGATATTCCGGGACTGGTGGTCAGTCCTGCGGACCCCCTGCAAAAGCTGACAGCCCGTTCCGCCATTGTCATGGATGCGGTGACCGGCCAGATTCTCTATGAACGGGATATCGATGCCCGCCGCTATCCTGCCAGTACCACCAAGATGATGACCTTGATCGTGGCTCTAGAGCATGGCAAGCTGGACGACATGGTGACCGTGAGCAAGAAGGCAGAAGGGGTGGAAGGCTCCACCCTCTGGCTGGTAAAAGGGGATAAGATTCCCTTAGGTGAACTTCTGACCGGTATGATGATGCATTCCGGCAACGATGCCACTGTGGCTGTAGCCGAGCATATTGCCGGCTCCGTACCAGCCTTTGTCCGCATGATGAATGAAAAGGCCGCTGAGCTGGGTGCCAACAGCACCCACTTCGTGAATCCCAACGGTCTGCCCGACGAGGACCACTATACCACCGCCTTTGACCTAGCCCGAATTGCTGCCTATGGCTACAGCCTACCTCATTTTGAGGAAATCGTCAGTCAAAAAGAAATCCACTACGATTGGGTCAAAGATCCGTCCAAGAAACTCCGCAATGAGAATCAGATGCTCTGGCTCTATCGCGGAGCTAACGGCGTCAAGACAGGCTATACGGATGCCGCCGGCCGCTGTCTGGTATCAGCCGCCCGCCGGGATGGCATGCAGCTGATCGCAGTCGTACTGGATAGCTACTACATGTGGAACGATTCTATTGCCCTGTTGGATTACGGCTTCCAAAACGCCCATCCCAAGACCTTGGTAAAAAAAGGCGAGGTGGTGACGGAAGTCAATGTGGCTGATGGACGTCCGGGTAAAGTCGAACTCACAGCCGCTGAATCCCTGGTTGCCGCCGAGAAAAAAGGGACCACCGGCAAAGTGGAAAAGAAGCTGGAAGTTCCCGAGGAAGTGGCCGCACCTATCAAAAAGGGTGATGTGGTAGGCAAGGTGGTCTGCTACTACGATGGCAAACGGCAAGGTTCCATTCCCCTTGTGGCTGCTCAGGATGTGGAATATTATTCCTTCTGGGGAAATATACTAAACTGGCTGCGTAATTTCTGGAAAGGACTGTTCTGATGGCAGAACGTTTGCAAAAAATAATTGCCCAGGCGGGAATTGCGTCCAGGCGGGCAGCGGAAGGATTGATCCTTGCAGGCCGGGTTTCTGTGGATGGCGTGACCATTACAGAATTGGGAGGGAAATACGACAGCGGCAGCCAACGCATCTGTGTAGATGGCAAGCCATTGACGTTGTCTGAGACAAAGGTCTATTTCCTTCTCAATAAGCCAAAAGGCTATCTTTCCACAGCCAGGGATGAGCGGGGAAGGCGTACTGTGCTGGATCTATTACCGGAAGTTCGGGAACGGGTTTACCCGCTGGGGCGGCTGGATAACAATACCGAAGGCCTGCTGCTTATTTCCAATGATGGAACTTTGATGAACGGTTTGCTGCATCCCCGGTATAAGGTCAATAAGACCTATGTGGCCCGCGTGACGCCGGCGCCATCAGAAAAGGCTTTGGATAAACTGCGTCAGGGCATCAAATTAGAAGACGGCCTGACGGCGCCAGCTGAGGTGCATCTATTGGAAACCGGCGCTGCGGAAGCAAAGGTGGAAATTACCATCCACGAAGGCCGCAACCGGCAGGTACGCCGTATGTTTGCCGCCATTGGCGCCGATGTGCGAGCCTTGAAGCGGGTTAAATTTGCCGGACTGACTTTGACGGGGGTAAAACGAGGCAAATACCGCCCCTTAACCGCCGCAGAAGTCAAAGAACTCTATCAGATAGCAGGAATAGGACAATCATGAAAAAAATCATTGTAATCGGTGCCGGACCTGCAGGGATGATGGCTGCCATTAAGGCTGCGGAAAATGGCGCCGAAGTTACGCTTCTCGAGAAAATGAAACGCCCCGGCAAAAAGATGATGATTACCGGCAAGGGCCGCTGTAATATCACCAATGCCGCATCTGTGCCGGAAATCATCAAAAATATCCATGGCAATGGCAAATTCCTCAACAGCTCCATGCGAGCCTATGATAATGAGGATGTGATTTACTTCTTCGAGTCCCAGGGAGTTCCCACTAAAGTGGAGCGGGGCCAGCGAGTCTTTCCCGTCAGCGACAAGGCCCAGGATGTGGTGGATGCCATGGTGCACAAGCTCCATGAGCTGGGCGTAAAAATCGAAACGGATAGTCCCGTCAGCGAGATTCTCGCCCAGGATGGCGCCGTAAAGGCGGTCATGCTGCAAAGCGGTGCCAGTATAAAGGCCGATGCCGTAATCCTCTGTACCGGCGGCGCCTCCTATCCTGGTACGGGCTCCACGGGAGACGGCTACCGGATAGCGCAAAAGCTGGGGCATACCCTGGTGCCCATTCGGCCATCTTTGGTACCTTTAGAAACAGAAGAGGACTGGGTGAAATCCGTGCAGGGACTTTCTCTGCGCAATATCAAGGCCACGCTTTTGGTGGACGGCGAAAGACAAACGGATATGTTCGGGGAAATGATGTTCACCCATTTTGGTGTGACCGGCCCCATTATCCTGTCTTTGAGCCGGGCTGTTACGGAGGCTTTGCAGGCAGATTCCTTTGTGGAGTTGGAGCTGAATTTGAAACCGGCCTTGGCTGAGGATGTATTGGATGCCCGCCTGCAACGGGATTTTACCAAATACCAGCGCAAGCAGCTGGGCAATGCCATGGTGGATCTATTACCCCATAAACTCATTGAGCCGGTACTGGATGCAGCCTTTTTGGAAATGGAAAAACCTGTTCACCAGATAACCGCTGAGGAGCGTCACCGTTTAGGGCAGACGCTGCAGCATCTGCCTTTGACCATCACCAGGGCAAGGCCCATAGCCGAAGCCATTGTGACGGCTGGAGGGATTTCAGTCAAGGAAATCAATCCCAAAACCATGGAGTCAAAATTGGTCAAGGGACTGTATTTTGCCGGTGAAGTGGTGGATGTGGACGCTTATACCGGCGGCTACAATCTTCAGGCAGCCTTTTCCATGGGAGCTGCGGCAGGCAACTGGAGCGTGTGGAACGATTAATCTTATATACCGATAAAAAGGGGTTGGCAGAATGGAAAAAATCCAGATAAAAAAAGCCCGACAGGGTCTGCAAGGCGAAATCGTAATACCCGGAGACAAATCCATTTCTCATCGCAGTGTGATGTTTTCTGCATTGGGAAATACACCGGTAAGGATCAAAAACTTCCTGCATGCCCAAGACTGTATGTCTACGGCAGCCTGTATGGAAGCCTTGGGTGCCAAAGTGGAATTTGTCACCGATACGGAACTCATTGTTACGGGCAATGGCCTTCACGGGTTAAAAGAACCGGCTGCCATCTTAGATGCCGGCAATTCCGGAACCACGCTGCGCCTGCTTATGGGAATTCTGTCTGCCCAGCCTTTTCTATCGACCTTTACCGGGGATGCCTCCCTGCATAAGCGTCCTATGGGCCGGGTAATCAAGCCCCTTTCCCGAATGGGGGCAAAAATCTATGGCCGGGAAAACAATGCCAAGCTGCCCATTACCATAGTTCCTGCCAGCGACCCATTAAAAGGGATGCATTATGACAGCCCTGTGGCCAGCGCCCAGGTAAAGTCCGCTATCCTGCTGGCGGGTATGTTTGCTGAAGGAGAAACCACGGTTAATGAGCCTTTTGTCTCCCGTGATCATACCGAACAGATGCTGGCTGCCTTCGGCGTAAAACTCAATCGTCAGGGAACTGCGATTACCATCCAGCCGGTAGAGGAATTTAAGGCGCCTAAGGAAATCGAAGTTCCTGGGGATATCAGCTCTGCTGCTTATTGGCTGGTGGCAGGCAGTATCGTGCCCGGCAGCAAACTGCTGCTGAAAAATGTGGGCATCAATCCCACCCGTACCGGCATTTTAGATGTTCTAAACGACATGGGGGCAAAAATCACCCTGCAGAATGAACACCTCAGTGGTGGCGAAGCTGCGGCGGATATGCTGGTGGAATATAGTGAGCTTAAGGGCGTATCCTTTGGTGCGGAAATCATGCCCCGGCTGATTGATGAGATTCCCGTTATCGCCGTGGCCGCCCTTTGCGCTAAGGGAGATACCGTGATTACCGGTGCCGGAGAATTGCGGGTCAAGGAGACGGACCGTCTCATGGCCATTGCCAAGGAATTCAACAAACTGGCTCCTGGTGCTGTGGAAGAACGGGAGGACGGCTTGATTATCCATGGCGGCACTGCATTACAGGCGGCAACGGCCTTCTCCTATGATGACCATCGTATTGCCATGTCTCTGGCTATTCTGGGAACGGTAGGCAATGGTGTGGAAATCGAAAACCCGCAATGCGTCAACATCTCTTACCCTGAATTTTATCAAACCTTGGAGGAAATACAGTAATGAAGAATCTCGTCGTAGCAATTGACGGTCCTGCCGGAGCAGGAAAAAGTACGGTTGCTCAATTAGCGGCCAAAAAATTAGGTTATACTTATATCGATACAGGGGCTATGTATCGGGCAGTAGCTTGGAAAACCCTGCAGCAGCACAAAGAAGTTTCCGATGCACTGATTCTGGATGTAGTCAAGGATATTGATGTGGACCTGCAGTACAAAGATGGCAAGACCACTGTAGCTGTGGACGGCACAGATGTGACCGGGCAGATTCGCACCCCCGAAGTCAGCGCCATTGTATCCCAGGTGGCCGCCCTTGGTCCCGTCCGGGAAAAGATGGTGGATTTGCAGCGCAAGATGGGGGAGCGGGGCAGCGTCCTGATGGATGGCCGCGATATCGCCACCAATGTACTGCCCAACGCCGATGTAAAGATTTTCCTCACCGCTTCCATCGAGGAACGGGCCCGCCGCCGCTGGAAAGAACTGCAGGAAAAAGGCTACGAAATCGACATGGAAAAAATGAAAGCCGATATTGCCGCCCGGGATAAAGCCGATAGTGAACGGGAAATCAGTCCTCTGGTGCAGGCTGAAGATGCCACTTTGCTGGATACCACAGGCCTGTCCATCGATGAAGTGGTGGGTAAGATTCTCGCCATGTGTCAGTGAGGGATGTTCCATGCTCTATAATCTTTTGCAGCTGATTTTCCGTATTTATTTCAAACTCTTCTTTCGGGCAGAAATCTATGGCCGGGAGAATATGCCAAAGGATGGCGCTGTCATTTTGGCGGCCAATCATATGAGTAATTGGGACCCTCCTTTGGTTGCTACTTTTCTGCACCGGCCAGTAAGTTATATGGCAAAGATTGAACTCTTTAAGAATCCCATCTTTGGCCGGGCTATTACGGCTTGTCATGCCTTTCCGGTAAAGCGGGGAGCTGCTGACCGGGGGGCGATCAAAGCCGCTCTGCAGGTACTGAAAGAGGGCAGATGTCTGGGGCTTTTCCCTGAAGGTACCCGCAGCCGTACAGGCAGGATGGGCAAAGCCGAAGCTGGGGTGGGCCTGATTGCCGCCATGAGTAAGGCTCCCATCGTTCCGGTAGCCATTATCGGCACAGATAAGATTTTCGCCAACGGCGGACATTTCCCCAAGCTCAAGGTAATCTACGGTGAACCTATGCAGTTCACCGGCGATCACAAGGATAAAGAAGCGCTGGCCGCCTTTTCCCAAAGCGTCATGGACAAAATCGCCGCCATGAAAGCGGAATACCAGGACTAAAGAATATGAGAGAATATGAGGTGAACAACATGATTTTGCAGGTTACCGTCACAAAATATCTGCCCACCAATGTTTATTTTTACATCGATGAGCAAAGCAAGCATGGCTTCATTATCGACCCGGGGGCCGAGGCCGAAAAGTTGAAAAAGGTCGCGGCAGACAAGGGATTTGTCATTGAAAAAATCCTCTTGACCCATGGCCATTTCGATCATATTGCTGCTGTAAGTGAATTGCAGGAAGCCTGGGGAGCAGAGGTCTGCATGCAGGAAAATGGCCGTGACTATGCCACCAATCCCGCCTGGAATCTCTCCAGCCAGATTGGTGAGGACATTATCCTTCATGATGTGACCTACCTGCCGGATAATGCGGTTATTACCTTAAAGGATAATCCGAATCACAAACTGCAGCTGCTGCATGTTCCCGGACATACCACCGATGGCTGTGCCTATTATAACGCCCAGGAGGGCATTGCCTTTGTAGGGGACTGTGTGTTCCGGGAAAGCTACGGCCGAACAGATATGCCCGGCGGGGATGAAGAAACCCTGCTGAGCAAGATTGTAGACCGTATCTTGACCTTACCTAAGGAGACGCTGCTGTTAAGTGCGCATTCAGAAGAAACCACGGTAGAACATGAAATGAAGATGCCCTGGTATCAGGGCCGGCTGAAATAAACGGATACGTTTACCTTCTCCCTCGGGGGAAGGTTTTTTATTGGCTCATTTTTCTCCGACAGCAGGTTTTTCCATAGGAGAAAGGGAATGTATAGATAGAAAAAAGGAGGTATGCAGTATGAGTATTATCAGTGGATTGATTGGCAACGCAGCCGAAACGGATATTGAGGATGTAAAGAAGGATTATGGCAAGCTCTTGGGGCAAAAAGAGCAGATTATCCAGGCATATCGTTGGGTGCGGGACTTGTTGATCTTTACGGATTTTCGACTGATTCTGGTGGATATCCAGGGGGCTACGGGCAAGAAGGTGGACTATCATTCCATTCCCTATAAGAGCATCCGTCATTTTGCCGTGGAATCCACCGGCCATTTCGATTTGGAAGCAGAACTCAAAATCTGGGTAGCGGGCATGGGGCCAGAGCCTTTGGTCTACACCTTCAGCAAGGATGCGGATGTTTATCGGGTACAGGCGCTCCTGGCAGAATGTGTGGGGAAATAGAGGAGAAAAAGTGTCCATACGCCGCGAAATACGAATAGGACTACATGATAACCATAAAAAAGGACAAACTCGAAGAATGAGCTTGTCCTTTCTGTATAATAGAAGGATAAATGGATAATGTTTTGGGCTGAATATTAGTGGTTGCCGCCACGACCAAAACCATGACCATGGCCTTGTCCCTGACCGTTTCCACAGCCATGACCATGCTGGCCGTGGCCTTCTTCCTGACCATGCATGTGGCCGTGACCACCGCAGCCATGGCTGCCACAAGTATGGCCTTCACCATGGCTATGGTCATGATGATCGCAGTGCACAGCGGGGTCATAAGCCAGTTTGCCTGCTAAGAAATCATGGACCGCTGCATCCGCATCGCCGTTTACACCACCGTAAAGGGTAATGCCAGCTTCAGCCAAAGCGTTCTGAGCGCCACCGCCAATACCGCCGCAAATCAGCGTATCAATGCTCTCTTCCTGCAGAAGAGTAGCCAAGGCACCGTGACCAGCGCCATTGCTTTCGAGAATATGGGATTCCTTAATGGCACCATCTTCGATGGTATAAATCTTGAACTGGCTGGTATGGCCGAAATGCTGGAAAATCTGTCCATTTTCATAGGTAACTGCAAGTTTCATGGTAACGCTTCCTTTCTGAATAAAAAAGTGATAAGGAGGCTGAGGAATGCAATTTGAACATAGTTCAAAGTTGCCGCCCTCAATCAGCAGTGGACGGGCCTCAACAAGGCACCCGGCAATGCGCTTGCGGGCATCCACATAAAGAGCCTGTACTGTGGTACGTGCCACGCCCATATACTGTGCGCATTCTTCCTGGGTCATG
>NZ_JAILPX010000124.1 GCF_024699275.1 Selenomonas sp.
ACAGACTGTAAATCTGTCATCTTCGGATTACGATGGTTCGAATCCATCCCTGCCCACCACTTTGGCGGCATAGCTCAGTTGGCTAGAGCATGCGGTTCATACCCGCAGTGTCAGGAGTTCAAATCTCTTTGCCGCCACCAATAGAAAACATGAGCACATCTTTTGTTGATGTGCTTTTTTTATTGCAAAAAAGCAACTTTGAGAGAGACAGAGTATAATTCGGAGTTTGACTTGTCTGGTGGGATAAGTGTCAGGAGATAGATGAAAAAGTTAATTTTGTCATAATCTTTTCAGAAAAGGAGATTATAATATACACCGTTGTTAGTGTGATTAGGATGGTTGGCATGAAACGCAGAGACTTTTTGAAAAATATGATACTGTTAAGTACAGGTGTGGTCCTGCTGCCACAGTTGTGGACTGCGGAGACAGCAGAAGCGGCTTGGAATGCTGATGGAGGCGCAGGTGACACTGATGATCGGGATTCACGACTGGGGATTCCCATCAAGGAAACGTATTTGGAGTTTTCGTCACTGCAGAATCGGGATACCACGGATGCCATTGTTATCCATCATGTAGGAAATACCAATCGAGACGTGTCAGCGGCAGAAATTGACGGTTGGCATAAGAATAATGGGTGGGCAGGAATTGGCTACCATTTTGTCATTCGCAAGGATGGCACTATAGAACGGGGACGTCCTATGGATACGGTAGGTGCCCATTGTTATGAGCATAACTGGCATACCGTTGGCGTAAATATAGTAGGGGATTTTGAAAGCAACGAGCCAGAACCGGAGCAGTTGGATTCGGGGGCAAGACTGGTGGCGGCGTTGTGTCGTCATTATGGCATTACTCCGGATCGTCAGCATATTGTAGGTCATCGCGATTTGAACTCTACACTTTGTCCTGGTCAGCTGCTTTACGATAAATTGCCACGTTTCGTGACAATGACCCGCAAATATTATTGAAGCTGGTGTAGAGATGCGATATCGTTGGTTTGCCGATGAGAATAAAGAGACAGATGAATATGGCGTACCGGTAAGCAGAGCTGAGTATGATGAAGCGCTACATCCGCAGAAGACTCCCCTTTACCAGCCTATGGAAATGCTGGCAATTGTAGTGGTGGCTTCTATTTTGGCTTATGAGTGGCTAGCTGGGGACAATGCGCTGGTCATGTTTTTGTGTGTGTCTTTTCTGACTTATGAATTGCGGCCTTTGGCGAAACTGTGCTTGGGAAAAAATGGTGATGCAGTGAGCAATGCCTTGACAGGGTTTAGTATCGCTACGTTTTTGGGAACACTGGTATGGATGTTCATGTAATTTTATTAACTTGAATTTTCACATATTTTACAAAAAATAAATAAAAAATTTTTTTTATATTTTTTGCATAGCAGCAGGAAAATACAGGGCCGAAGAGAATTATTAAATATAAGGAGATGGATTGTTGGAGGGAAACAGTCATCGAGAGTTGCGTTCTGTCTTTATCCTGACACCAGTCAAAAAGAATGACAAATGTAACATTTTTTAACCTGCAGGGGTTTTATAAAAAATAGCAGGGAAAACTGTATACTAACAGATGAATATCTGTTAAAATATATATAAAAAGTAAACATAAGTCGAATAAGGGGAGATTTTTGTTTACACTGATATCCAAGGGGGATTTTTTATGAGAAAGACAGAATGCTTGGCCATGATTTTGGCCGGTGGTCAGGGCAGCCGACTCGGCGCGCTTACCAAGAAAATTGCAAAACCGGCTGTACCGTTTGGGGGGAAGTACCGCATTATTGATTTTCCACTTAGCAATTGTGCGAATTCCGGTATTGACAAGGTTGGTGTCCTTACCCAATATCGTCCGCTGGAACTGCATAATTATTTAGCATCCGGCAGTGCATGGGACTTGGATCAGAAGGACGGCGGTATTTTTATTCTGCCGCCATATGCCCGGGAGAAGGGGGCAGACTGGTATCAGGGAACAGCAGATGCTATTTACCAGAACCTCAATTTTATTGATTTAGCAGATCCGGAATATGTGCTCATTCTGTCTGGTGACCACATCTATACGATGGATTATTCCTGGATGCTGGAAGCGCATAAGATGAATAAGGCTGAGGCCACCATCGGTGTCATTGAGGTGCCATGGGAAGAGGCTCCGCGCTTTGGCATCATGAACACGGACAAGACTGGACGAATTGAAGAATTCGAAGAAAAGCCAGCAAAACCGAAAAGCAATCTGGCTTCCATGGGCATTTACGTGTTCAACAAGAGTTTTTTGAAGAAGTATCTGGAAGAGGATGCAAAGGATGAAACCAGCAGCCATGACTTCGGTAAAAATATCATTCCGAAAATGCTGAAGGATAAAGCTCGTTTGTACTCCTATGCATTCGAAGGCTATTGGAAGGATGTCGGTACGATTGAAAGCCTTTGGCAGGCGAATATGGACCTGCTGCAGGATGAGCCGCCATTTGATCTCCGCGGTGAGAAAAAGATATACTCTTCAAATGCCTCCATGCCGCCTCATTACATTGGGCCAGATGCCAAGGTGAAGAATTCCATGATCAGCGAAGGATCCATGGTGTTAGGTGAAGTGGAAAATTCCGTTATCTTCCCAGGGGTGCGTATAGGCAAGGGGGTCAAGGTGACAAATTCCGTTATCATGCCTTCTACGGTTATCCGTGATGGTGCGGTAGTGGACTATGCAATCCTCGCGCAGAACTGCGAAGTGGCTGCTGGTGCTAAGGTAATTGGTGAATTAGGGGCCATTACAGTAGTTGCTGAGGGCGAGACCGTCTTGGCAGAGGCTAGCGGCAAGCAGGCCGGCTAACCAATTCCCTATCGTTACAGCCTAGATACAGCAAGGAGTGGAAGAAATTGAAAGATGTAATGGGGATTATCAATCTTCAAGAAGATAATAAATTGATTCGTGAACTTACGGAAAAGCGAGCTGTGGAGTCTATCCCTTTTGCCGGACGCTATCGTTTGATTGATTTTACACTGTCCAGCATGGTGAATTCCGGTATTTTGAACGTGGGGGTTATGCTTCCCGATAAATCACGTTCCGTGCTTGATCATCTTCGTTCCGGTAAGGATTGGGACTTGGCACGCCGTCATGATGGCCTGTTCTACTTGCCGTCCCCCAGTGAAGAAGACAGCATTCGTAAGGGCGATTTGAAGAATTTTTATCACAATCTGGATTTCTTCGAGCATAGCAGCCAGAAATACGTACTCCTGACTAGCGGTAGTTTCGTCTATAATGTGGATTTCAGTCAAATGCTGCGCTTCCATCAGAATACCTCGGCGGATATCACGATGGTATACTATACGGCAAAGGAAGAGCAGGCTGGCCGCAATGTCGTCCTGGAAACGGCAGAGAACGGATTGGTAACCGATTTAGCGGAAAAGCCGGCTGTTTATGACGACTCAAAAGTGGCGATGAGTGTTTATCTCATTGAAAAGCGCATATTCGTTGAATTGGTGCGTTATACCTATGAGCATGGCGGACAGGATCTGCTGATGGATGGTATTATCCGCCGGGCTAATGAATACAATATCTATGCTTGCGAGCATGATGGTTATGTAGCTCACGTAGATTCTACAGCTACTTATTACAAGGCGAACATGGACATCCTGCAACCTGAGGTTTGGGAGGAACTCTTTATGGGGAATAACTCCATTTATACCAAGGGGAAGGATGAAGTTCCAGTTCAATATAAGGAGACAGCTAAGGTCAAGAATTCGCTGATTGCCAATGGCTGCGTTATACGCGGTGAGGTTGAAAACAGCATTTTGTTCCGTGGTGTCACCGTAGGCAAGGGCGTAAAAATCAAGAATTCCATTATCATGCAGAAATGTGATATAAAGGATGATTCCTTGGTGGAAAATGTCATCTGCGACAAGAACGTGGTTATCTCGAAGGAAAAATGGCTTAAAGGAGCTAATAATTACCCGTTGATTATTACGAAGAATGTCGTAATCTGATATTAGAAGAGCCGTTGTAACGAGGCAATTTGCCTAGAACGGGCAAGGCTAAGTTATGACGGCCTTTTGTATGTGTATGTGATGCTGTGAAAAGGCTGAAAAAAGGGAGTGTTTTTTTTGGCAAAGGAAAAAAAGAGAGTAAATGATGCAGAGTTTAAAAAACTCAAGGAAAAACTCAAGAATCGGTTTGTTCAGACTGCGCATATCATGTGGGGGCGGGACTTGGATGAATTGACTGAAAATGAAATCTATCAGACAGTTGCAGCTACGGCCAAACAATATATCTCAGAGAATTGGATCAAGACCAATAAGGCCTATATGGAACGGGAAGAGAAACAGATTTACTATTTCTCCATTGAGTTTTTGATGGGACGGCTGTTGAAGTCCAACCTGATTAATCTGGGGCTGGAAGAGGCCATTCGGGAGGTCCTGGGCGATTTCAAGCTGAACCTGGATAAGATTTATGAGGAAGAACCGGATGCTGGCCTGGGAAATGGTGGTTTAGGTCGTTTGGCTGCCTGCTTTATCGATTCCATGGCTGCTCATCATCTGCCGGGGCATGGCTGCAGTATTCGCTATCAGTATGGGTTGTTTGAGCAGAAGATTATTGATGGCAACCAGGTAGAGATTCCCGATAACTGGCTGAAAAATGGTTTTGCTTGGGAATATCGTAAGCCGGATAAAGCCATTGACGTTAAGTTCTATGGCAATGCTTATATGAAGGAGATGCCGGACGGTAGTCTGAAACTGGTACACGAAAACCCGATGGTGGTTATGGCTGTGCCCTATGATGTACCGATTGTTGGCTATCATAACAGTACGGTCAACAATCTGCGCCTGTGGAATGCGGAGGTTAATCGGGACTTTTCAGATTATGGGTACCTTACGCAGGATCAGATTCGTCAGAAGAACGAGTATCGTTCCTTCGTTGAGAGTATTACCCGCTATCTCTATCCGGATGACAGTACCTGGGATGGCCGCAAGATGCGCCTGATTCAGGAATACTTCATGACTTCGGCTGGCGTGCAGAGCATCGTGCGTCATTATATCAAGACGGGCATGAAGATTCGTGACTTGAGCCAGAAAATCGCTATCCATATCAACGACACGCACCCGGCAGTGGCTGTGGCAGAACTTATGCGTATCCTGATTGATGAGTATGATTTGGAGTGGAGTGAAGCTTGGGCCATAACCAAGAACACCATTGCTTACACCAACCATACCATCATGCCGGAAGCATTGGAAACTTGGCCGGTGGATATGTTCAAGGAATTGCTGCCCCGTGTCTATATGATTATTGAAGAAATTAACCGCCGTCACCTGGAAGAGGTACGGGAGCGTTATCCCAATAATGATGCCAAAGTACAGGCGATGTCCATCCTGGAAAATGGGATGGTTCATATGGCCAGATTAGCCATTGTAGGCGGTCACAGTGTTAACGGTGTAGCCAAGATTCATTCGGATATCTTGAAGGCATCTACGCTGCATGATTTTTACGAATACAATCCCAAGATGTTCAACAACAAGACAAACGGCATTACCCATCGCCGGTGGCTGATGGGAGCTAATCCCGAGTTGGCAGGTCTTATTGATGAGACACTGGGCAGCCGCCGCTGGCATCGTTATCCGGAGCAGCTTGACCTGTTAAATGATTATGTAACGGATAAACCTTTCCTGGCAGAGCTGGGGAAAATTAAGCATCTGCGCAAAGAGGCCTTGGCCCAGTACATTCTGGAACACAATCTCATCAAGGTCAATCCGGATACAATTTTCGATATTCAGGTTAAGCGTATTCACTCGTATAAACGCCAGTTGATGAACATTCTCCATATCATGTATCAATATCATTTGTTGAAGAATGATAAGGGCTATGATATGGCTCCTACCACCTATATCTTTGGCGGCAAGGCAGCACCGGGGTATTATATCGCTAAGGAGACTATTCGTCTGATTAACGCGGTAGCAGCTAAGGTCAACAATGACCGCGCCATTAAAGACAAGATGAAAATTGTCTTCATCGAAAACTTTGGTGTATCCATCGGTGAAATCGTTTATCCGGCGGCTGATGTCAGTGAACAGATTTCCACGGCTTCTAAGGAAGCATCGGGGACTGGTAACATGAAGTTCATGATGAATGGTGCCATTACGCTGGGAACCATGGATGGTGCTAATGTGGAAATCCGCGATGCCGTAGGTGGTGACCATGGCGGAGATGAGCACTGCGTTATCTTTGGTTTACGGGCCGAAGAGGTTTTGACCTATTACATGACGGGCTCTTATTCTGCATGGGATGAATATAATAATAACGAAATGGTACGCATGGTGATGAATCAGCTGATTGATGGCAGCTATGGCGATTTCCATTCACTCTACGATTATTTGATTCACGGTAACGATGAATTCTTCATTTTGAAGGATCTTACCTCTTATGCTGGAGCCCATGAAGAGATTATGCGCCGTTATAAGGATAAACTGGGCTGGTTGAAGTCTTCCGCTATGAATATCGCTAACTCTGGCCGGTTCTCCTCAGATAGAACCATTGACGAGTATGCAAATGAAATCTGGCATGTAAAACCGGTGCGCATTTCGTAACTCGGGGGATACAAGGGGGATTGCCATTTGAAGACATCAGATTTAAGTGAGTTTGACCGGTACTTGTTTCATCAGGGAACCAATTATCATGCTTATGAGATGCTGGGGGCTCATTTTACAAACGAAGACGGTAAACAGGGAATTCGCTTTGCTGTATGGTCACCACATGCTAAATCTGTTAGCGTGGTGGGGGATTTTAATAACTGGGATACGCGCTTGACGCCCATGCAAAAGATTGGTGATGGTGAAATATGGGTGGCTTTCGTGGAAGGCTTGCAGGAAGGTGAGCTTTACAAGTATGCCATTGAACCTCAGTGGGGCGGCCCGCATATCATGAAAGCGGATCCCTACGGATTCTATGCAGAAAAAAAGCCGAAAACGGCATCCCGCATCTTTGATATGAATCATTATCAATGGGGTGATGATGTTTGGAAGGTGCAGAAAGACCGCGAATCTTCCTATGAACGTCCTATGCTGATCTATGAGGTACATCTAGGTTCATGGCGGCGCAGGGAAGATGGGGAATATCTTACCTATCGGGAAGCAGCGGATCAGCTTATTGATTATGTTAAGGATATGAACTACACCCATATTGAGTTCATGCCTCTTTGTGAGCATCCCTTTGATGGTTCCTGGGGATATCAGGCTACTGGCTATTATGCTGTTACCAGTCGTTATGGCAATCCGGATGACTTTCGTTATCTGGTAGACCATGCGCATCAGAATGGTATTGGCATCATTATGGACTGGGTGCCAGGACATTTCTGTAAGGATGAGCAGGGCCTGCGCCACTTTGATGGTCAGAACCTTTATGAGTCCGATAATGAACAGCGGGCAGAAAACAGGGAGTGGGGAACGACCAACTTTGATTATGGCCGCACGGAAGTGCAGAGTTTCCTTATTTCCAATGCGATGTTCTGGTTTGAAGAATTCCATATTGATGGTCTGCGTATCGATGCAGTGGCGAATATGCTCTATCTGGATTATGGCCGTCAGGAAGGGGAGTGGCTTCCCAATAAGTATGGTGATACAGGAAATCTGGAGGCGATGGATTTCCTGCGCAAACTCAATGAGGCAATCTTTAAATTTCACCCGCAGGCATTGATGATTGCGGAGGAATCTACTTCCTGGCCTTTGATTTCCAAGCCCGTTTATATGGGTGGTATGGGGTTTAACTACAAATGGAATATGGGCTGGATGAACGACATGCTGAAGTATGTGAGCCTGGACATGATTTATCGCAAGTGGAATCACGATAAGGTTACATTCTCCTTCATGTATGCTTTTTCGGAAAACTTTGTACTGCCGTTGTCTCATGATGAGGTAGTACATGGCAAATGTTCGTTGGTGGCGAAAATGCCAGGGGATTATTGGCAGAAATTTGCTGGCCTGCGTACGTTCTTTGGTTATTGGATGGCTCATCCTGGCAAGAAGGTCCTCTTTATGGGCGGTGAATTTGCTCAATTTGCGGAGTGGAACTTTGATGATAGCTTGGATTGGCATTTGCTTAAGGAGTTTGACATGCATCGCCGGATGCAGGCTTTTTCTAAAGCATTGAATAGATTTTATGTGGACACCCGTGCTTTTTGGCAGGTCGATTTTGACTGGAATGGTTTTCAGTGGATTGATCCCAACGACAATAACAACAGCATTGTTTCCTTTATCCGGAAGGCTGAGGATCGCAATGATTTTGTTATTTGCATCAGTAATTTTACACCGGAGGTACATCATGAGTATCGCATTGGTGTACCGGCTAAGGGCAATTATATCGAAGTATTCAATTCCGATGAGGAATCCTTTGGCGGAAGCGGTGTAGTGAATGCTGGCGAGATTATGAGCCAGGATAAGCCCTGGCATAATCGGGAGCAGTCCATAACGTTGACTATACCGCCTTTGGCGACAATTTACTTGCGTCTTAAGCGGCAGGACGGCTCTAATGTCTCCTTTTCCGAGAAACGGATGCGAGTGGAAGCAAAGGGGCGGGATGATGGAGAAGATAAAACATCATCATCAGCCGCGGCCAGGAAAGCAACTGCCGCAAAGGCAACCACAAAAAATAAGGTAAAAAAAACAATTGCTGCCCAAGCAGCACCACAAACGACACATTGTAAGATGGGGGCTGAAAATCCCGTGAGGGAAGCCGCAGTTAACGCTTAGAGACAGATTCTTAAAGGTTAGGGAGGAAATCCGAAATGAAAGTTCTTTATGTAGCATCGGAAGCAGTACCTTTTGTCAAAACGGGAGGCTTGGCGGATGTAGCTGGGTCATTGCCCAAAGCGCTTTTAAAAGAAGATGTGGATATCCGGGTTATTATGCCCAAGTATGGCGCAATTGCCAAGGAATATGTAGATCAGATGGAACATGTCTATGATGGGGAGCTGGAGGTTGCCTGGCGTAGCAAGTACATTGGTCTGGATAAGCTGGTCCTGGACAATGTGACGTATTATTTTGTGGATAATCAGGAATATTACAACCGTGAGGGGTTCTATGGTTATGATGATGATGCGGAGCGCTTCTCTTTCTTCAGCCGAGCAGTCCTGAATCTCCTGCCAGCCATGGATTTTTGGCCGGATGTGATTCATACCAACGACTGGCATGCAGGTTTGGTCAATGTGTTCCTGAAATTGGAACATATGGACGATGAACGCTATCAGCATATCAAGACCCTTTATACCATACACAATCTTAAATATCAGGGCGTTTTCCCGAAAGATGTCATGGAAGATGTATTGGGCCTTGACTGGAAGTATTTCAACAATGGGGATTTGGAATTTTTCGATGCGGTGAACTTTATGAAGGGGGGGGTGATCTATGCGGATTACATTTCCACTGTCAGCAAGACCTATGCACAGGAAATTCAGTACGAATATTTTGGGGAAAATCTGGATGGATTGCTGCGCAGCCGCAAGGACACACTTTTCGGCATCGTCAATGGCATTGATTATGACATCTATAATCCCATGACGGATAAGTATATCTTTGAAACCTATGATGTGGACAGTCAGGATCGAAAGATGGATAACAAGGTAGCATTGCAAAAGATGCTGGGGCTGCCGGAAGGGCGGCGCACGCCTGTGGTAGCACTTGTTTCCCGCCTGGTGGCCGCTAAGGGGCTTGATCTTATCGTGCGGATGATGGATGAAATCCTGATGCATGAAGATATACAGTTTGTCGTATTGGGAACCGGGGACAAGGAATACGAGGACTGGTTCAAGGGGCTGAAATGGCGTTTCCCCCACAAGGTTTCAACCAACATTCGTTTCTCCAATGAATTGGCGCAACGCATCTATGCGGCAGCCGATATTTTCCTGATGCCATCGAATTATGAGCCCTGCGGCATTGGTCAGATCGTGGCTATGCGTTACGGGACAATTCCTGTAGTGCGGGAGACCGGTGGCCTTAAGGATACTGTACAGCAGTATGATAAGTACACCCAGACGGGGAATGGCTTTGTCTTCAGCGATTACAACGCCCATGAAATGATGTATGCCTTGAAACGGGCGCTGAGTTCTTATGAGAACTATGAGGAATGGAACCATATTGTGCATAATGCTATGGCTACAGACTTCAGTTGGAACAATTCAGCCAAGGAATATAAGAAGCTCTATGAGCAGCTGATGGAAAAATAAGAGATAGGGGTTACACAGGGCGGCAATTAATTGCCGCCCTTAGCCGCAGGATAAGGAGGGGTTTGAGTGCTTACACGGAACGAAGTGGAGCATAACTCTCACAGAGTGTATTATCGTAGTCCAATGGGGGCTGCTGAAGCAGGGAGCAAGGTAAGGCTGGGATTACAGATTCGCACAAAGCAGCAGATCAATCAGGTATTACTCAGATTGTGGCAGGATCAGCAGGGGGAAAAGCTGCTGCCGCTGACCAGTAAAGATCCTCAGGATGCGGAACAGCGTTACTATTCCTTGGATTTGGAAATGCCGGAAAAGGGGTGCCTGCTCTGGTATTATTTCATCATTTCCTGTAGTGATGGCACTTGCTATTATGGGAACAATATGGAACATTGGGGGGGCCTAGGGGCTATTTATCCCAATGTGCCGCCGTCTTATCAGATTACGGTTTATAATAAAGGGGCGAAGACTCCCGATTGGTTTAAGCATGCAGTTATGTATCAGATTTTTCCCGATCGGTTCTATCGCCAGGGGGACACGCTGGTTGAGAAGGAAGGAGCTGTCTATCACGCCAGCTGGACAGATGATCCCTGTTATTATAAGGACCCGGATACGAAGGAAATTGTTTCCTATGATTTTTATGGTGGAAATATCGCCGGTATAATGGAAAAGTTGGATTACCTCAAGGAACTGGGAATTCGTGTAATTTATTTTAATCCTGTATTTGAATCGGAAAGTAATCATCATTATGATACAGGGGATTATCATAAGATCGATCCTATCCTGGGGACCAATGAGGATTTTCATGATTTGGTAGAGTTAGCCAGGAAAAAGGGGATCCGCATTATTTTAGATGGCGTGTTCAGTCATACCGGCAGCAATAGCCGCTATTTCAATCGCAAAGGAAAATATGAAGGCTTGGGTGCTTTTCAGTCAGAAAAGTCACCTTATTATGAATGGTACAACTTCCGCAATTTTCCTTATGAGTATGATTGCTGGTGGAATTTCGATACACTTCCCAATGTGACGGAAACCAATCCTTCCTATATGGACTTTATTTATCGAAAGCCGGATAGTGTGCTGCATCATTGGCTGAATGAAGGCATCGCTGGTTGGCGCCTGGATGTCATCGATGAACTGCCAGAGCCCTTTTCCCAAGGGTTTTATGCGGAACTCAAAAAGATGGACAAGGATGCGGTGATGATTGGTGAGGTCTGGGAGGATGCTTCCAATAAGATTGCCTATGGTACGCAACGGAACTATCTTTGCGGTCAGGAAATGGATTCAGCCATGAATTATCCCTTCCGCAAGATTTTATTGGATTACTTGCTGGGCTATGTAACCGCGCATAATACGATGGTGCAGCTGGAAAGTTTGCGGGAAAATTATCCTAAGGAAAACTTTTATGCCATGATGAATCTGATTGGCAGCCATGATGTGCAGCGGGCAATTACGATTTTGGGGGAGACTCCTTATTATGATGGGATGCCGGCTGTTGAGCAATGTCGGGCGAAACTTTCACCCGAGATGTATCAGGTGGGCAAGGCTCGTTTGAAGATGGCAGCCTTATTCCAGATGACCTATCCAGGTGTGCCCTGCATTTACTATGGGGATGAAATCGGTATGGAGGGCTTTAAGGATCCGACAAACCGCCGTCCCTATAAGTGGCAGGGCGGAGATGAAGAGCTGAGGGAATACTATCGCAGCATTATCAAGGCGCGGAATGACCATGATGCTTTGCAGACAGGAGAACTGTTGACGCTTTCAGCAGAGGGGGATATTTTAGCCTTTGCCAGGGTTGTACGCAGCGGGCATGATGTTTTTGGTGCTGATGCTGAAAGTGGTGCCTTTATTGCTGTCTTTAATCGCAGCCGGACAGAAAAACATGCGATAACTTTGGATATCAGTGATTTTGCAGATGGTACATTTATTGATGTGGTAAAGGATGAAGGGCACAAAGCGGAGCGGTTGACCTCCGTGCGGGGAAAACTGACGGTGAAGATGCCTCCGCTTACCGGACGTTTACTGGAATATGAACCTTTGCCGCGAAAGTACGAGCGGGAGGCGGGAGTTCTCCTGCATCCGACGAGCTTGCCTTCTAAATATGGCATTGGGGATATGGGTCGGGAAGCATATAAATTTGTGGATTTCCTGGCAGCTGCAGGGCAGAAGGTCTGGCAAATCCTGCCGCTGGGACCTGTGGGATTTGGTTATTCACCTTATCAGTCCCCATCAGCCTTTGCGGGCAATCCTTTGCTGATCGATATCGATGAGCTGATGGAACAGGCGTGGCTGACACCGGCGGAGGCACGTGTTCCTTATGCCAGCAAATCGTCCTTTATTGATTTTGAATGGGTTATTTCCTTTAAGCACAAATGCTTCAAGAAGGCTTGGGCGGCGTTTCAGAAGATCAAGGATGTAGAGGTACAGGGGCAGTTCCAGGCCTTTATTGAACAGGAGGCCTATTGGCTGGAAGATTATGCGCTTTTTGATGCGGCCAAGAAGGAATTCAAGCATAAAGCGTGGTTTGAATGGCCCGAGGCAATCCGCAATCGCGATGCTAAAGCCCTGAAGAAATTGAAAGAACGGTTGGAAGATGAAATAGGATATGTTCAATTTGTGCAGTTTATATTCCATAGACAATGGCACAGGTTGCATGAATATGCCCGCGGCAAGGGAATCAAGATTATGGGAGATATGCCCATCTTTATCTCTCATGACAGTGCGGATGTTTGGGCAAATCAAAAATTATTTGACTTGAATGCAGATGGTACGGCTAAGACTGTGGCGGGGGTTCCGCCGGATTATTTCAGTGCCACTGGTCAGCTTTGGGGGAATCCTCAGTATGACTGGAAGGCCATGAAACAGGATCATTATGATTGGTGGAAGAAGCGCTTCCAGAATCTCTACAAGTTGGTGGATATGGTGCGCATCGATCATTTCCGTGGCTTTGAATCCTATTGGGAAGTGGATGGCAAGGCAGAAACGGCCATCAACGGCCATTGGCGCAAAGGCCCAGGCAAAGAGTTCTTTGACCTGATCAGGCAGGAACTGGGTGATGTGGAAATCGTGGCGGAAGATTTGGGGATTATCACCGATGAGGTGGAAGCCCTGCGGGATGCCTGTGGTTTCCCCGGTATGAAGGTGCTGCATTTTACCTTGCATTTCAATGAGCAGGACCGGATGGGCTTTGTGGCACCGGAAAACAGTATTGTCTATACGGGAACCCATGACAATAATACCACTGTTGGCTGGTACAATCAGGATCTGGACGAAGTTACCAAGGCGGCTGTGGCGGCTCTTTTGCAGAAACGAATTGACAGGCCCCGGGATATTGCCAAGGGACTGCTGAACTTTGCTTTAGCCTCGGAAGCAAGATTGGTGATTGCGCCCATGCAGGATCTTTTGGGCCTTGATGAACGGGCGCGTATGAATACGCCAGGAACCGTGGGACTGAATTGGAAGTGGTGCTTGAAGCCGGACTATTTGCTGGAACTTGATGCGGAGCAACTTAAAGTGCAATGCAAGAAGTACGGACGCTGTTAATCACCTTTGCCTTGGCAGGGGAATTACCTGCGAGGGAGCCTTTATTTTGACAGTTAAGTGTTGAACTGCCCTGGGGGAATAGCTTCCTTCAGGGCTTTTACATTATCGGTTAGTGTGGGTGGCAGGTATACTTTTGCTTAGGGAACGTAGATGAGGAGAGTCTGTTGTCTTCAGGATGAAAACAATATGCAGGGTGCTTCTTTCAATTCCTGAAACCATATGATATAATCGATAAAAAGCTTTATGGACATTTCAATCAACAGGAGGAAGATATTTTGAGCAAGCCGGCAAATGAAATGATTCTGGTGTTGGATTTCGGCGGACAGTACAATCAGCTGATTGCCCGGAGAGTGCGCGAAAATCACGTTTATTGTGAAGTGCATCCGCATACCATGTCGTTGGATGCGATTCGGGAAATGGCGCCTAAAGGGATTATTCTCACAGGAGGCCCTAATAGCGTGTATAAGGAGGATTCGGCAACCTGCAGCGCAGGCCTCTTTAAGCTGGGCATTCCGGTATTGGGAATTTGCTATGGTTCGCAGCTGATGGCCCATAAATTAGGGGGGGCGGTAGATACAGCGCCCACCAGCGAATACGGCAAGACGGAAGTTACAATCCAGGAAAAGTCATCCAAGCTTTTCGCCGGTGTGGATACGAAAACCATTTGTTGGATGAGTCATACGGATTATATTGCCCAGGCACCGGCTTCTTTTCGGGTTACGGCGGATACGCCAGTCTGTCCTGTAGCTGCTATGGAAAATGAAGCGCAAAAACTGTATGCGGTACAGTTCCATCCGGAAGTCATGCACACGATTCAGGGGCAAATCATGCTTAAAAATTTTGTCTACCAAGTTTGCGATTGCGCTGGGGATTGGAAAATGGATTCCTTTGTGGAGAAGACCATTGCTGAACTCAAAGCTAAGATTGGCACGGGGAAGGCCCTTTGTGCCCTGTCCGGTGGCGTAGACTCATCGGTGGCAGCGGTACTGCTTTCCAAGGCAATTGGCAAGCAGCTGACCTGTGTTTTTGTCGACCATGGCCTGTTGCGTAAGGACGAGGGGGATCAGGTTGAAGCGGTATTTGGCGAGAACGGGCCCTATGATGTGAATTTTATCCGGGTCGATGCCAAGGATAGATTCTATGGGAAACTCAAAGGCGTGACGGAGCCGGAAGCCAAGCGCAAGATTATTGGCGAAGAATTTATTCGCGTGTTTGAAGAAGAAGCCAAGAAGATTGGTGCGGTGGATTTTTTGGTGCAGGGAACGATTTATCCTGATGTCATTGAAAGTGGTCTGGGGAAATCTGCCGTAATCAAATCCCATCATAATGTAGGTGGGCTGCCGGACTTTGTGGACTTCAAGGAAATTGTGGAACCCTTGCGTCTGCTCTTTAAGGATGAGGTGCGTAACGCAGGCCGGGAACTGGGCATTCCTGAATATCTGGTCAATCGTCAGCCTTTCCCCGGACCTGGTTTAGGAATTCGTATTATCGGAGAGGTTACCGAAGAAAAGGTAAAAATCGTTCAGGAAGCAGATGCCATCTATCGTGAAGAAGTAGCTAAAGCTGGTGCGGACAAGAATTTGGGGCAGTATTTTGCAGCCCTTACCAATATGCGCTCAGTTGGGGTTATGGGAGACGGCCGCACTTACGATTATGCCATTGCCCTTAGGGCGGTGCTGACATCAGATTTCATGACGGCTGAAAGTGCTCAGCTTCCCTGGGAGGTGCTGCAGAAGGTCACTACCCGCATTGTCAATGAAGTAAAGGGTGTGAACCGGGTCATGTACGATTGCACCGGTAAACCGCCAGCTACCATTGAATTTGAATAAGTATGTTCTTTTGTATACAATAAATTAAATTCTGATTAAAATTTCTGAAAAACTATTAATCAATCCTGCATTTATGCGATAATATAAGTGCAGGATTTTTTTCTGACATTTGCAGAAAGGAGGATGCGCATGAGTATCAATACTATTGCGCCAACCAGCAGCCTGAATTACTGGCAACAGGAAGCAAAGGCAAGGTCGGACGATAACCTGCACGCAGCGGCAGGCACGTTTGATCAGATTTTGGCAAAGCTTACGGCCAGTCAGGCCGTGGCAGAGGTGGACGCTGAGGAGAGCACCACTCCCGTTACCCTGACTAAGATGCTGGCAGATGGATCTCTGGTCATTCTGAAAGTGGAAGGGAATCGTGTGATTTCCGAAGCGAAGCTTGATGGTACGACTGTAATGGAACAGCAGCACTTGCTGGGGCAGTCTGTTCTGACCAGTACAATCGGCTGAGCGCGCAAAGCAGGAAGGGATGGAAAAGAGAGACTCGTCGTGAGGAGATGACGAGAAAGGGATTGGATGGATAATGGAATATCGTAACTAAAGGCAGCATTTTTCGCGGGTTGATGAAGATGCTGTCTTTTAATATATACGCCCAAGGAAAGCTGAATTAAATTTCATGGGTGATAGACTGCGCAACTTATAGTACCCAGGTTGTTGTGTCCTTTAGGTAATGGTCTGTTATTGCAGGCTTGACTCGCAAAGAAATCATAGTAAAATAATATCGATGTGTCATAAAGAGAGGATTTTACTACTATGGATAGTTTGACCTGGGTCATTTTCGATATTATGGGCACCATTGCCTTTGCTGTTTCTGGTGCGATGGTAGCCATTCAGCGGCGGATGGATATCTTCGGAATCATTGTGCTGGCCGCCCTTACTGCGGTGGGCGGTGGTATGGTCAGGGACGTGCTGGCAGGGATTACCCCGCCGGTAGCCCTTTGCAATATTACGGATTTCATGTTATCCATCATTATCGCCATTGTAGTATCTTTAGGTTACAGTTTTTGCCCTTTTTCGGCGCTGAATAAGAATTTCTGGCTGGTTGTCTACAATATGTTTGATACGGTGGGACTGGCTTCTTTTACGATTACGGGCATGTTGACAGGGCTTTCACAAGAGGCGGGCAATCCTTATGTACTGCCGGTGCTTTTAGGGGTGATTACCGCTGTAGGCGGCGGCATTTTACGAGACTTGATGGCTCATCGAATGCCAGCCGTGCTGTATAAGGATGTATATGCCACTGCCGCACTGTTTGGGGCGATGATCTCCTGTGGATTGCAGGATTATACCGATAGTATTACCATGTCGTGGATTTGCTTTGTGCTGGTAATCGGGCTTAGATTTAGTGCTTTGTATTTTGGCTGGCATCTATTCCATCCCCGGGCAAATTGGCATCGCAGGTAGTTTGCTGGGATTTGTCTGATTAATTTCTATATTGCCATTTTACAGGGAGATGTGTATAATTATAGGTGGTAGTTTACACAGGGACGCTGGATGCGGAAAAACTTTTGGATGCACGGTGAGGAGTGTGTAACGTGAAACTTGATAGTATGAAAATGGTTCTGGCATGTTTAGCAGTTTTTCTCTTTAGCTGAGTCTGTGGAGAGACGGTTAGGAGAAAGGGCAGGGACACGGATGTGTGCCCTGCCTTTGCTGTTATTTGCAGATAATGTACAGATATGGTAAAATTTCCACTAGTGGGCAGGAATCTGCTTTGGGGATAACGAATTAGAGATAAGATTATGAGCCTGGGAACGGACTGGAAATAAGTTGCTATGCAGGGAAACAATTTATTCCGCAGGGCTCTTAAGAGAGGGGAATACTCCATGACCACAGATGATACGCTGATTATAAAACCAAAAGTTAAGATAAAGGTGTTTGGCATTGGTGGGGGCGGTAACAGCGTCCTCATGCGCATGGGGCAGCATAATGCGCTGGATATTGAGCTCTATGCGGTGAATACCGATGCCAAGCAGTTACAATTGACAGCTCAGGCTGGCGGGGTTAATTGTATTCAAATCGGCGAAAATTTGACGCGGGGACGGGGTACTGGCGGTAATATCCAGCTAGGAGAACAGGCAGCTAAAAACGATGCGATTAAATTGCAGAGTGCTATGAATGGCGCGGACCTCGTGTTTGTTACGGCAGGCATGGGGGGCGGTACAGGCACAGGAGCTGCGCCTATTGTAGCACGGCTGGCCAAGGAAATGGGAATCCTCTCTGTGGGTGTGGTTACACTGCCATTTGCTTTTGAGGGCAATCGTAAAAAGAAGGCGGCCCAGGATGGCATTACGAAGATGCAGTCGCAGATGGATGCGTTGATTGCTGTGGAAAACGATAACCTGTCCAAGCTGCCGGAAAATCGGAAGATGTCTTTGGTGCAGGCCTTTGAATGTGCGGACAATATCCTGAAGCAGGCCATTAGTTGTGTGGCGGAACTGATTCTCACCACGGGGGTAATCAATGTGGATTTTGCTGATGTTACCACCATTTTCCGTCAGAGTGAGAGCAGCGATGCGCTTTTGGGGATTGGTGTAAGCGACAGGGGCGCAGTGGCTGCTGTGAAGATTGCGGCGGAGAGTCCGCTCATCGATAAGGGTCTGGCCGGGGCTCGGGGCGTAATTCTCAATCTGACTGGAGATAGTACACTGAGTCTTTATGATGTGGACGAAGCGACCCGCTATATCATGAAACATGCAGATCCAGAGGTTAATATCATTTTGGGCACGGTGGAGGATAACACCATGAAGGGCACGGTGCAGGCAACCATCATTGCCACGGATTTCGTGGATAGTGTGGTGATGAAGGCGCCCACCGTTAAGGTACCGGAAAGTGCTATAAAGAAGGAAACCTTGAAGAAGGAAAGCTTTCAGATGGAAGTTCCTGCTTTTATGAATAAGAAGCAGGCAGCAGATAAATCTCAACCTTTTGCCATCCCCGCTTTTAAGCTGACAGACGGTGGCAATGAGAACAAGTAGAAGAAGGGGTTTTCGATAGTTTTGGGTGCGATACATAGATTTTCCCGTTCAGAACTCATTCTGGGGCGGGAGGGTCTGGCAAGACTCAGGGCGGCTCGGGTAGCCGTCTTTGGTATTGGGGGCGTAGGATCCTATGTCGTTGAGGGGCTGGCCCGGGCGGGGGTTGGTCATTTTGTGCTGGTGGATAATGACACCATCAGCTTGACCAATATCAACCGGCAGCTGCATTCACTGACCTCCACTGTGGGTAAACGGAAGACTTCAGTGATGCAGGAGCGGATTCGGGATATTAACCCAACGGCAGAGGTAATCACAATCGACGATTTTTATCTGCCGGATAATGCCGACAGTTTTTTTATGGAAAATACGCCCTACGATTATGTGGTGGATGCTATTGACACCGTGGCTGGTAAAATCAGCTTGGCTATGGAGTGTCATAGGCGGAATCTGCCCTTGATTGCCAGTATGGGAGCGGGCAATAAGCTGGACCCCACGCGTTTTGAGGTGGCGGATATCTACAAGACCCGTGTAGATCCGCTGGCGCGGGTTATGCGGCGCAAACTTAAGGAACTGGGCATAAAGAAGCTGAAAGTGGTGTATTCGCAGGAAGAGCCCTGTAAGGTAATCCTGCCGGTAGATGGCGAGGCTGAGAAAAAAGGAAGTGTCGGGCGTACAGCACCGGGCAGTCTTTCCTTCGTACCTTCAGTTGCCGGGCTTATCCTTGCCGGTGAGGTGGTCAAGGATTTGACCGCAGGCTGCCGGAATTGATGGGGGACAGGTAAATGAACGTAGCAGTATTAGGTTGTGGGCGCTGGGGCTCCTTTCATGCATGGTATGCTCAGCGTATTGGTCATGCAGTTATGCTCTGGGGGCGAAGTGGTTCCAGGAATTTACACATGCTTAAAGAAACACGGAAAAACGAGTATCTGTCATTGCCTGAGACGGTGGAATTAACGGATGATTTGGCGGCAGCCGTATCGTTTGCTGATGTTGTTATCATTTCCATCAGTGCGCAAAAGTTGCGGGAGTTCTGTGGTCAGTTAAGAAATTTACCGGATATAAAGCGGAAAAAGTTCTTGCTGTGTATGAAGGGACTGGAAGTCGGTACAGGCAAGCGGCTTACTACTGTGATGGCCGAAGAACTGGGCGTTGATGTAAAGGTGGCGGTTTGGGTAGGTCCTGGTCACGTACAGGATTTTGTGCGTGGAATTCCCAATTGTATGGTGGTGGCAGCTAAGGAAATGCAGTTGACAAGAGAACTGGTCAATGCTTTTTCCAGCCCGCTGATTCGCTTTTACTATGGTGAAGACTTATTGGGAACGGAAATCGGTGCGGCGGCGAAAAATGTCATGGGCATTGCTGCCGGCATGCTGGATGGACTGGACTACAGCAGCTTGAAAGGGGCGCTGATGGCCAGAGGCACCAAAGAGTTATCGCGGCTTATCGAGAAGATGGGGGGCGACAGGATGACGGTGTACGGGCTATCCCATCTGGGGGATTATGAGGCAACGCTTTTTTCTTCTTTCAGCAACAACCGCCGCTTTGGTGAGGAACTGATCAAAGGGCAGGATTTTGCGAAATTGGCAGAAGGCGTATATACAGTCAAAGCCTTAATGGATATTGCCCGGGATTATCATTTAGAAATACCCATTTGTGCAACGGTTTATGCTATCCTTTATGAGCATAAAAATCCTAAGGAAGAATTGCTGAAGCTGTTTTTGCGGGACAGGAAAACAGAGCAGGAATAATGGACAAGCATGGCTTTAGCATGTGTGAATAAAAGGTAAACAGATAAATGAAACAGATACCCTATGCGATAAATACAATTAAAGAATTGCAAAGCTGCGTGGAAGAAGTACGGGAAGAGAGCCGCAGCCTGAAACAACTTTCCAGCGTGTTGGTATCGGTGTTTATGGATACTTCGAAGAAAGCGATGCTGGAGGAAATCCAGAAATCTATTCGGGCTGTGTTTCCAGAAGCCCAGATGATTGGTTCGGTTTCCAGTGGAGACATTGTAAATGGGCAGTTGCTCGACCGGGGAGTGGTGGTTAATTTTACTCTTTTTGAAGAGTCGACTGTGCGGGTCTTTGCCTATGATTTTCAAGAGCAGAAAAGCAGTGTGGCCGGACGGGAATTGCTGGCCATATTGCAGGCGGACAAAGAAGCGACGGCGGTGGAGGTAATCACTACAGGTTTTCATCTGGATATCAATCCTTTTTTGAAGCAGTTGTCGGCGGCTCGGCGAAAACTGTTATTCTTTGGCGGGATGGCCGATGATGGCAGCTTGGGGAAAGATGGTTTGGTATTTACCCAGACGGAACAACTTCGTTATGGTGCGGTGACGGCTGTGTTTAGCGGCAGCAGCCTCCATGTGCAGGGCAGTTCCAGTTTTGGCTGGAAGCCTTTGGGCCATAGCATGACCGTTACGAAGATGGACGGTGATTTTTGTCTGCAGGAATTGGATGGCCGTCCGCCTTTAGAGGTTTTCGAGCGCTATCTGGCCATTAAGAACACGGATCATTTTCTTGAGGATGCACTGACGTTTCCTTTTTATTTTGAACGAAACGGTACGGTATTGGCTCGCCACCCCCGGCGTTGCCGGGAGGATGGCAGTATGATGTTCGGGGCGGATTTTCGGGTGGGCGAGCAGGTGCGGCTTGCTTATGGCGATCCCGGTGATGTTATTGACAATGCCATGGCGTTACAGGAAAAGATGGCCAGCTTCAAGCCGGAAGCCATCTTTGTGGTGAGTTGTGTGGCCCGATGGATGCTCTTAGGCAGTGATACGGAAAAAGAATTGGCCATCTGTAAACATTTGGCGCCCTCGTCCGGTTTTTATGCCTATGGAGAGTTCATGCGCAATATTGCCGGGGAAATCATGGTGTCGAACATGACCCTGGTGACGGTGGGGATGCGGGAAGGTCTGCGGATGGGCAGGCAGTCCAATATAATTCCTCCCCGGCCAAAACTAAATGGTCACCGTTCTATTATGGCTCGGTTGGTGCACTTTATTGAAACCACTACCCAGGAGTTGGAGGAATCCAATCGTAAACTGGCCCATTTGGCCCAGATTGATCGCCTGACAGGTCTCTTTAATCGTGGGGAAACGGAAGTTACCCTGCAGGAGATGTTAGAAAAGGCGCATGAATTCAAGGAGCCATTGTCTGTACTGATGATGGATGTGGATGATTTTAAGGTCATCAATGATACCTATGGTCATGCAGTGGGGGATGATACCCTCAAGACCATCGCCAAGGTTCTGCGGAAAAATACCCGCAGGGGCGTAGATGTTCCCGGCCGTTGGGGCGGGGATGAGTTCTTTGTTATTTTTTCAGGAATTTCCAGTGATAAGGCTCAGGGGATTGCCCGGCGCATCAGTAAATTGATTGCCCAGCACGCGGCGCTGCCGGATGGTTCGATGGTGACCGTCAGTATTGGTGTGGTAACTGCTGCCAGTGATGATGAGCCGGATACCTTGTTTAAGCGCGCGGATGCGGCACTTTATGAAGCAAAACTGATTCGTGGTAAGAATAACGTGGTGGTGCATTGAGACAGGCCTGTGGGTTCAGTTTGAATCCATAGGCTTTCTTTATGAAAATGTTTTTTAGAGCAGGACTTTTGCTGGAAATAGCGTAAACTTACATTTTGGAGGAGGAGTTTTTGGTGGCAAAATTTGGTGGACATGGCTATGGTATGGCGGTACTTTTTGTGGTAATCGGTGCAATCCTGGGGGGGATATTGGGCCAGCTGATGATGAGTGTGGAGGCCCTGCAGGGGGTAATGCCCTATCTGGTGAATACATTTCCTGTCTTTGATACCTCGGCGTTTACCATTAATCTCTATGTGATCCAGCTGACTTTTGGTCTGGCTTTTGCGCCGAATCTCATGAGTATTTTGGGAATTGTTATCGCCTTGATTCTGTTTCGCCGTTACTGAGAAAGGAGTTACGTTTTATGTTCATTTTAGCTTCGGGTTCGCCACGCAGAAAAGAACTCCTGCAGCAGATTAACGCCCGTTTTGTCATTCGCATCAGTGCGGCTGAAGAATTGGCTGGCGATGATATAGACCCTGCGGTAATGGTGGAAAAGAATGCTGCGGCCAAAGCGAAAGCTGTGGCAAGACTGTATCCCAATCAGGCAGTGTTGGGGGCCGATACCGTAGTGGCACTGGACGGGCATACTTATGGAAAACCGCACAGCCGTGAGGAGGCTATCCGGATGTTAAGGGAGTTTTCCGGCAGAACCCATCAGGTACTTACCGGTATTGCCTGGGTGCAGAATGAGCATCTCTTTTCCGATGTGGTGATTACGGAAGTGGAGTTTGCCCCACTGGCGGATACGGAAATTGAGCGCTATGTGAAAAGCGGTGAGCCCATGGATAAGGCTGGGGCTTATGCCATACAGGGGGCTGCGGCGGAATTCATTACGTGCATCAAAGGGTCCTATAGCAATGTGGTGGGATTGCCCCTCAATGCGACTGTACGGCTTGCACGAAAGGCAGGCGTAAATTTGTATGGAGACGATGGTGAGGGATTTGCCACCTGAGGAACGTCCCAGGGAGAAGTTACTGGCCTATGGTCCGGGGGCACTCAGCAATGTAGAACTGCTGGCCATATTGTTGCGCAGTGGAACCCACAAGAAGTCGGTACTGCGTATTGCGGAGGAAATCCTGGCCCATATCAAGGAACAGGGACTTTCCGGTATGGTTCATATATCGGTGGCAGAACTGGCAAAGATTGATGGTATAGGCAAGGTGAAGGCAGCAACCTTGCAGGCGGCTATAGAATTGGGCCGGAGGCTGGCGGTGCAAAGTGCGGAAAAAATACAGACTGTCCATGGGCCGGAGGATGTGGCTCATTTTGCCATGCCTCGTTACCGTTTTGAACAGAAAGAACATTTTGCCGTTATGCTGCTGAACACGAAGAATAATATTATTGGGATGCCGGAGGTTTCCGTGGGGAGTTTGTCGGCATCCATCGTCCATCCCCGGGAGGTGTTTCGGGCTGCCATTGACCATGCTGCAGCGGCGATGATTCTTCTGCACAATCATCCCAGTGGAGATCCAACGCCAAGCCGTGAGGACATTGCCGTGACGGAGCGCTTGGTTCAAGCGGGCAGGATTATGGATATTCCAGTGCTGGATCATGTGGTGTTGGGGAATGGGCGTTTTGTTAGCCTCAAGGAGAAGGGGCTGATTTCATAAAGAAAATTTAATCAAAAAAAAATGGTTTGCCTGTTATCAAAATAGCTATCTTGTGATACAATAAGATAGTTATTTTTTTTGGAGAATCCTTGCAAGTCAAGCTGGCAGGGGATATGGTTAGGTTGGTTTCGTGTAAGGGCGTAGTGATGAAGGGATAGTCCTCAGTCTATAAAACCTGTTTTGCATGAAATCTATTCAGTAGAAAATATACGTCGCAGAACCTGTGACGTAAATAGATGGTTTTTCTGAAGGGAGTTTTTTTACAAAATGTGGAGTCTGTTTGGTGGTTTTTCACACGATATGGGTATTGACCTGGGTACAGCGAATACGTTGGTACATGTGAAAGGCAGAGGCATTGTGCTGCGGGAGCCTTCTGTAGTCGCAATCAAGAGCGATACAGGGGATGTTCTGGCTGTAGGTGAGGAAGCAAAGCAGATGATTGGACGTACTCCGGGGAACATCATCGCTATCCGTCCGATGAAAGATGGCGTTATTGCCGATTTTGATGTGACGCAGGCTATGCTCAAGTATTTTATTCGTAAGGCCATGAATACAAAGTCCTTTGTTCGTCCGCGGGTGGTAGTAGGTGTACCTTCTGGTGTGACGGAAGTGGAAAAGCGGGCGGTAGTTGATGCGGCTCAGCAGGCTGGTGCCCGGGAAGCCTATCTGATTGAGGAACCCATGGCAGCGGCTATTGGGGCAGGACTGCCGGTGGAAGAGGCCACGGGCAGCATGGTGGTAGATATCGGCGGCGGCACTACGGAAATCGCAGTTATTTCCCTGGGCGGTATTGTTACCAGTTGTTCCATTCGCGTGGGCGGCGATGAGATGGACAGTGCTATCGTGCAGTACATCAAACGCATGTATAATCTGATGATTGGTGAACGTACGGCTGAGGAAATAAAGATGACCATTGGTACGGCCATCGTGACACCTGAGGCAGATAAGACCATGGATATCCGTGGCCGGGACCTGGTGTCTGGCCTGCCGAAGACCTTGACCATTCAGGCTAAAGAGATTCGGGAAGCGCTTAACGATCCCATCTATAAGATTATCGATGCCGTTAAGGGAACGTTGGAAAAGACTCCGCCAGAACTGGCTGCGGATGTTATGGACCATGGCATCATGATGACGGGGGGCGGTGCACTCCTTACGAATCTGGATAAGCTCTTGTCCCACGAAACGGGGATGCCGGTGTTGGTATCGGAAGATGCGCTTTCCTGCGTAGGTGAAGGTACAGGCCGTTCCTTAGAAAACATCGAGTTGTTGAAACGTGTGGTTATGACGGGTAAAAAGCTGAGAAGCTGATATAAAAATGAGTAATCGTGTAAGAAGAGATAAGGATGACGGGCGCAAGGGGTGGGCCATGGCGTTCGTGGCGGTCAGCCTCTTTTGCATCATCTTTTTTGCTGCCAGAGGGCGCTTTCAGGCTCCCGTGAGCAGCCAGGCTGTTTCGTTGGCCCTCTCCCCCTTTCAGCAGGCGGTGGATTGGGGGGCAAATGAAGTTCGTTATGTCACCAGTACGGTTTGGGAAATTGCTACCCTTTATGAGCAGAATAAGATGTTGCGCAATGAGGTGGAGCAGCTTCGGGGCATAAACCTGCAGGCTAATGAAGCCTTGGCAGAAAATGAACGCTTGCGGTCCATGGTCAATTATCAGCAGGCTGCCCATCAGTTTGATATGGTGGCAGCGCGGATAATTGCCCGGGAGTCCGATACCTGGTCCAGTATGGTAGTCATTGACAGAGGAACCATGAGCGGCATAGCCAATGATATGCCGGTCGTGACACCTCAGGGGTTAGTGGGGCGGGTCGTGGAAGCCGGCCCCAATTCATCTAAGGTACAGTTGATTTTGGATCCGCGCTCTGCCGTGGGTACTATCGTGCAGCGGGCAGAGTCCCGGGTTACGGGAATTGTGCGGGGCGACATGGATAATCCTACGATGCCGCAGATGGTAAATATCCCCAAGAACGCAGATGTGGTGGAAGGGGATGTAATCATCACCTCCGGATTTGGGGGGATATATCCCAAGGGGATTGTCGTGGGCATTGTGAACAGTCTTAAGAATGATGACGGCGGTCTGCTTAAGATCGGTGTGCTGGAGTCTGCGGTAGATTTCCAAAAGCTGGAGGATGTGCTGGTGATTACGGCTTCGCGGGAAGCTCCACCAGAACCGATAAAACCGCCGCCGCAGACACCGGGAACGGAAACCGATCCGGCAACAGGCGAGAATGAAGCTGGGCAGGATGCGGAGGGACAGAAATGAATACCTTTGCCAGGCTGGCCATTTTTGTCGTGGCCCTCTATGTTTTGCAGACTTCATTTTTTCCCTTAATTAGCTATCGCGGCATTAGTCCCAATTTGATGCTTTTGGTGACTACATCCTATGCTTTTTTGAAGGGGATGGAGAAGGGAACCTTAATGGGATTTTGTACTGGACTGTTAACGGATCTTTCTACAGGGACCTTCTTTGGTGTGCACACGTTTACCTATTTGCTGATGGGAAATTTGTGTGGCCGTTTTGCCAATCGCGTCTATAAAGAGCAGTTTTTTCTGCCGGTGTTTGCATCTTTAGGGATAACTGCGTTAACCTATTTTATTTTGGCGTTACTTATGGTATTATTAGGGTATCGCTTTAATCCAATCAGCAATGTGCAGGTGACACTTTTGCCTATGCTGATTTATCAGCTGGCGTTTGCCTATCCGGTTCATTATTTGACCTATCAATTGGATAAGAAACTCAGCGTGAAAGAAACAAACTGATTAAGGCACCTGCAAGGGTGCCTTGTTTTATGGGAGAGATATTTTTGGTCGAAAATGACGAGTTTGGCGGTAGATTGAATGTCTTAGGCTGGCTGTCTGTACTGGTGATTGTCGTGCTTATTGCCAGGGCTGGATACTTGCAGATATATGAAGGTGAGCATTATGCCCGCCTGGCTGAAGGCAATCGTATTCGCATTATTCCTACCATGGCTCCCCGAGGAACATTTTTTGATCGCAACGGAGAACTGCTGGTGCAGAATCGGCCAGGTTTTGCGGTTTCCCTGATGCCGGTGATGACTAAAATCGATCCGGCGGTAATCAATCGCCTGGCGGAATTATTGAAGGTTCCCGTGGAAAAGATCAATGAAAAGATCGAGGCCCATTCCGGTTTTAACCCTATCCGGATTAAGGCAGATGTCACCCCTGATATTGTGACCATAATTGAAGAACAAAAGGATAACTATCCAGGTGTTATCATTGAGGTACAGCCTGTCCGCGATTACATGAACAAGGAAGAAGCTGCGCACACCTATGGTTATGTCAGTGAAATCAATGATATGGAGCTGGAAAAGAAGAAGGATGAGGGTTATAAGAGCGGCGATATTATCGGTAAGTTTGGTCTGGAGAAAATTTACGATAAGGAGCTGCGGGGGGTCAATGGTGGCCAGCAGGTGGAAGTGGATGTGACGGGTAAGCCCGTACAGATTCTGGGGAACAAACCGCCCACACCAGGTGATGACCTGTATCTGACCCTTGATAAGAATCTGCAGACTGCCGCGGAAAAGGCTGTGGATGAACAGTTGAAGCAGATTCATGCACATGCGGCGGCTGTGGTGGCAATGAATCCAATGACTGGGGAAATCTATGCCATGGTCAGCCGGCCTGCCTTCGATCCTAATCTTTTTGCCCATGGAATAACGACCAAGGATTGGAACAAGCTGAATAATAACCCCTATCATCCCATGGATAACAAGGCCATTACCGGTGAGTATCCGCCAGGATCTACATTTAAGATCGTCACGGGCACGGCGGCTTTGACAGAGGGGGTAGTAACCCCTTCGGAATTGATTATGGATAGTGGCCATCATTGGATTATTCCGAAAGGCAATGCGGAAGGGGAGGCCCTGGGGCTTATCAACTTCCAACAGGCTATGGCTCATTCCGATAATGTCTATTTCTATGAGATGGGCAATCGTTTGGGCATAGACCGGTTGGAAAAATATGCCCGGATGTTCGGTTTAGGTAAGACTACCGGCATTGATCTTCCCTATGAGTCGGATGGGTTGGTGGCTAATCGCCGCTATAAGCAGAAAAATTTTGAGGACGGCGATTGGTATCTATCCGAGACCTTCGATGCGGCTATTGGCCAGGGCTTTAATCTGGTTACGCCGCTGCAGGCGGCCATGGTCATGGGGGAGATTGCTGCGGATGGCAAACGCTATAAGCCCCATTTGGTCAGCCGCATCGTCGATCCGGATGGCAAGACGGTGAAGGAGTTTACGCCTGAACTTTTAGGAACATTGGATGTGCCGGCAGAAGATATTCAACTGGTGCAGGCTGGTCTTCATGATGTTACGAAGTACGGTACAGCAGCCAGCATCTTCCGCGGCTTTCCCATTGAAATCGCAGGCAAGACTGGTACAGCGGAAAATCCGCATGGCCGTGACCACGGTTGGTTTGTGGCTTATGGTCCCTTTGGTGCGCCCAATATTGTGGTGGCGGTGATTGTGGAGCAGGGAGGCTTTGGATCGCAGTCTGCTGTGCCTATTGGCCGTAAGGTCCTGGAGGCCTGGTTCGGACTCAATAAGCCACAGCCGGAAAAGACCGATGGCGAACAGAAAAGCAATAAGCAGGACTAGTATAAGGTATAGGAATGAGGGCAGTCATGAGTGAGGATATTGTAAAAATCAAGGGAACTTCTCTTGGCTTACAGCTGAGCTTTGCCCCAGAGGCATCTTTTGAAGCAGTGCGGGAGAATCTAAAACAGAAGTTAGAATCTGGCACTACATTCTTTTTACGGGGCACATTGGTATTGATACCCCGGGATGTATTCAAGGGTAGTGAGCGGGATGAATTGCAACGGCTTTTTCACGAGTACGGTTTAATCTGCCGAACAAAAAAAACAGAGGCAGAGGAGCAGAAACCGGTTAGGGAAAAAGTCAAAGACATTCCAGCTCCTCCTGCACCTGCAGGACAGCCTGAAGAACTTAAACCCCAGGAAATGGTGGTGGTGAACAAAACACTGCGGGGGGGGCAGGAAATTCGCACGAAGTCTTCCGTACTGGTTTGTGGGAATGTAAATCCGGGTGCGCAGATCATTGCTGGTGGCAGTATTGATATCCGGGGGACCTGCCGTGGCATGGTGCATGCCGGAGCTTATGGGGATAGTACAGCATTTATCATTGCGGATCATCTGATGCCCACGCAGATTCGTATCTCGAATCTGATTGCCCGCTCGCCGGACGAGATGAAAAAGACTGACCGCGCGGAACGCGCTTCTATAAAAGACGGTCAAATCGTAATCGAACCAATAGAAAGGCAGGACAAAGCAATATGAGCGAAATCTATGTAATTACTTCTGGCAAAGGCGGTGTTGGCAAGACTACGACAACGGCTAATTTAGGTATGGGACTGGCCATGCGGGGAAAGAAGGTTGTATTGGTGGATACCGATACGGGGCTTCGTAACCTTGATTTGCTGTTGGGACTGGAAAATCGGATCATGTATGATCTGATTGATGTGACGGAAGGCCGGGTGGCTTATAAGAAGGCTTTGGTCCGCCACAAGAAATACGACAATCTGTTCTTACTACCCACTTCCCAGGTAAAGGATAAGATGGCTGTGAACCCGGAGCAGCTGGTTAAACTATGCGATGATTTGCGCAAGGAATTCGACTATATTCTCATTGACTGTCCGGCAGGAATTGAACAGGGCTTTCAGACGGCTATTGCTGCTGCGGATACGGCTTTAGTGGTCACCATGCCGGAGATTTCAGCGGTTCGTGATGCCGATAAGATCATCGGTGAATTGGGCCGCGCGGATAAAGAGAACATCAAGCTGATTGTCAATCGTATTCGCCCGCAGATGGTGGAGGATGGCGACATGCTGGATATGGACGCCATTAATGATATCCTTTCCTTGGACTGTATAGGCCAGGTGCCAGATGATCTGAAAGTCGTCACCAGCACCAATAAAGGTGAGCCCTGTGTGATGATGGATGACAGTGAAGCTGGTCAGGCCTATCGCAATGTGGTTGGCCGCATGCTTGGTGAAGATATTCCCTTTATGGAATTCCACAAAGATGGCGGCTGGTGGAGACGCTTAAAGCGTATGTTCAAGAGATGAGAGGAGGGGTAATATGTTGGAGGCATTGATGAAAATATTTGGCAAGAAGGAAGAAACTGGTAAGATTGCCCGGGACCGCTTGAAGGTGGTACTGATCCATGACCGCGCCAATATCTCTCCCGAAGTAATGGACAATCTGAAAAATGATATCATCAAGGTGATTTCCAATTACATGGAAATCAATCAGCATGATATGGAAATCAATTTGGCCAATGATGACGATTCTGTAGCATTGGTGGCGAATATTCCCGTCAGTCGGATGAAGCATGACAAGGGTGAGCATTGAGAGAAGATAGATTGGCATGACAAAAACGATTTTGCGCCGCACGGATTTGACTTTGCTGGCGGCAACAGCGGGTATCATCGTGATGAGTCTGGTGATTATCGGTAGTGCTACGCATATCAACACTCCTGGTGATGAGCGGTATTGGTTCGTAGCCCGCCAGGGAATCTTTGCGGCAGTGAATATCGCCTTAGCGGCTTTTTTGATGAATTTTGATTACAAGATGTTGCAGGGCTATGGCAATAAGCTTTATGTATTCAACCTCATCATGTTATTGGCGGTTATGTTGATTGGACAATCGGCATTAGGGGCGCAGCGCTGGATTTCCATTGGTCCTATCAGTATTCAGCCCTCCGAGTTTTCCAAGATCATCATGATTGTTTCTTTGGCTACCATGCTGGAGGAGCGGGTGGGAAAGCTCAACACGCTCCATGATTTGCTGCCCGTGGCGGCCTATGTGGGGGTACCTTTTCTGCTGGTACTGAAACAGCCGGATTTGGGCACGTCGCTGGTGTTTATGGCGATTTTTCTGGGGATGGTTTTCGTCAGCGGCATTAACCTCCGGCTATTGGGTGGCTTGTTTGCGGCGGGCGTGGCCATGCTGCCCCTGTTGTGGCATTTCCTGAAGGATTATCAAAAGATGCGAATCATGGTCTTCATGGATCCCAATGTGGATCCGTTGGGATCAGGCTATCATATTATCCAGTCAAAGATTGCCATTGGTTCGGGGATGCTTTTTGGCAAGGGGCTCTTTGAGGGGACCCAGAGCCAGTTGGATTTCCTGCCGGAAAATCATACGGACTTTATCTTTGCTGTGGTAGGGGAAGAATTGGGCTTTATCGGTGTGGTATGCCTGCTTCTGCTATACCTGGTGGTGCTCTGGCGGGGAGCGCAGATTGCTAAAGATGCCAGTGATATCTTTGGCCGATTGCTGGCTGTGGGCATTACGTCCATGTTAGCATTTCATGTACTGGTCAATGTGGGCATGACCCTGGGGATCATGCCGGTAACGGGGATCCCGTTGCCTCTGATGAGTTATGGAGTGAGCTCTTTGACCACCAATATTATGGCTATCGCGATATTACTGAATATACAATTACGAAAAAAGAAATTAGAATTTTAGGGAAGGCTCCTTAGGGAGCCTTCTCTAAAATTCTACAGAGAAAAATGAACTGAATGTGTAAAAGATGTATGGAGGAATTTAACGACATGGTACAACTTGAACATGAGGTGCTCCAGTCGGTATTGAAGCCGTCCCGCTATACGGGGGGCGAATGGAATGCAGTGGTGAAGGACTGGGATAAGGTGGATTGCACCTTTGCGCTAGCCCTGCCTGATGTCTATGAAGTGGGCATGAGTAACCTGGGGTTAGCCATTCTTTACGAGATATTGAACCAGCAGAAGGATATTGCCGCAGAACGGGTGTATGCTCCCTGGACGGATATGGAAAAGGAGATGCGGGACAGGAATATTCCGCTGTTCTCCTTAGAAACTAAACATGAACTGGCCCAGTTTGATTTCTTTGGCTTCTCTCTGCAGTATGAGATGATTTATTCCAATGTGCTCAACATGCTGGATTTGGCCGGGATTCCGCTCTGGGCAAAGGAGCGGGGCGAGGATATGCCCTTTGTGGTGGGGGGCGGCCCCTGTGTTTATAATGTGGAGCCCATTGCAGATTTCTTCGACTTCTTTATTGTCGGTGAAGGGGAAGAGGTAATCGTAGAGATATCCGAAGCATTTATGCAATGGAAGAAAGCAGGCCGCCCTGGCGGACGGAAAGGCTTTTTGGAGCGTTTGCTGACCATGGATGGTATTTATGTACCTTCTTTTTATGAGCCGAAATATACAGCGGATGGAAACTATGAAAAGCTAGTTCCCCTTCATGATAAAGCCAGGCCGCTTATCTATAAGCGAGTTTGTCAGGATATGAATAAGGCAATGAGTGTGGAACGTCCTTTGGTTCCCTCTATGGATATTGTCCATAATCGCGCGATGTTGGAGCTCTTTCGTGGGTGTTCCCGGGGCTGTCGTTTCTGTCAGGCTGGTATATGCTATCGTCCGGCCAGAGAGCGTACGGAGGAAAAGCTGAAAAATATGGCCCGGGATCTGGTCGACAGTACCGGTTATAATGAAATGAGCATGACTTCTCTGTCTTCAGCAGATTATTCCTGCCTGGGCCGGCTGGTCGATGATTTGATGATGGACTTTCGTGATGAAGAAGTGAGTTTCTCTTTGCCGTCATTGCGCATTGACAGCTTCTCTATTGATTTAGCCCATAAGATGCAGCAGGTGCGTAAGTCTGGTTTAACCTTTGCGCCGGAAGCAGGTACCCAGCGTCTGCGTGATGTAATCAATAAAGGCGTTACGGAAGAAAATCTCATGACTGCTTGTGCTTCGGCCTTCAAACAGGGCTGGAAGCAGGTAAAGCTCTATTTTATGATGGGACTGCCAACAGAGACCGATGAAGATGTTATCGGTATAGCGAAGCTGGCTAAGAAGGTTGTGGATCTTTACACGGAAATAAAAGGAAAACGGGGCTGTAAGGTTACCATATCCGTGGCTTGTTTTGTGCCTAAACCCTACACGCCATTTCAATGGTTTGGTCAGTTGCCCATCGAAGAATTCCAGCGTCGCCAGGAACTGCTGAAGGCGCATATCACGGATCGGGCAATTACCTTTAATTATCACGATGCCCGTCTGTCTGTGATTGAAGGTGTCTTCGCCAGAGGGGATAGGCGCCTAGCGCCCGTGCTTTATCAGGCATGGCGGGATGGCGCCAAATTTGACGGTTGGTCCGATCTTTATCAGCACGATACCTGGCTTAAAGCCATGGAAAAATGCGGTATTGATGGCAATTACTATAACCAGCGTACGCGCGATTTTAATGAGGCGCTTCCTTGGGAAATCACGTCTCCTGGGGTCAATAAGGAATTCCTGCTGCGGGAATGGAAGAAGGCTATGGAGGCAGCTCTGACTGAGGATTGCCGCCGGGGCAAATGTTCTGCCTGTGGTATCTGCCCCAATTTGGGGGTTCACGTGATGGACTATGCCAAAGAAGAGGCTGCCCGGAATTATTCATCTCCGGAATTGCCAGCAAAAGCACATCGCGGTCCACAGGATGCAGGCCGTCCTCGTACCCTGTATAAGTTCCGGGCTGAAATCACGAAGGGCGAACCCCTGCGTTATGTCTCCCATCTGGATTATGCCAATCTCTTTATTCGGGCCTTTAAGCGTTCAGGTCTGCCCATGGCCTATTCCGAGGGCTTTAACCATCATATGAAGGTGTCTTTTGCATCCGCTCTATCCTTAGGGGTAACCAGTGAGGCTGAGTATATGGAATTCGAACTCCTGCAGCCGGTCTGTCAGCCGGAGGTTTTTGACCGGTTAAAGGCTCAGTTACCGCCGGGGGTGGAACTTAGGGAATTACGGGAGGTCAAGACTAAACAGAAGGCCATGATGGCCCAGGCCACGGAAGCCCGTTACCGGGCTTATATGCCATTACAGGGAGATATGGCTCTTGCTGAAGCAGCAGTGAAGCGTTACAATGAAGCTAATGCGGTTGATTTCCAGCGTGTTACACCGAAAAAGAAAAGGGATATTGAACTGAAAAAGTTTATGAAGAAAAATGTTGAGGCTTTCCAGGAAGGGAATTCGCTGGTGCTTTTGCTTGACATTGCGATTACGGATAGTGGCAGTGTGAAACCAAGTGAAGTCATTGCGGCTTTGGTGGATCAGTTTGGTTTGCCTGCAAGGACTACTGAGGCAAAGATCGTTCGGACGGCGATGCTTTCGCAGGGGAAAAGACTGGTGGAATTGGTATGACACCGGGAATCCTGGTGTTTAGACTGCCGATGGACATGAGCTGTTCGTGTCAGCGGCAGCGATTTTTCCGCGATTGGCAAAGCCGTCAGTTTGCTGGATAAGGGTGAAGTTTTTTTGTACTCGGGGGAGGTGAACGGATGAAATCGATTCTGGTAACGGTAGTTCCGGAGGAAACAAAATTGGCAATCCTGGAGGATGATAAGTTATCTTCCATTGAAGTGGAACGGGCTACGCATTCGCATCTGGTAGGCAATATATACAAGGGACAGGTACAGAATGTCCTGCCGGGGATGCAGGCAGCCTTCGTGGATATTGGTACGGGCAAGAATGCTTTTATGTATATTGGCGATGGCTTGCCAGAGGATGTAAAGCAGACATTGCCTCGTCCGCAAAAGATTCATATTGGACAGCATCTGCCGGTACAGATTATTAAGGATGCAATCGGTTCTAAAGGACCGCGGGCTACTACGCATATCACTTTGCCGGGGCGTCATGTGGTGCTTTTGCCTACAGCTGCCTATATTGGCATGTCCCGGCGGATTGAGGATGAAGCGGAGCGTACAAGGCTTCATGACATCGCTGCTGAAATCTGTCCAGAGGGTATGGGGCTTATCATTCGTACGGTTGCGGCGGGAGCTTCCCGGGAAGCCCTCCGGGAAGATGTGGAATACCTGGCTAAACTCTGGCATTCCCTGATGGCCCGGTTTAAGATCAAGAGCAAAGGGGCAAATATTCTTTATCGTGATGCGGATTTGATTATCCGCATTGTGCGGGATAATTTGACACCGGATGTGGATGCAATGCTGATTGATGACCGGGCTGTATATCAGCGTGTGCGGGAGTTTGTTCAGCTTCTGTCTCCGGAGCTGGTGGAGAAAATTCGCTTTTATGAGAGTCGGGAACCGCTTTTTAAGCATTATGGTATTGAAGAAGAATTGGCAACTCTGGGGGGCCGTACAGTAGAACTGAAATCCGGTGGCTTCTTAGTCATCGACCGGACTGAAGCGTTGACGGTAATTGATGTGAATACAGGCAAGTATACAGGAAATACCAATTTGGGTGAAACGGTATATGCAACCAATCAGGAGGCAGCGGCAGAGATTATGCGGCAGCTGCGTTTGCGGGATATCGGTGGCATCATTATTGTGGATTTTATTGATATGGAAAGGGAAGCACAAAAGGAACAGCTGTTGGCGCATTTGCGGGAGTTGGCTAAGCTGGATCCCACCAAGACCAATATCGTGGATATTACCAGTTTGGGGCTGGTGGAGATTACCCGCAAGAAATCCCGACAGAATCTGGATAGCATCATTTATAGCGAATGTCCCATCTGCCGTGGCCGGGGGCGGGTGGAATCGCCGGAAACGGTGAGCATTCGCATTGCTGGTGATGTGCGCCGTATGGAACATAAATCCCATGCTGAAGATGGTTATGAAATTGAAGTTCATGAGTCCGTGGCCGAGGAATTGCGGCACAATCAATTGTTGATGAATCTGGCGGCGGAGTTTGCCATGGATATCAAGGTTACGGCGGTGCCGGGAATGCATCCGGAAAATTATGCCATTAATATGATGCATAGTTGAAGGGGGAACCAGGGGGAGGTTTACAGTTGTTGATGTTGAAGAAGAGATATTTAGTGGCCGGTATTTTCGCCTTCGCTGCAGGCGTGACAATTAACCTTGGCTGTGTACAGGCGGCTGATAGCAGTGGTGTGCGGATAAATTTTGGTCAAACGGAAGTGCATACTGCTGCACCAACGGCGGCAAAGCAGGACGAGGGCCAGGCGATGAATAAGATCAATAATGTGCAGTTGGTTTGGCAGGAAGTTCCCAGTGCTGTGCGTTATCAGGTGGTTATTTTAAAATCAGCTGAAGACACGCCGGAAAATATTGCATTGACCTATAACCAGGTATACACCAATGGATTGACGGTGGATTTGCATCAATTTGGTACGGAGGCCAATGGTTTCTATTGGAAGGTATGTCCTTTGGATTATAATGGACAGCCTGTGGGGAACCGGCATTTTACCAAACCTCGGCCCATTAAGGAAGGTGGCAGCCTGAATGTGGATGCGCCCAGACCCACCACGCAGTTTGAACGTATGGATTATATGCCGCTCTATCCGGTGTATTCATGGATTCCCTATGGCAAGGCCAAGCATCATGAGGTGCAGGTTTATCAGGTGACTGCTGAGGGGGATAAGCTTATTCGTACCTTGCAGGGGGGCGAGTACGATGTGTATGAAGACGGCGGTTATACCTTGCCGGGTAATTATTATTGGCGGGTGCGTTCCCTAAATAGTGATGGCAGCGCCTCGAGCAATTGGTCGGCGAAGAGTTATTTTACCGTGGAAGGAGAAAAACCGCCTTTTGCAGCTTTAGGCGACAGCATCACCCATGGAGGGGGAGCCATGTCTGTTTCCCCGGGTTATCTGCTTTATGATTGGGAATCCTATAGTCAGGTACCGGTGAAGAACTTAGGCTACAGCGGGAACACAACTGGTGATATGCTGGAGCGTTTTGAACGGGACGTTTTGCCAGCGGCTCCCCGGGTGCTGGTGGTTATGGGGGGCGTAAACGACTATCGCCTGGGGACCTATGGTTCTCAGACGGTGGCAAATCTGCAGGCCATCAAGGAGAAGTGCGATGCGTATGGCATCATTGTGGTTTTTCTGACGCCGACCCCCATCAATCCAACCCTGATGGTGAACAGGGCACATATCGACCAGCCACCCTATGATTGGCAGGTGCATCAGCGCTATGTGAATGACTGGGTTATGCGTCAGCAATATCATGTGGATGTGGCTACGGCCCTTACGGACAGCATGGGCAATTTACGCAGCAATTACACGACAGACGGACTGCACCCGGATTTCTATGGGAAAAAATATATTGGTGAACAGGTGGGACGTTATTTGCAGCTGCATTTTGCCTGGCTTACCGGCAAACTGAAGAAAAAGGCTATTCCTGTTTATAATTCGTGAATTTTTTCGTAGGGGCGTGGAAAACGCCCCTTATTTTTAATTAAAATTTAATGACTAACTCAACATTTTTGCTTTACTTTGGTAGTATAATATACGATATATTAAGAGAAAATCGTTTAAGTGGGAAGGTGTGGTTGGTTTGCGAAGGATAATTACAGGATGGATATTGAGCGTTCTTTTGCTTCTGCCCTGCATTTGTCTGGCTGTACCGCAGCAGATAACAGCCAGTGGCGTGTACGTCATGGGAGAAAATGATTCGCCGAAAATTGCTAAGGATGCCGCCCGACAGGAGGCCATGCGCGCTGCAACCGAAAAAGCTGGAGTCTATGTGGAGAGTTATTCCAAAACGAAGAACATGGAACTCAGTGCAGATGATGTACGGGTGATATCCGGTGCTGTGCTGAAAGTTCTGCGGGAGCAGGCTGTGCCGGAGCTTTCGGCGGGGGTATGGAAGTATACGGTGACGCTGACCTGCGAAGTGGATACGGATAACATCGATTTGCAATCCATGCTGGAGAATCGCAGTAAATTAGAGAAGCTGCAACAGGAGCGAGATGCGCTAAAGAAGCAGAACCAGGAATTGCTGGAAAAATATAAACAGGCAAAGGGGGTAGAGAAAGAACGGATAGGCACGGAATTGGAATCCCAGTATAATTTACAGGATATCTTTGACCGTTGTGCAATTTTTATTCAGCAGGGAGAACAGCGCCGGGCTATCTTTGAATTGAACAAGGTAATCAATGATCGTAAGGTTACGGATAGTCCCCTGGCTTATGCACACTATCTGCGGGGGCGGGCTTACTACGAGCGGAATATGGACAACCGTGCGATGGAGGATTTTGCTGCAGCGGAAACAACGCCGCATAATGATAAGATTTATCCCATTTGGCGTGCCCGCTACTATCAAGGGCTTATCTACTCCGACAGGGAGCAGTGGGAACAGGCTTATGCGAAATTAAAACAGGCCTGGGATGATTCCGGGCACAGTGATCCGGATATTGAGGCAGCTATGCTCAAGGCCAAGCGTCAGGCATATCCTTCCCGTTATCCGGAAAAAAGGCGCGTGCCGCAAAGGGAAAACGGCGAAGTGGACTGGGAAAAAGTGGTGTCGGAAGTGCTGATTGGAATTTTGCGTTAAGAATATATTCCTACATTAACGATAAATGATAAAATTTAAAGGTAAGTGCTTGATTTTTTTGCGAAAACAAGGCAAAATATAGCATATAGTTGTTTTTTAGCAAGGAAGAATAATTGTATGCAAATATCCCAAATGAGACAGATGCTGGTGCTGCTGGTGGATGCAAGTGAAAGTGACCGCCAGCGGCTGCATCAGATTTTGGACCCCAGGGTCCAGTTGGAGACAGTTACTTCTGGCAAAGAAGCTCTTTCCTATGTGGAGCAACATGATGTTAAATTGCTCTTGCTTTCTTCGACGCTGTCCGATATGGGCGGTTTTGAGGTTTTGCGCCAGTTGAATCAGAATCCTCACTGCAAGGATGTACCGGTTATCATGCTGGTTCAGGATCACAGTCAAAAGGCAGAAGCGGCTGTAGCTATGGCCGGGGGCTTTGATATTATCCGTAAGCCTTTCGTGCCCATTGTTGTGGTAAAAAAGGTGGAACAGGTGCTGGAATTGGAGTACCTGCATCGTAATCTCAAGGAGGAAGTTCATCGGCAGACACAGTTGGCAGAGGAGCGTCTGGCTTCCAGTGAGCGGCTTTTTGAGGAAACGGTGATGGCCCTGGCGAAGACCATCGATGCCAAAGATGCGTATACGCGTGGTCATTCCCAGCGAGTGGCCCGTTATGCCCGACATATTGCTTATAAACTTGGGTGGCTTGAGGAGGAGCAACGCAGGATTTATTTTATGGGGCTGCTCCATGACATTGGCAAGATTGGGGTACCAGAAGCAATCATCAATAAGACCACCAGACTTACCGATGAAGAATATGGAAAGATAAAGCAGCATACGGTCATTGGTTCGGAAATCCTGGATTTGGTGGCTGAGTTTCCGGAATTGGCAATAGGTGCCCGTTCCCATCATGAGCGCTATGACGGGAAGGGGTATCCGGATGGTTTTGCGGGTAGTCAGATTCCCGTCTATGCGCGGGTGATTGCTGTGGCAGATGCTTATGATGCTATGACCTCACGGCGTAGTTATCGGGATATCCTGCCCCAGGATGTGGTGCGCAGCGAAATCGTCAAGGGGAGAGGAACCCAGTTTGATCCGCAGTTCGCGGATATCATGCTGCAGATTATTGATGAAGATGCAGATTATATGCTACATGAACGTTAAAGTTGAATAGGCAGTCAAGATAAGCAGGCTGACCGGTCCTATGACTGGTCAGCCTGTTTTGGCGTATGCTTTACATAAGGGGGGCAGAACGATGAAATTCTGTATATTTGGTGCTGGTGGAACCGGCGGGGTTTTAGCGTCTTATCTGGCTATGGCTGGTCATGATGTGACACTGATTGCTCGAGGAAAGCATCTGGCAGCAATCAGGGAAGAGGGATTGGTGCTGCATACAAATCATCGGGGTACGGAAGCGATTAAGGGAATCAAGGCCTGTACGGCAGAAGCTTATCAGGACAAGCCAGAGATTCTCTTTGTCTGTGTGAAGTATTACAATCTTGAGGATGTCCTTGCTTTTATACAGGAAAAGATTGGTTCGGACACGTTGATTGTACCTGTGCTGAATGTCTTTGGAACCGGCGGTATGATGCAGGAAAAATTGCCGCAGCATACCTGTCTGGATGGCTGTATCTATGTGATGGGGGAAATAGAGGCCCCAGGCGTTATCTATCAGTCGGATAAGATGCTGCGGGTTATCTATGGATACCGTCCTGGGCAGGAACAACGCTTACTGGATACGGCAAGGCATTTGGAAACGGTATTGCAGGAGGCGGGAATACGCGGCCATTTCAGTGAACATATCATTCGGGATGCTCTGCAAAAGTTCGCTTATGTTTCGCCGGCAGGGGCTGCCGGTGTATATTTTAATGCCACCAGTGAGGACTTCCAGCAGGAAGGGAAGGAACGGGAAATGTTCAAGGGGCTGGTACGAGAAGTAGCGACTTTGGGCAAAGCCATGGGCGTGGATTTCCAAGTTGATCTGGTGGAAACGGGCTTGAAGATTCTCGATGCTTTGCAGCCTGGCTCTACAACCTCCATGCAGCGGGATATCCTGCGGGGCAAACAGTCTGAATTTGCGGGGCTGGTTAGCCGGGTGGTTGACTTGGGGCGGATGTATCATGTGCCTGTGCCCTTGTATCAACAGGTGGATGCGCGGATCAAATGAACGTAAAAATAAGCAAGGAATGGGAGATAACGTTCCATTCCTTGCTTTATTTTGTCAGTTTGATGATTTCTGAGGGGATATTGATCAGGGGAAGCTGACGTTGGACGGCACCGCATTCGTAGGCTGCTTTAGGCATACCATAGACGGTGCAGGAGGCTGCATCCTGTCCGATGGTCGGAGAACCTTTCTGCCGCATGTGCAGCAGGCCATCGGCTCCGTCACGTCCCATGCCGGTAAGGATAACGCCAACGGCCTGGTCCCCGGCCACATCCGCTACACTGTCGAAGAGTACGTCTACGGAGGGACAGACGCTATGGACCGGGGGACCCGGCTTGCATTCCAGCATATATTGACATCCCATGGCCTGAACGGTCATGTGCTTGCCGCCGGGGGCGATGTAGACATGGTTGGGCATTATCACATCGCCGCTGGCCGCCTCTTTGATGGTCAGCGAGCACTCATGGTCGAGGCGGTCGGCAAAGAGTTTGGAGAACATGGGGGGGATATGTTGGACAATGACAATGCCTGGCAGGGGGGGATGAAGCTTCTGGAGAATGGCAGAGATGGCATCGGTCCCTCCGGTGGAGGCGCCGATGGCAATCAGGTTGATGTGGGAGTGGGTAGGCTTGTAGAGCGTCTCGATTTTTTCTGCCGGCTCAGGAGCAATGGTTTTCTCCGGACTGGCCTTATGGCCGGCATGCCAAATCTCCCGGGTTACCACGGCACCACCACCAATGTTTTTAGCGTGGGATGTACTCTGCTGGTCATATTGGGCCTGTAATACCAGCAGCGTGCTGAGCAAAGCCTCATAGAAAGGTGCCATGGACTGGCTGACCGGTGGACGCTTGAGGTAAGCAGCTGCGCCCAGCTGTCGAGCCGTGTTTTTGCTGCTGTCCAGCATGCCGTAAGTGATAATGGGAATATTGGGGTTCAGACGAATGAGTCTGGGCATGAATTTTTCATTTTGGATAAGCGTGGAAGCTAACGCAAAATTCAGTACAATGATGGTGGGCTTGAACAAGAGGAGTTTTTCTTCGGCCTCTTCTGGCTTGATGACGCGTTCTACCAGGCTGCCGTGAGGGAGCCTGCGCGCAAGTTCCATGGCCAAGGCTTCATGGAAGATTATGGAATTATCGATTACGAGTACTCGTAAATCCTGCATATCTTCCACCCCCGTTGCTGAATAAGAATAATTCGTTCTATTTTATCATTGTATCATAATTTCTTGTTGGCAGGTAGAAGGAATCTCTCCGGGGATGTGGAATAATAAATTAAGAGTCAAATTTAGAAGGGGTGTTTCTTTTATGAATCGATTGGTAAAAGTTTTGGTAGGTGCTTTATTTGCAGCTGTCGTCGGGAGCAGTTCTTTGGCTAATGCCATGAATGTTACTGGTGCCAGCCAGGCAATGACTATTGGGGATAAAACCGTTACAGCCAGTGATGAAAATGGCGCTAAGATAAAGTTTGTATCGGATGGTAAGATTCTGCGCCTGATGAGTGCAGATGGCACGAAGGATTATCTCTCCTTTTGCAGTTTTGATGGCATTTACAGCCGTGTGGATTACAGCGTAAGAGCCCTGGAGACTGCAGATCCGGCTATGCGTATCTTTGAGATTGCCGCTACCCGCGATGGCAAGAGCTGCGGTTATTGGCTGGTGGGCAATCATATCGGCGGCGCCTGGACGACTTATGTTTCCTGGAACAGCTTTGCCAATCTGGGGTTCCGTACCGATCGCTGGCATGACCTTAAGGCGACTATTGAGAACCAGCAGTTGGTGATTACCAGCTATAGTGCTCGGGGAAATATGGATTGGCGTGCCCAGGTTTTCTGGAATGAGAATGATGGTTGGTTTGGCTTGAAAAGATTTTGAAAAAATCATTGACAGATAAGGGCACTCTCGCTTATAATATAATCTGTCAGTCGCGAGATTGGCGGATTTTGCTGATTTAGCTCAGTTGGTAGAGCAGCTCATTCGTAATGAGCAGGTCGTAGGTTCGAATCCTATAATCAGCTCCATATTTATTGCTGATTTAGCTCAGTTGGTAGAGCAGCTCATTCGTAATGAGCAGGTCGTAGGTTCAAATCCTATAATCAGCTCCATTAGGATTTTAAGCTCCGCAATAAGCGGAGCTTTTTTGTGTGCAATTGTAGTTTGTTGGAAAGTCTATGTTAACCGCTAAAACGGCCCCCTCGGAAAATAGAACCGTCCAGTTACCTGCGCCGGGCAGGCGGCTAAAAAGCCCGTACATTCGCTTGTGGGCCATTTAGTGGGACGGCGAAAAGTATTACCACCTTCGCGCCAATTGAGCTGTAACATCAAAAGAAAGAGCGCAATAACAGCGGCAAACTGTAATTATATGCATGTATTAAAATGAAAGTGGTGTTAATCTGCAAGTGTGGCGTGATTTTTAGGCACAAAAAGAGCTGCAGCAAAATGATTCCCCATTTTACCGCAGCTCCGTAATTTTTAAGTGGCGGAGTGGAGAGGATTCGAACCTCCGCACCGGTTACCCAGCCTAACGATTTAGCAAACCGTCCTCTTCAGCCTCTTGAGTACCACTCCATTATGATGGCGGAGAGGGTGGGATTCGAACCCACGGTGCCTTGCGGCATCACCGGTTTTCAAGACCGGCTCCTTAAACCACTCGGACACCTCTCCATCGGTCAATAAGAATATTATAGCAGTGAGCCGTAAACTTGTCAAATGATGGTGATTGCGCTATACTATCATACGTTGTTATCGATTGAAAAAATTAGCAAGTGCAGGAGTTGAGGGCGTTGAAAATTGCCTTTTTTGATTCTGGTATGGGTGGGCTTTCTGTACTGCACCACGCCATGAAAGTCTTGCCGCATGAGGAGTTTGTCTTCTATGCAGACGAAGATCATGTTCCTTATGGCACAAAGAGTACAGCAGAGGTGCAGAAGTTTGTCGGTGAGGCCTTTGACTTCCTCTTGAAGCAGGATGTAAAGGCTATTGTGGTGGCCTGTAATACCGCTACTTCTGTGGCGGTGGCGGAGATGCGGCGTCGTTATGATTTGCCCATCATTGGCATGGAGCCGGCTGCTAAAAAGGCACTGGATATGGACGGGACGAAACGCGTATTGGTGACCGCTACGCCAATTACCGTCAAGGGACGCAAGATGGAACTGCTCATTGAAAAGGTGGATAAGGATCATCTGGTGGACCGTCTGGCGCTGCCTGAGTTGGTGACCTTTGCCGAGCGGCAGGAGTTCAATTCGCCGGCGGTGACGGATTATCTGCGGACGCAGTTGGCTGGCTTTGATCTGTCAAAATATTCTTCAATGGTATTGGGATGTACGCATTTCAATTATTTTAAGGATACTTTGCGGGAGCTGATGCCGGATAATATGAAGTTCGTGGATGGCAATGAGGGGACAGTGCGGGAACTCATTCGGCGGCTGCGGGAACGCAACCAGTTGGAACAGTTATCCCCGTCGGTAACTTACTTTTATTCCGGACGACAGGTTAAAGATGTCGTGGAACTGGAACGATTGCAGAAATGCCTCGACCGGCTGGAGCGGATGTATAGGATTTAGCTTGACTTTGCGCGGTATTTGTTCTAGTCTATACATTGTGCGCGAAGTGTTAAGGGGGGATTTTTGTGCCTGTGAATGTGGAACATCATGTAAACTTTTACGATACAGATGCCATGGCGGTGGTGCATCATGCCAACTACATACGGTGGTTTGAAATCGGCCGGGTGGCTTATCTGCGCTCTGTAGGCATTACCCTTACGGAAATGATGGATGACGGTTATGTTTTTCCCATTACGGACATCAGCGCTAAGTATGTATCGCCGGGAAAATTTGATGATGAGCTTGTCATTGAGACGACAGCCACGGCCCTGACCAAGGTAAAGATGTGTTTCAAATACCGCATCCTGCGCAAGGCTACCGGAGAAGTGCTGGTGACGGGTAAGTCGCAAAATGTCTATACCAGTAAAGAGACTGGTCATATTACCCGCTTGCCGGATAAGTATCTTACGCGTTTGCAGACTGCTATGGAAAAAGAGAGAGCGGCGGCAGAGGCGCAAAAATAAGCAAACAAAAATTCTAGGGAGGAATTAGCGTGGATTTATTCACCATCGTGTTATTGATTATCCTTATCGTTATTTGTGGAACGAAACTCTTCTTATCCTATCTGGGTATGGAGGATATCCGGGTGGATGCCAGTGCACCGGCGGAATTGGAAAGCAGGGATGCGAACAGTCTGGTGCTGTCCAAGAAGCTGCGGTTCTATAATGAGGGCAAACAGTGTGCAACCATTATGGATGCAATTTGCCGCAGCCAGCTGCCCTATGAGCAGTATGATGGGATTGCCGTATGTCCGAAGGCGGAACGGGAAGGTGAAGTCCGTGAGGATGATTACTTTGAAGCGGTAATCATTCAAAAGAAGGGGTACAAGGGTGGCGAAGACAGCTTGAATATCTTCGCTAAGGTGAAGCTTACTCCGCGCAAGGGCATGAGCCTCGAGGAAGCCCTGTCCCATATGGTGGATTTGCCGGTTGACTTTATTTGGCAGGAAACGGGTCGCAGAGTTCAGCACTACAAAAAACTGCGTTTGGAATTCACGGCTGAAGAGATTGCAAAACTGGCTGGTGTACAGCTGGTTAAGGACTAAGGAGGCACTGACATGGCTGAAGAAATGAGACTTATTCCGGTGCCTACGCGCATCCTGACGGAAAAAGATGATATCGTAGATGCCATTGAGCATTATACAAAAGATAAGATTGGGGAAAATGACCTGCTCTGTTGCGCAGAGTCTGTGGTAGCCATTACCCAGGGGCGTTTTGTACGTCCGGAGGAATTGGAGATTTCTGATTTGGCTAGATTTTGCTGCCGCTTTATCCCGGATTATGGTTCTCTGGCTTCTCCGCATGGCATGCAGTCACTGATGGATGTGGAAGGCAAGTGGAGAGTGGCTTTTGCATTGTTTGCCGGCTTTGTGGCAAAAATCTTTGGTAAGTCCGGCATGTTTTATGTATGGGGTGGCAAGGAAACGGCTATGATTGATGATGTTACGGGAACGATGCCGCCCTTTGATAAATGCATTGTCTATGGCCCGGGGGAACCTTATGATGTGGTCAAACGCATTAAGGATCGGTTAGGATGCTTTGGGGCCATGATTGCCGATGTTAATGATTTGAAGCGCAGTCGTGTAGTAGGCATTACCGCTGGCGTTGATGGTGAGATAGCCAGAAAGCTGCTGATTGATAATCCCTTCGGCAATGCATCGCAGAAGACACCAATCTGCATCATCAAGAATTATAAGCAGTATCAGGAAAGTAAATAATTGCGTGAAAGGAGCTGTGGGACTTCACGGCTCTTTTTTGGGAGTGATGATATGGAGCGTTACAGGCATCGTGCCGCAGATGAGATGCGCCCCTATAAGATCCACCGTAAATTTCAAAAATATCCTGCCGGGTCTGTGTTGATTGAGATGGGCAATACGAAGGTAATCTGCGCGGCTACCGTGGAAGAGCGAGTGCCCTTTTTTCTGAAGGGCACTGGCGAAGGCTGGGTGACAGCAGAGTATTCCCTGCTGCCTAGTGCTACGGGGACGCGTACCCAGCGGGAAGCGGTGAAGGGCAAGCAGTCTGGCCGTACCCAGGAAATTGAACGGCTTATTGGCCGGTCGCTGCGGTCCGTGGTGGATACTAAGGCCTTGGGCGAACGTACGGTTATGATTGACTGTGATGTGATTCAAGCCGATGGAGGAACCCGTACGGCCTCCATTACCGGGGCTTTTGTGGCATTGGTAGAAGCTTGTTCCACATTCTATCAGAAGGGGAATGTCTTTCCCGTCAAGGATTTTTTGGCTGCCATCAGTGTAGGCATCAATAAGGATGATGAGCCTATTTTGGATTTATGCTACGAAGAGGATTCCACTGCTATGGTGGATATGAATGTGGTGATGACGGGTTTTGGCAAGTTCGTGGAGGTGCAGGGCACCGGTGAAGGTCGTCCTTTTGATCATCAGGAACTTACCCGACTGCTTTCTCTGGGGGAGAAGGGCTGTCGCGAGCTGATTTCTTATGAGAAGGATATTTTAGGCGGTCAGCTGGTATGGCTGGTTGGTCGTGAGGGGTAATTATTTTAGGGGAGCTTTGTATGAAAAAGATTGTCATTGCTACGAAAAATCCGGGCAAGGTACGGGAGATGAAAGATGCTTTTGCCCATCTGCCCGTGGAGGTGGTGGCTTTATCGGATTTTGGGGAACTGCCCAATGCCATTGAAGATGGGGAAACATTTGCGGAAAATGCGGCCATCAAGGCGCAGTTTTATCGGGAGAAAACAGGCTGTGCCTGCTTGGCAGATGATTCCGGCCTTGAAGTAGCGGTATTGGACGGCAGGCCGGGGGTGTACTCTTCCCGTTACGCGGGTTATAATGCGGAGGATTGGGCCAATAATCAAAAGATGCTGGAAGAACTCTGCATTGCAGATGTGCAGGAGTCTCCGGCTGATTACCGTTGCAGTCTGTGCTTTGTGGATACGGATGGTACACGAATTACTGCGGATGGTCGTTGTGATGGTGTGGTGAAGAAAATTCCGCAGGGGAAAAACGGCTTTGGTTATGATCCGTATTTCTATACCAATGAGTATGCTGGCCGTACCATGGCGGAATTGACCCTGGAAGAAAAGAACCGCATCAGTCATCGTGGACGTGCTCTGCGCAAGCTGGCGCAGAAATTAGGAGAGTATTTGGCATGAAAATCGGTATTGTCAGCGACAGCCACGGCAGTTACCAGTACATTGATTCGATGTTAGCCCATAAGGAAACACAGAACGTGGAAATCTGGCTTTTTGCCGGGGATATTGCCATGGATGCGGATTATCTGGCTATGGTGACGGATCGGGAAGTGATCCGGGTGGCAGGGAATAATGACTGGCCTGGCGGTCGCCTGCCCGATTATGAGACCGTGGATATTGCCGGACATACGATTTTTCTGACCCATGGACATCTCTTCGGCGTAAACTTTGGCTTGCAAAAGTTGGTTCAGGCAGCTACAGATGTGGGGGCGGATATTGCTGTTTATGGGCATACTCATCTGGCCGTTGAGCAGCTGGTGGATGATGTGCTGGTCTTGAATCCCGGCAGCATCGCCCGACCGCGGGACGCAAAAAATGGTTCGTTTATGGTAGTTGATTTACAACCGGAAATGGCGCCAGTGGTAAAAATGGTTAGAATATAAATGAAATTCATTATATAATTATTATCAAATAGAAAAGTTTTATATTTTTTTTGATTATTATCCTGCTTCGAGCAGGATTTTTTTTACGAATATCTAATATTAATATTGATGTGATAATAGTCACGATTAGAGGTAACAATGATACAAAAAAGTGAATAGGATTCACTATTTATGCGGTTTGCTGGCATTTTCTGAATGCTTGAAAACTAATAGAAAATGTGTTATTATGTGCCTGCTGATGTGTGATAAAGTGTATTTATGGGAGGGATTACTTTGCGAGAAATCGACGCAAAACAAATCACGGAAACCGTAGCACAGATGTGCAAAGAAGCGGCCTATTACCTTCCGGATGATGTCTACAACGCAATGAAGAAAGCGCGGCAGACGGAAACTTCTCCGGTAGGGCAGAATGTTCTGGATCAGATTATTCGCAATGCAGAAATTGCGAAAGCTGAAGATCGTCCCTATTGTCAGGACACGGGTATGACCATTGTGTTCCTGGAAGTAGGTCAGGATCTGCACATCACGGGCGGCCTGCTGGAAGATGCTGTTAATGCAGGCATTTCCAAGGGCTATACGGAAGGCTATCTGCGTAAGTCCGTGGTTGGCGAACCGCTCTTTAACCGTGTGAACACCAAGGATAACACGCCGGGCGTTATTTACACGAAAATCGTAGCTGGTGATAAGCTCAAAATTACCGTAGCTCCGAAGGGGTTCGGCTCTGAGAATAAATCCGGTGTCAAGATGCTGGTACCCGCTGATGGTGTGGAAGGCGTCAAGAAAGCTGTTATGGAAATCATTCTCCATGCCAGCATGAATCCTTGCCCGCCGATGGTGGTTGGCGTTGGTATCGGCGGTACCATGGACAGAGCAGCCCTCCTTTCGAAAAAGGCATTGACCCGCTCCGTCGACGAGCGCAATCCGATGCCGGAATACGCCAAATTGGAAGGTGAACTCCTGGAACTCATCAATCAAACGGGTATCGGGCCCCAGCTGGGCGGCAACACTTCTGCTCTGGCTGTAAATGTTGAGTGGGGCCCCACGCACATTGCGGGACTGCCGGTAGCAGTAACCATCTGCTGCCATGCAATGCGCCATAAACAGCGTGTACTTTGATTTGAGACGGGAGGAAATATAAATGGCTGAACAGATTCGGATTCAGACTCCTTTTACGGAGGAAATGAGCCGCAAACTTAAAGCAGGCGATGCGGTACTTATCTCGGGTGAGATCATTGCTGCCCGTGATGCAGCGCACAAGGCAATGACGGAAGCTCTTGCCCGCGGTGAAAAACTGCCCGTTGACTGGCAGAATCAGATGGTTTACTATCTTGGCCCGACGCCAGCAAAGCCCGGTGATCCCATTGGGTCCTGCGGTCCTACTACATCCGGCCGTATGGACGCCTATACGCCTACCATGCTGGAACAGGGCATCAAGGGCATGATCGGTAAGGGGTCCCGCTCTAAAGAAGTGGTTGAGTCCATGAAGAAGAACGGCGTAACGTATTTTGCTGCCGTTGGCGGTGCGGCTGCACTGATTGCCAAGTCCGTCAAGAAGTATGAAGTCCTTGCATATCCGGAGCTTGGCCCTGAGGCTGTGGCCAGACTTACCGTTGAGGATTTCCCTGCTATCGTGGTTATCGACTGTGAAGGCAATAACCTTTATGAGACGAATCAGGCTAAGTATCGTACGCTGAAAGGCTACTGATAAAGGTACAGTGGAACAAAGCGGGCACGAGATCTTGCCCGCTATTCCAGGAATTATTTTAGGAGGTATAGAATGTTTCACACAACTTTTTACGTGCGTCGTCTGCATTCATTAGTGGGCCTCTTGGCGCTGGGCATGGTGCTCTTCGAGCATATTTTCACCAACTCCATGGCTCTTGGCGGCGCTCCTGCACTTAATGGAGCCCTGGCTATGATGGAACTTATTCCGAAACCGATTTTCCTCGGATTGGAAATTGGTGCCATTGCAACGCCGTTGCTCTTCCATGCCATCTATGGTGTTTACATCTGCCTGCAGGCTAAGAACAATCCGGGCCGTTATGGCTATGTTCGCAACTGGCAGTTTGCTTTGCAGCGCTGGACTGCATGGTTCCTGGTGGCATTCCTGATTTGGCACATCTTATATTTGCGCGTGTTCACCAAGGGCATCGCTGGTGTTCCCATTTCTTATGAACTGCTGCAGAATTATTTTGTCGCAAATCCTGCCTATGCTCTTCTTTACATCCTTGGTATGTTTGCCGCGATCTTCCACTTCTGCAATGGTATCACGACCTTCTGCATGACTTGGGGGATTACGAAAGGTCCTCGTGCCCAGAATGTTGTAGGCGCTCTGAGCATGTGCCTTTGTGCTGTGCTCTGCCTCGTTACCCTGGCATTTATGGGCAGCTACTTCGTGATGTAATTGCCTTTGTGTATGGCAAAGTAAAGGAGAATTTCAATGGCTAATAAACCTGAAAAAAAGATTATTGTCGTAGGTGGCGGCCTTTCCGGCCTTATGGCTACGTTGAAAATCTGTGAAGATGGCGGTAAGGTTGACCTCTTCTCTTACTGTCCGGTAAAACGCTCCCATTCTCTGTGCGCACAGGGCGGTATGAACGCCTGCATGGATACCAAAGGTGAGCATGATTCCATCTATGAACATTTCGATGATACGGTATACGGCGGCGACTTCCTGGCTGATCAGCTGGCTGTAAAAGGCATGGTAGAGGCAGCGCCGAAACTCGTGCATATGTTTGACCGCATGGGCGTGCCCTTTACCCGTACGCCGGAAGGTGTGCTGGACCTTCGTAACTTCGGCGGCCAGAAAAACAAACGTACGGTATTTGCTGGTTCCACCACAGGTCAGCAGCTTCTCTATGCGCTTGACGAGCAGGTTCGCCGTTGGGAAGTTAAGGGCGGCGTAAAGAAATATGAATTCTGGGAATTCATCAAGATCATCAAGAATAAAGACGGCGTTTGCCGCGGTATTGTTGCCCAGAACATGAATTCCAATGAAATTGTAGCTTTCCCGGCAGATGTAGTCATTCTGGCTACTGGTGGCCCGGGCCAGGTATATGGCCGCTGCACGGCTTCCACCATCTGCAATGGTTCCGCCGTATCCGCTGTTTATCAGCAGGGTTCAGAAATCGGTAACCCCGAATTCCTGCAGATTCATCCGACGGCTATTCCGGGGTCCGATAAGAACCGCCTGATGTCTGAAGCATGCCGTGGTGAAGGCGGCCGTGTTTGGGTATATCGTAAGAACCCTCAGACGGGCGAAAAGGAACGCTGGTACTTCCTGGAAGATATGTATCCGGCATACGGCAATCTGGTGCCGCGTGACGTTGCTTCCCGTGCCATCTACAAGGTCGTTGTGCATATGGGCCTCGGCATGACCAATCCGAACCGCGTATATCTGGACCTCTCCCATATTCCGGCTGATTATCTGGAACGTAAGCTGGGCGGTATCCTGGAAATGTACGATGATTTCGTAGGGCAGGATCCGCGTAAGGTGCCGATGGAAATCTTCCCCTCTATCCATTATTCCATGGGTGGTATCTGGGTAGACAGAGAGCATCATACCAATATTCCGGGACTCATGGCTTCCGGCGAGTGCGACTATCAGTACCATGGTGCAAACCGTTTGGGTGCAAACTCCCTGTTGTCGGCAACCTATTCCGGTACGATTTCTGGTCCGGAAGCTCTGCGTTTGGCTCGCAGCGGCAAGCTGGGGGATGCCCTTACGCAGGAAGAACTGGAAGCAGCTCGTCAGGAATGTGTTGCTTAATTCGATAAGATTCGCAACATGAATGGTTCTGAAAATGCACATCAGATGCACCACGAACTGGGTGACATCATGTACAAATACGTTTCCATTGAACGCGATAACAACGGTCTTAAAGAGTGCATGAAGGAACTCCATGCACTGCTCAAACGCTGGGATAACATCGGTGTTACGGACCATGGCAACTGGGCTAACCAGGAAGCAATGTTTGTCCGTCAGCTCCGCAACATGATTATCTATGCGATGGCCATCACGAAGTCTGCGTTGCAGCGCGATGAAAGCCGCGGTGCCCATGCCAAGATTGTGCTCAAATCCGACTACGATTCCTGGGATGCAGCTAAGAAGCAGGCTTTTGATGAGAAGAATGGCAAGTACCACTTTGATGCTGAAACAGGCCGTGCCATGACGGATGATGGTAATGATGATCTGCTGTTCTTTGGCCGTGATGATGAGAAATTCATGCGTACCACGGTGGTATCTTTTGACGCTGCCAACAGTGAGCCGGAAGTTTCCTATCGTGAATTTGAACACTCTCTCATTAAGCCGCGTCTGCGTAACTACGCTGTAGCTAAGAAAGAGTAAGAGGGAGGACAATAACAATGGCAGAACAGAAAAAAGTCAGATTCGTAATCGAGCGTCAGGATGGCCCGGATTCGGCCCCCTATACGCAAGAATTCGATGTAGATTACCGTCCGGGCCTCAACGTTGTTGCCGCTCTGATGGAAATCCAGAAGAACCCGGTCACCGTTGATGGCAAGAAAGTTGCTCCTGTTGTTTGGGAATGCAACTGCCTGGAAAAAGTCTGCGGTGCCTGCATGATGGTTATCAATGGCAAGGCCCGTCAGGCTTGCTGCTCCCTGATTGACAACCTGGAACAGCCCATCAAGCTGCAGCCGGCTCGCACGTTCCCGGTTATCCGCGACCTCTTGATCGACCGCTCCGTGATGTTTGAAAGCCTCAAACGCATTCAGGGCTGGGTGGAAGTGGATGGCTCCTGGGAAGTCAAGGATGCACCAATTCAGAATCCGTACACCGCACAGACGGCTTACGAGATTTCTCACTGCATGACCTGCGGCTGCTGCATGGAAGCATGCCCCAACGTTGGTCCGCAGTCCGACTTCATCGGCCCGTCCCCAACGGTGCAGGCATATCTCTTCAACCTCCATCCGCTGGGAAAATTCGACGCTCCGAAGCGCCTGAATGCCCTGATGGAAAAAGGCGGTATTACCAGCTGCGGCAACAGCCAGAACTGCGTACAGGCCTGCCCGAAGAACATCAAGCTCACGACTTATCTCGCACAGCTTAACCGCGATGTGAATAAGCAGGCGTTGAAGAATATCTTCAACCATTAATTGCATAGGCAATAAGCAATACGGCCCTCGCCATTTGGCGGGGGCTTTTGTCCGTCCTTTTTCTTGTTTTCACTTGCTTATTGCCCCTGTTTAGGTATAAAATATTGATAAGTGGGTATGTTGCCCTAAGGATGATAATCGGCAATATAGGATGATAATTATGAGAAAAAATAATCGTATTCCCTTAAGCCCTTGTCTGCGCCGTTTCCGGTTTTATTTTGACCTGCTGGGAAAGACGGCTAAAGACTACTTGTTTTTCACCGATTTGCAGGAAAATCTGGTGATGGTATCGCCGAATCTGGTCAATGATTTTGACCTGCCCGGCGAGATTATGTATAATTTTGACCAGTATTGGGGACCATTGGTACACCCTGAGGAAAGGGGCGCCTATCAGGCATCCATCAGCAAGGTTATGGCTTCGAAGGTTCCGTGTGAGCATAATATGGAGTATAGGGTCAAGAATCGTAAAGGCGAGTATGTATGGATTTGCTGCCGTGGCCGGGTGGGGCTTGACCGGGACGGTAATCCCTATATGTTTGTGGGCACGATGTCGCGCATGGCTCAGCGCAATCAGGCAGATGAAGTGACTGGCCTCTTAAATAAATATCAGTTTGAACATGCAGTAAAAATGGCTCTGGCTCAGTATCGGGCTACTGGAGAAGGCGGGGCTATTATGGTTTTCGGGCTGGATAATTTCAAGATTGTCAATGAAACTCACAACCGTATGACCGGAGATTTGGTTCTAAAACGGGTGGCTGATGTGATTGGCAATGTCATTCCGTCAGAGCTTACTTTGTTCAAACTGGATGGGGACGAGTATGCCCTGATTTATCCTGGTGCCAAGGTGGATGAGGTTGCGGATATTTTTGCCAGTGTGCAAAGTGCGCTGTCACGTCCACAGGACATTGATGGTCATCAGTATTTCTGTACGGCTTCCTGTGGGACCGTGTTCTACCCGGAGGCCGGAAAGGATTATCTGGTGCTGCATAAACATGCAGAAGCGGCTATGGACATTGCCAAGCGGGAAGGAAAAAATCGCAATGTGCTGTTCAGCAAAGAACAGTATAATCGTTGGGTACGCTCCATTTCCATGCGTGACAGCATTTGGGAGAGCGTGGAAAATGGCTGTGTGGGCTTCAGTCTGTTCTTCCAGCCACAGGTAAGTGCTGTAGACCAGCAGCTCATTGGGGCCGAAGCCCTGTTGCG
>NZ_JAILPX010000127.1 GCF_024699275.1 Selenomonas sp.
AATAGATGATGGTGCTACGGTCTTTGCCTATTATGTGTCTGACCCGGAACGGTATGGTGTGGTGGAGTTTGACGAACACGGCCATGCCCTGAGCTTGGAGGAAAAACCGGCGCAGCCTAAATCCAATTATGCAGTAACGGGCTTGTACTTTTATGACAAGGATATTGTCGATGTGGCCAAATCCATTAAACCATCGGCGCGCGGTGAGCTGGAAATCACCGACGTGAACAAGGTTTATCTGGAGCGCGGCAAATTGCAGGTGGAAAAAATGCGCCGCGGCTATGCCTGGTTGGATACGGGAACCCATGAATCCCTGCTGGATGCGGCGGCGTTCGTGCGCACCATTCAGGCCCGTCAGGGACTCAAGATTGCCTGTATAGAAGAAATTGCCTACCGGATGGGGTATATCGATGCGGCACAGGTGGAAAAACTGGCGCAGCCCTTGCTGAAGAACGAGTATGGTCAGTATCTTATCGGTATGATTGAGGAATAAGGAGTTTTTGGCAGGCATGAAGGTTATGAAAACGAGTATCGATGGTGTGCTGATTGTAGAGACGGATGTATTCGGCGACCATCGCGGCTATTTTACGGAAACGTATAATAAGCCCAAGTATGAGGCGCTGGGCATCACGAATGATTTTGTGCAGGATAATATGAGTTTTTCTGCTCAGAAAGGTACTTTGCGCGGGCTTCATTGGCAGAATCCGCCCTATGCACAGGCGAAGCTGGTTTCCTGTTCCAAGGGCAAAGTCATTGATGTGGCCGTGGATATCCGCAAGGGCAGCCCGACTTTTGGCCATTGGGTTTCCGTGGAACTCAGTGCCGAAAAACATCGGCAGTTCTATATTCCTCGCGGCTTCGCGCATGGCTTCCTGACGCTTACGGATGATGTGGAATTCCGCTACAAATGCGATAATGTCTACAACAAGGCGGCAGAAGGCGGCATGCGCTATGATGCGCCGGAAGTAAATGTCGATTGGGGAACTTTGCTGGCAGGGATTGAACCGGTGCTCAGTGAAAAGGATACGACTGGCCCGACTTTGACCGACAGCAACAATCAGTTTGTATATGGGGAGAATTGCTAAATGAATATAATTGTAACCGGTGGTGCTGGTTTTATCGGCGCCAACTTTGTTTACTATATGCTGAAAAAACGTCCCGAGGATAAGATTATCTGCTTTGATAAGCTGACCTATGCGGGCAATATGGAAACCCTGGCCGAGGCCATGAAGAACGATAAGTTCAAATTTGTCCGGGGGGATATCGCTGACCGCAAGGCTGTGTACAAACTCTTTGAAACGGAAAAGCCTGATATCATCGTGAACTTTGCAGCGGAATCGCATGTGGACCGTTCCATTGAAAATCCGGAAATCTTCCTACAGACCAATGTGATTGGCACCAGCGTACTGCTCGATGCTTGCCGCAGATATGGCATTGACCGTTATCATCAGGTGTCCACGGATGAAGTTTACGGTGATTTGCCGCTGGACCGTCCGGACTTGTTCTTTACGGAAACTACCAATCTGCATACTTCAAGCCCCTATTCAGCCTCCAAGGCTTCGGCGGATTTGCTGGTGATGGCTTACCATCGCACCTACAAAGTGCCGGTGACCATTTCCCGCTGCTCCAATAACTATGGCCCCTTCCATTTCCCAGAAAAGCTGATTCCGTTGATGATTATCAACGCTCTGGCGGACAAGAAGCTACCGGTTTACGGTGACGGCCTTAATGTACGCGACTGGCTCTTTGTGGAAGACCATTGCGCTGCTATCAATCTTATTCTGGAAAAGGGCAAGGTGGGCGAAGTCTATAACATTGGCGGCCATAACGAACGGGCTAATATCGATGTGGTCAAGACCATCCTCAACCAGCTTGGCAAAGGCGAAGACCTGATTGAATACGTTGGTGACCGCAAAGGCCATGACCGCCGTTATGCTATTGACCCCACCAAGATTCACGAAGAACTGGGCTGGCTGCCGGAGACGAAGTTCGAGGATGGCATCAAGGCTACGGTGCAGTGGTATCTGGACAACCGCCAGTGGTGGGAAAACATCGTGAGCGGCGAATACAAGGATTATTACGACCGCATGTATACGAAAAAATCTGCGTTGGAGTATGCAACAACTTAATAAATGCACGGGAAATTGTTTACGGATGGTTGACAATAATCAGCAGTA
>NZ_JAILPX010000130.1 GCF_024699275.1 Selenomonas sp.
GCCAGCAAATCCATATCTTCATCGGATAATTCCTGTTCTTCTAATCTTTCCTGGCTCATGGCACCCTTGATTCGCTGCCATAACCGGTTTTCCAAGCCAAGATTATCCCGGGTAAAATCCGCTTCTTGAAATACTCTTTCGATTTCCTTCCATTCATCAGGCTGCATCTTCTTACCCCCTTTGTTTACCGCTCTTACTTATATAAACAGATAAATCCGGGCAAAAGGGACAGAAAAAAGAAAAAATTTCCCATAAAAAAGCTGTGAACAAAATGCCTGCACATTTTGTCACAGCTCCAAAAACTCAATTCACCTGAGAAAATTATTAGCCCGTTTCCCCACTTCCGGAACCTCGGTAATCTTTTTTAGGCCTTAGGCTGCTGCTGGGTGATGCAGTGAATATTGCCCCCGCCATAAACAACTTCACGGGTAGGTACCCCCACCACCTTGCGATCCGGGAACATCTTTTGCAGCTGCTCAATTGCCAGGGCATCATTTACATCATCATACTGGGGAACAATCACACCACCGTTGACAATCAGGAAATTCATATAAGAGGCATTACAAATCTCGCCATTTTCCAGCGGTCTGCTGGAACCATTGCGATCGACTGTCTCGGCGCCTTGCTGATACGTCAGTTTCTTGGGCATGGTCAGTTTCCATACTTTCAGCTGACGGCCCTTGGCATCTGTGGCCTGGCTTAGGTTTTTGTAGGCGGCATGACAGGCATCATAGAATGGATTGTCAGGATCATCGGTCCAAATGCAGGCCACCTCTCCCGGGCGGATAAAGCATGCCACCAGATCCACATGTCCATTGGTTTCCTCCGGATCAATGCCATCCTTGATCCAGATTACTTTCTCAAGATTTAGATACTCCTTCAACTTGTTTTCGATTTCCGCTTTGCTCATATGAGGATTCCGTCCCTTACTGAGCAGACACATTTCCGTGGTAATCAGCGTGCCCTCACCATCCACATGGAACGAACCGCCTTCCAGCACGAAGCCCTCCGTGCGATAGCTGTCAATTCTTTCCAGCTCGCAGATTTTCTGCGCGACCTTATCATCATTGGCCCAGGGAAAATACAAGCCGTCCACCAGTCCGCCCCAGGCATTGAAGGTCCAATCACAGGCACGTATCTCCCCCTTGTCGTTAATGACAAAGGTGGGACCGGTGTCCCTCACCCAGGCATCGTCATTGCTCATTTCCACCACCCGGATTTTCTCAGGCAGACGGGCACGGGCGTTGGCATACTGTCCGTTGGAAACCAGCATGGTCACCGGTTCAAATTCCGCAATTGCGCAGGCCACATTGATGTAGGCCTCCTGTGCAGGCTTGCCGCCGTTGCGCCAGTTATCAGGCCGCTCAGGCCAAACCATCCAAACCTGTTCCTGCTCTTCAAATTCGCCGGGCATCCGAAAGCCGTCCTGCTTGGGTGTGCTGTCCGTTATTCTTTTGGCGGCCAAAGCCACGGATGAAGGTTCTGAACAGATGATAAGCGCAGCCACCGCACAAGCTGCAAGGGATGCCGCAACTTTCCATTTCTTTGCGTTCTGTGTGATGAACATACTATTCCTCCTTATCAAAATTAAGGGAACCCACCCAATTTCTTCATGCCACATATAACCCCATTGATTATGCTGGCTTTGAGGGCTCCAGCCCACTGAGGCAAAGGGCTTCTTTTATTCTTCGTTCCGGTTGGATACACAGGCATCCCTGTATTTTCCGTACGTGGTCTTGAACACATAAGCAACACTCTGAGAAATATCCAGGTCCATGTTGCGGCCTAGGATAACTTCTCCATGGCTATTCCTCTTAGCCATGGCTGTGCATCCGAATTTGGGGATTTCGCCACGGTCGGCAAGGGCATTAAAGACTGCCAGTCCTTTCTTTTCTACAGCAGCATCTGTATAGTCGGGCAGTTCAATGACATAATGTCCAAGATCTCTAAAGCCCTTGTGTTCTACAGTTGTACTGTTCCATGTTTTTTCCATTGTTACCTCTTTTGCAGCAAAGGCCTGGGGAGAAGATACTGCACAGACTGCAAGCACACAGACCGCAAAAGCTGTCGCTGCTTTCCCCTTTATGGCCTTCTCTATAATAAACATAAAGCCGCTCCTTCCTAAAACAGATAACTATCCGCCAGCGAGGTTATACCGTATAAACCTTTTTGCCATCCACAAAGGTGGCCAGACACTTTGCCTGTTCGATATCTGCAAAGTCATCCTTCATAAAGTCTTGATTGAATACGGTAAGATTCGCAAGCTTTCCCACTTCTAAAGAGCCCATCCGCTCCTCTTCGTGCCACATATAGGCCACATTGATGGTCAAGGCT
>NZ_JAILPX010000150.1 GCF_024699275.1 Selenomonas sp.
CCTCCAGATGGCAGTATGAGCGTCTGCCATGTAACAGCTACACGGTTCTGTCCTTCTTTTGCCCCCTGGGCAATACTTCCAACCAGCCTGCTTCCCGCAGGAATCAGGCGTCTGGTGCCTGTTAAGGAGTCATATACATCATTTTCAATTTGCGCCATCACCTGACCACCCACATCCGTATTGATGCCTGTAAGCAATATTGCCGGAATTACAGTACCTGCCTGCAAGCTGTTTGGCGTAGGCTCAAAATATGCTGCTCCAGTAATACCTAAGCCTGACTGTGCTCCTGACAGATTTACACCCTTTGGTAAACCCGCATTATCACCCACGGATGCGCTTGTTGTACGTTCTCCAAAACTATCTCTTTTTCCATAACTGCCATCTGCAAAGGCAATTGCAGCCCCATACTCATCCTTATCCTTATCCTTTACTTGCTTGGGAGCAGGTTGTACTACCGCAGCTGCTTGTACAGGGCTGGCAGGTGGCAGTACAGGGTATGGATTACTATAGTTTCTCTGAGGAATTACCGGATATTTGGAGGAATAGCTCTGACTGTTATCTGCGTTTCGATTGCCGCCTGCCAGATTATTTCCCGGCTCTCCAGGTCCATGTGCATTATTCTGTGCTGTATTATTATTGCCTTTGCCACCCTCTATAGGAGGCGCCGCATTGGGACTCATGCCATTCGGATTTTTTACCTTGTTATTCATTTGTTGGAGCTGTCGATCGCTATTTACCATGTTCTTAGCATCGGCAGCCTGCTCTGTCTGGCTTTGCTTTTTCTCCTTAGGCGTATCATCGCCCATACTCGCATAGGAAAAGCCGATGAACGCACATACGAGAAAGAGTACAATCCCATATATGACCTTTTTCCTTATGCCGTAAGCCTTCTCGTTTACGCCCTCAGCCATGGAAGGGTTATTAAGGTCAGATTTCCCTTCTCTTGCTTTTATGGCTGACATCTTTTTAGACAGGCCATCCTTCAAATCCTGAAACGAACTCAAATCACCACCCCCAGATTATTTCCCGGATTTCGTAATCCTTATCTTTTCCCCGTCCATCCGCAACTCTGCTTCGCTAAAGGTGCGTTCCACCACCAAAGTATTGGCTTTGACATGGTAATTGACCAAAAGCGCTTCCTTATGCCCTTTTTCTTTTACAAAGAGCACCGGCAGCTTCTTAAAACTCTTGCTGAAACGAATAAAGGTCTTGCGGCCATCATCAAAAACATGCTCCGGCTTCCACGAGGCATTTCCACGGATACGATAATCAAAGGACAGGTTCTCCAGCGACTGCACTACCCCGCTGACCGTCCTATCAAAAGCTTTTTGGCTGGCGATACTCTTCATGATATTCTCGCTGCCATATGACCATTTGATAATTGGGTTATACCAGTCTCCTTCACTGCACAACACCTGATAGGTATGGTATGTGGTATTGATGATAATATTGGTCATAGCGCCTTTTGCAATAGGCTTTAGATAGATATGTGGCGTTCCTTCCACAGTTGAGGCATCCAGCATCCATTTGCCTGTATCTCCGCCACCGACATAGGTAATCTGCTCGCCTTCCTTCAGCACAATATCTGTCAGGTAATTCAGCTTACAATAGATTTTATAGAGCTGGCTGGGGCTGTAGCTGAATACCATGGTAGAATCCCCTTGAGCGTTAATAGCATCTTGTGTGTATCCCACATTTTCGTTATAGCCAGGTTCCACCAAATAGTTGCTGGTAGCAGGATAGCCATGAGAAAGGCTGTCGCCACGTTCAATAGCCTTTTGTCGCGAGCTTAGTTCATCCACTTCAGTTAGAAGCTCCAGATGTTCTCGTGCCTTTTCTTCAAGTTCTGCTTCCAGTTCCTGAACCCGCTCCCGCCGTTCACGTTCCTTATGGCTTTCATGCAACTCCTGTTTTACGGCTCTTTCAGCCTGTTCCTGACTGGTGTTGACATCATTTGTCGCAGTTTGTGCTGAAGCTCCCACCGGAAGCAGTAACACGCCCAGCGTTCCCCATACTAATACGTTTTTCCTCCAGTTATGACGAATCATCATTTATCCCCTGCCTTGTCTTTTACGTCTTTCGCCACGTTTTCTTCTGACCAGCTGAAATCCTTCACATAGATGCCCAATGGATTTTCCATCAAGGATTTCTTATCTTTGCCCTGAATAATCGTGACGGTAAATATGCCAGTCATCTTTACGGTCTTTTGGGTACCTGTCGTCAAATCCCATATCTCTTCTGTCCAGTTGGCCTGATAAGAATCGCTGCCCGAATTCACTGGCAGGATGGAATTAATTGTGACTTTGATTCGTTTCTTGCCAAAGTCACCGGCCTTATCCTGTTTTTCCATTTCAGCAGACATAGCAGCCGCCGCATCCTTTGTCATATAGCCATAGGCCTCATACCAGCTTTGCTTATAGACCTCCCCATCCACAGGAAGGCTTCTTGTGTCTTGGATGAATTTGCCTAGGAAATACTCAATTTCCAGCTTTTCCGGCGTATAGTCCATTTCCGATATGGCTCCGGCCTTCCTAATAGCACCGGTTGTACTATCTACTTCAATGATATAAGGTTCTACACTACTTTGCGTAGCCTGATAGACATTGGCAATGGTGGCAATCAACAATGCCCCCATAAGCCCCATACACATAATCCGCAAGTTATGGTTCTGCCTTAAAGCATTGCCATTCATATCGTCCCAAACCTTACGGCCATATTCACAGGGATTCTGTGGTTCTTCTTTGTTAAATTCCTGTGATCCCAGAAATAATTTGCTCACATCCAATCTTTACTCCCCCTGTCGTTCCTTTATTTTTAGGCCCTCGCCCCCGATAAAAGCAATTTTTGAGCTGTAATGATTTTTCTCCAGTTCATTATATTGGGGACTTCCGCTTTGTTCTGACACCTTACTGGATGTTTGTTGTCTGGCTGGAATCTGAGGTATAGTTGGATATACTCTCTTCATGGCCATCTGCCGTCCCTCGGGAATATTTATTGTTCTTCCTTTTTCTTCTGCTCCTGCAACCGTTTTCCCCCGCATAATCTTCTCCGAAGGGAACGGGCTATAGTCTGCCAGTTCTATCATTTGAGCAGGATAGCCTTGTAAAAGCGGCTTTGCCTCTGCTACAGAAATATCATCTGCATTGCATGAAGAACTATGCCCGCCACACAGCCAAATACCAGCTAAAAGGCCAACAACTGTGCTGGCTAATATAACTAATATCCATTTATTCCTTGGACTCACTGGCATTATCCTCGCCTCCTGACTTTAATATTTTTAGCAGAAACGCCTCAAAGTCCCACTGTGTTTTAAGATTGAGGCGAGTTAGAGCTTCCAACCTCTTCATCCTGCGAATAGCCACAACGAGCACAGCTACCATCACGACATTAACCAGCATCCAAAAGGCTAGTCCCCAGATAATCCACATACGCATCACCCTTTTTTATATATCTTTATCTGAAGCTTCGTCTCCAGATTTTCATCTGTGCCATGCATGTCCAGCATTCGAAGACTCAGCAAAGCATCCTTGGTCTGCATATTCTCCAGATACATCACCGTCCGCTTCCAGCTTCCCTTGAGGTGCATTTCGTATATGCTGGCCGTATCATCCTGATACAACGGTTTCTCACCAGTTTTAACTACAAGGCCAAAGTCATTTCCTTTATGGATGATATCGGCAAAAACCATTGGCATCTGTTCTGACTGTACAGCACGGCAAGGTGAATCGTTAACCTTGGCTGCAAGGTTGCTGTAAGCCTCCATCTCTATTGCCAGCTCATTATGTTTTTCTACTGTCGTCCGATAGTCCATAACTTGGATTGCAAAAACAATTCCGAGCAAAATCACTACCAGCCAAGCAACTTTAAGCAGCCTAATTTCCCGGCCATCACCTGATTTCATCGTAGGGAGCCACCGGCTACAATATCTCATCACCATAAAAATCCCTCCGGCATAGGCACAGTTATGCGAACGCCATTCACCAAATCTTCCACCCGCATGGCTCCAAAATTTGGTGTTCGACGTAGACTGCTTAAATAGCTTTCCAGCATATTGCGCTCAGCTGCTTCTACTTCCATAACAATCCAATCGCCGTTATGGAAATTTCCGATTGTAATATGCCGGCATTTTACCTGCTCTGGCATGACCATAAGCATAGAAGATAGTGCCTCCACAGGTTTTAAGTCTTCCTGTCGCGCCAGCTCTATACGGTTCAGTTCTGTAATAACTGCGTCATGATTTACCATATAGCGTTGATAATCTTCCTCCAACTGCACATTTGAGATGCTATTATTCAACCACAGCATTCCGACTATCCCTATGATTTCCAGTAGGATTGCCCCCAAAAGAGCCTTTGGTTTATGCTGAACTATATATTCTGCTAATGCCCTAATCTTCCCCAATCTCATACACCTTACTTCCATAATCGAATCAGCCACCCAGTCGGCAACACCATTACTGCTTTATGTTCCACGCAGCTTAGTGGTATAGTCCCATAATATCTGCCATCGAAGGATTTTGGATTATCACCTACCGGCAAAAAGCTATCCACCTCTACAACATGGCCACCATGGCTCAAGCTTGGCAGCTTACGACCTTTTCCATCCACAGAGCTTGCC
>NZ_JAILPX010000008.1 GCF_024699275.1 Selenomonas sp.
TCCGTTTTATCGGACGGGTTCGCTGGAAATTCTCTTATTCTTTGCCGGCTGGGGGATTTGGTGGTCTTTCTTCCAGATTTGGCTGACGACGAAACAGGGCTTTTCGGGAGCTCAGGTCGGCACGATTTACACGTTTGGTTCAGCTGTAGCGCTGGTGCTGATGTTTGTCTATGGTTCGCTGCAGGATAAACTGGGGCTGAAAAAACACCTGCTGATTGCGATGGTGGGCTGTCAGGTACTGCTGGCACCGTTCTTTACCTGGGTGTATGTGCCCATGCTGGAAAGCAATTTCTATGTTGGTGCCATGGTGGGGGCTGTGTATCTGGCTGTGGCGTACCTGGCCGCTTGCCCGGTGTTTGAAGCGGTGACGGAAAGACTCAGCCGCCGCTACAGTTTCGAGTATGGACAGGCCCGTGCCTGGGGCTCCTTTGGTTATGCAATGTCGGCACTTGCCGCAGGTTTCCTCTTTACGATTAATCCCTATCTGGTATTCTGGACCGGTTCAGCGGTGTCGGCAGTCCTCTTGGCGGTGCTGCTGCTTCTGAAACCGGAAAATAAGGAAGCAAATGTCGCTGCCTATGAGAACAGCGAGGAACGCAATAAGGCAGTTAAATCTCCCTCGCTTAAGGAAATCATTCAGGTATTTGGTATCTTTGATGTTTGGAAAATCATTATCTTCGTTATCCTGAGCTGGACGTTCTATACCGTATTTGACCAGCAGATGTTCCCTGAATTCTTCACGCGTTTCTTTGCTACCCCGGAAGAAGGACAGCAGGCTTATGGCATTTTGAACTCGGTGCAGGTATTCTTAGAATTCCTGATGATGGGGCTGGTGCCGGTATTGATGAAAAAAATCGGTGTGCGCAATGCGCTGCTCTTGGGCTGCTTTATCATGATTTGCCGCATCGGCGGCTGCGGCCTGGCTTCGACTCCGCTCGGAATTGGCCTGATAAAACTTCTGCACGCTCCGGAAACGGCACTCTTTGTGCTGGCAATCTTCCGCTATTTCACCCTGCATTTTGATACGCGTGTATCGGCGACCCTCTATATGGTTGGTTTCCAGATTGCAGCGTCTGTCGGCGGCATCATCTTCTCCGTACCGCTGGGCACCCTGCGTGACAGCATCGGCTATCAGAGCACGTTCCTGACGATTGCCGGGATTGTCTTGGTGGCAACCTTGTACGCCTGCTGCATCCTGAAAAAGGATGACCGAGATGTAGAAGGCCAGCCGTTGGAAGCGTAAAAATTTGATGGTGCAGGAAGCGTTGCTGAAATGTTGAAGGTCAGCGGCGCTTCCTTTTTTTGGAGGGTGAACGCATAATGAAGAAGAAAATGATGGTGGGCGGCCTGCTGCCGGCACTGGTATTGAGCACATGCGGTCTGGCAGGAGCACAGCCTGCCGCTATGGATACGCTGACGGCAATGGAACAGAATCCGGAGGCGGGAAGTCAAATGCGGGCTTCTACGGAACCGGTAACACAGGAGTCCCTGCAGGAAATGCGCAGACAGCTGGAGGAACAGCTGCAGCAGGCCCAGGAACTACAGAACAGACTGAATGCCCAACTTGGCAGCTTGGAAAAGCGCATGAAAAAGGTCGAGAAAAAGACCAATGAGCCGAATATTGAGATTCATGGGTATGGACGGCTTAGATGGGATGGACACCATTATGAAGATCTTCAAGGTCCTAGTAATAAAAAGAGTGTCTGGCTTAATCTATTTGTGAAACATCGTATTAATGACAGATGGACATTGAATAGCGAACATGAATTTGAAAATAATCTTTCAGATAATAAAGGGGCTTATGAAGGGGACGGAAAAACTTATTCACGCCCAGTGTTGCAGCTTTATACCGAAGGCAGCATTGGTGATGTAAATGTCAAACTGGGGCGTTATTATTTACAATCTCCATATAAATTTACATTTGATGAAAAGATTGATGGTGTACAGGTTCGCTATGGTTTGCCGACTAAATGGGGGCGTAAGGCCAATTTTACCTTGAATTGGGGCAATACATCCACAAACACACTATATGGTGAGAAGAGGGATTCAGCTCCTTGGGATCATTTTTTTAGTGCAGATTTCAAAGTACTGTCTTTGATGGGAGAATTTCCTGTGGCCAAGAATACCAATATCAGCACACATTATGGAAAAATGACACATCGTAAGGAGCATTGGAGTCGTAAAACATGGTCAATAGGTTTCGATACCAAGCTTAATCGTGATTTGAAACTTACAGCCGCAATTGCCAAATCGGATTCGGAAGGTTTGAATAAGTCACATTTTATTCAATTGCAGTATAAAGAGGCACGGCCAGATATTCCTGGTTCGTATGATATCTATGTTAAGAAGTATCTGCAGCGTGGTCATACAGGTATGACAAATTGGTTTAATGATGATATTGAACCAACGCATGGCAAATATAGAGGAGAATTAGAAAAAAATGCAACATTTTGGGATCATCGTCAAGGCGAATTCAATGGTATTCGCGTAGGTGTAGATTTTGTGCCTGTTCGCAATACCAAACTACTCTTGCATTACACCTTTGGTAAGATGGGATTATTTGATCCTGGTACGAGCAAACTTACTGGAAAACGTGATGATTATAGTTTCTTCCGTGCGCAGTGGGAAATGTATTTCTAAGCGGCTTACTATATGATGAAAGAAGGCAGACATAAAATGAAAAAACAAATTTTGGCCGCCTTGTTGGCCGCTTCGAGTCTTTGTATGTGCAGTTCACAGGCAGGTGCATATCCGGCACTTTTTCCTAACTCCGGCTATAGCTGGGTAGGAGATACCATGCCTTTTTATGATGGTGAGCAGTTCCGTATCTTCTATTTGGAAGATTTGCGTGACGGGGACACAGGATTCCATCCTTGGAGTCTGTGGACAACCAAGGATTTTACCGATTATCACCATGACAGCAAAGTTATTCCTTACGATACCGATAATGAATTTGCCAAGGACTCTGCGTTGGGCACCGGCTCGGTCGTGCAGGATAAAGACGGTCTTTACCATGCGTTCTACACGGGCTTCAACTGGCGCAGCATGCCCAAGGAAAACATCATGCATGCGGTCAGCCGTGACCTTGTGAGCTGGCAGAAACTGCCGGAGGATTCGTTCCAAGGCAGCAAGCCCTACATCTATGACGATACATTCCGTGACCCTAACGTATTCTACAATGCAGACTATGAGGAATACTGGATGCTCATTACGACGCGCAGTCAGAAGCCCTGCGGCGTAATTGCTCTGTATACTTCCAAGGATCTCAAGCATTGGGAAGATAAGGGCGTGTTATTTGAAAATGATATGGGCAGTGACGCCAATATGGAATGTCCGACGCTCGTGAAATACAGCAATTACTGGTATCTGACCTTCTCGGATCAGTGGCCGAATCGTGTCGTACATTATCGTATGGCCAAGGATTCCAAGGGGCCGTTTGAGAAACCGGCACGGGATTATTTTGACGCCAGCGGTTTCTATGCCGGCAAGTTGGCGCAGGACAAAAAAGACCTCTATCTGGTAGGCTGGACGCCGACCAAGTGGGATGGTCTGGATAAGCGACCGACGGATTGGGCGGGCAATATGGTAACGCACCAGCTCAAGCAGCGCGCAGATGGCACACTCTATCCGGTGCCTGTGGAAAAGGCAGCAGGCAAATTAAAACAGGAAGTGGCTTTGTCACCTTTTATGCAGAAAGGTGATGTGTCCGTCGCTGGTAGTGATTACCATTTCGGTGGCAAGGATTTGTCCAGCGTTGTCATGTCGAAGATGAGCGGCATCCGAAAAATCACAGGACGGTTCACGCCCGCAAGCCAGCAGGGTAAATTCGGTCTGATGTTCAATGTCGGCCCTAATCAGACTGGCGCACTGAATCTGGTCTTTGACCCCGCGGCCCAGCAGGTGGCATTTTACAACACCGATACGGCTAAAGTAAGCAAGGCGAAGCCGGAACTTTCCGTACCCGTCAGCTTCCAGCTGGGACAAAGCTATGACTTCACCCTGCTGATTGATGGCACGGTGGCTGTTCTCTACATCAATGACCAGATGGCATTGAGCACGCGTATGTATGGCCTGCCTGAACATCAATGGGGAATTTTCTCCATGGGCAGTGAAGTGTCACTTACGGGATTGCAAAGCAGAACTTTTTGATTGATGAGGTGAACGAATAGGTAAGACGCCGCGGGGACTGGTAATATTTTCCTTCGCCATAGGCAGGTTTGCCAAAAGCTACAGAAAACATCACCAGTCCCCGCGGCTTTGTGCGTCTTACATCATTGGTTTACATCGGGGTACGATAAAATACTTCCCTCCGTCTTGTATCTCGAACTTTTTGCCAACTTTTTCATGTTTTTTCAAAAAAGGTGTTGACAGGAGCATCGGACTCGTGTAATATAATACAAGTCGCTGACAGACACGGCAACAAAACAGCTTCGCAAGCCTTGATTGGCAAGCTGCTGTGAAGTGCTGAAGAGCTTCAAAAAAGAATTAAAAAGTTCTTGACAAGCTATACTGAATGCGATAAGATAAACAAGTCGCTTGAAACGGCGACACAGATTGTTCTTTGAAAACTAAACAATGCAAATAATCATGCAACATGATTAAAGCCAGATGTTTGAG
>NZ_JAILPX010000012.1 GCF_024699275.1 Selenomonas sp.
GAACTTATCTTCCTGCTCCTGCACCAAAGCTTCATCCACGGCGGCATTGGCACCGGCAATCACGCTGATGCTGTTCTGGCCGCTGTTTTCAATCTCGATAAATGCCTTGCCGGTTTCCGTACCGGCAATTTTTTTGATGCCATCCGTTGCCACACCCACAATTTCCAGATTAGCCAGCATCTGCTCACCAAAGGTATCCGTGCCTACAGCACCAATCATGGATGTATCTGCGCCCAGTTTTCCAAGCGCATAAGCCTGATTGGCTCCCTTGCCGCCGGGCACAAGCTTCATTCCCTGCGCCATGACCGTTTCCCCGGCCTGAGGTCTTCTTTCCATATAGACCGCAAAATCCATATTCAAACTGCCGACAACCAATACCTTATTCATGAAAAATCCCTCACATTACCTTAAACTCGTATATTTTCCCCAATCAGGCCTATCCATGCGCCGTCCTTATCAAGACCGCTTTCCTGATGCGCCAGCAGCCACTTGTTTTTCTGCAGGAGCAATTTATTCTCCCCAGTTTTCTCCGGCACAAAATCCAATGGCTCGTTGGTACCCTTAGGCAAGGCTACGCCCATGCGAAACTCCTTCCCATCCACACTGCAAGGGGCAAAGTGCAGTGTAGTGGCATAAAGCTCCACAGCCGTGCCTGCCGGAACAAGGAAAGCCTCAACCTTGGCTGTATCATAGGTGAAATTTTCCCAGTCAATATCCTGTTGACTACCCAATAGCAGGATTAAATCCGTGGCGGCCATATCGATTTCCGACGAGCGGTGATACTCAAGGCCGTTAAGCTGGTTATTCCAGCCACTGCAATGTCCAAGTTCCACCGGCATACCGCCGAAAACTTCCTGCGTTAACTGTTTAAATATCTGCAGGGACTCAAACTCAGCCACAGAGGGAACATACGCCACCTGACCTGCTGGTACTTCCGGGCGAGCCTTGATGCAGGAGGTAAACTCCTGCATATCAAGCTCCAGTACCCGGCCATATTTCTTAAAACGATCAGCCGTTACATTCTGCAACTTCCATTTCCTCCCCTTCTTCGAGCTGGGCTTCCTTATAGAAATACCAAGCAATGAATGCAAAGCATACCACATTGATTACGAAGGACAGCTGCATGGAACCGGTGATATCGGATACATAGCCCTGAATAGCCGGTACGAAAGCACCGCCGATAATGGACATAACTATGATAGCACCAGCCGTTTCCGTGTACTTCTTTTCCACGGCATCCAGCGTGCGGGCATAAATCGTTGCCCAGCAGGGGCCAAAGAGGAAGCTGGCAAAGATAGCGCCATAAATAGCAGCCATACCCGGTGCAAATGCCACCACAAAGATATCCAGCACACCGATAGCAGCATAAAGAGCCAGCACTTTATTGGCAGAGAACTTCGTCATCAGGAAGTTTGCAATGAATTTACCGACAAAGAAGAAGATAAAGCTTACAACCATATAGTTAGCTGCGGCACGTTCATTGATAGTCGGATCAAGATGCAGAGCCAGACGGATGGTGAAAGACCACACAGCTACCTGCATACCTACATAAAGGAACTGGGCTACAATGCCGCGTTTGAAACGGCCATTGCCAGCTAAATAAGACAGGGTCTTGCCAATGCTGGGCACACCTTCGGTGCTGGCACTCTTAACCTTACATTTCGGATAAGCCGTTACCGCAAACAGTGCAAAGATACCAAGCAGGATATAAATCATAATGTGATAGGGTTCCAGCGTATGCTGAAGCATTTCCATCTTGTATGCAGCTGCCTGCACAGCATCCATGCTTGCCAGCTGGCTGGCCATGGACTCGCCTTCCTGGAAAATCAGATATTTGCCTAAGAGGATACCGGCAATGGAACCAAGCGGCTGGAAAGTCTGGCTGATATTCAGACGAAGCGTAGCCGTTTCCTGGGGGCCAAGCATCGTGCTGTAGGTATTAACAGACGTTTCCAAAAAGCCAAGGCCAATTGCAATGGCAAAGATAGCCACAAGGAACATGGTATACGTTGCCATATGGGAAGCCGGGAAGAACAAGCTGCAGCCTGCAATATAGAATCCAAGGCCACAGAGGATTGCCGTCTTATAGGTCGTATTACGGATGACCATGGAAGCCGGAATGGAAATCAGGAAATAACCACTATAAAATGCACTCTGCACCAAAGCAGAAGCAAAGTCACTCAGCGCGAACACGCTCTTGAACTGCGTAATCAGCACATCATTGAGGCTGGCTGCCGCCGCCCAGAGGGGCACAAGGCAGGATAAGAGGATAAACTGGAACACCGGAATCTTACTGATATAACCATTGTCGTATTGTTCAATATCGTTACGCTTACCAAACAGCATTTGGTATACCTCCTAAATTCTTGTTCAATTTACGGCAGGTGCTGCCGTACTGCCACGGACAACAAATTCCGTGTACATTTGGGTTTTCGTATGAATGCTGCGGGGATTTTTCACCAGCTGCAGGAGCTTCTGCACAGCCAGTTCCCCTAATTCCTTCGTCTGCACCTTGATTGTCGTAAGTCCCGGGGCACAAACCCGGCTGAACTCAATATCGTCAAAACCAATCACCGATACATCTTCGGGAACGCGAATCTGATGTTTCTGCAAAGCCTGCATCACACCCAGAGCCACCATATCATTGTATGCGACAAAAGCTGTCGGCAGTTCTGTGCCTTTTGCAATCAGCTGGTCAAAATATTCGTAAGCCCCGGTAATGGACACCGGCAAGCTGAACAAATATTTTTTCTCTACAGGCAGATTGTTTTTCGCCATCCCCTGTTCATAACCCTGATAGCGTTCCCCACCATTGGGAGAAGCTACATCGCCATGCAGATAGCCGATTTTTTTATGCCCCAAGGACACCAGATAGGAAACTGCCCGTTCCACCGATTTACTGTTTTCCATCAGCACACTATGAAACGGCAGGTCATCAAAATTGCAATCCAGCAGCACCAAAGGAATATCCGTGGACGCAAAGGCCTTGGCGTCATTTTCATTCAGCTCTGTCCCCACCAGCAGCAAGGCCGCCGACGGATCTTCAAGTAGAAGTTCCACCTGCTGGGCATAATCTGCATCATGGCGATAAAGATTCACCAGCTTGGCTTCCATGCCGTTTTCCCGGCAGGCATTTGAGACGCTTTCGAGAAGATTGCTGAAAAAGGGCGCATCCGAGAGGATTTTCCCCGAATCGTGATAAATCACCAGCTTGATGCTCTTAATCTTGTTTTCCGTGATATAGCCGCATTCCTTGGCAATAGCCAGAATCTGCATGGCTGTATCATGGTTGACACCCTTCTTATTATTGAGGGCATTGGACACCGTTGCCGGCGAAAAACCGGATAATTCACTAATCTTCTTGATATTGACCTTCACGCGTATTCACTCCTGTTAAAAGACAACTCCTGCCCGCAGGATGACATTTGGATAAGGCGTGAACTCACCGGTACGGACAGCGAACCGGGCCTTAGCGGATAATTTCTTCAAGTCATCATGGGGCATATACTCATATTCTACATTCCCCAGTTTCTCCTTGATGTAACCATGAAGCTTCGGATTATGCTCCTCAATCTCCTCAGCTAGATAGCAGCCTTCCACGGCAGCTTCCGTGAGCAGCGCATCCATCACCTGCTGGAACGTGGGTACCCCCTTGGTCACCGCTAAATCAATAACCGTGACTCCCGGCGGTATCGGCATTCCCGCATCCCCGACCATAAACAAATCCTTATGGCCAAGGGCAGCTACACAAGCCGATAACTGGGCATGTAATATTCCTGACTTCTTCATTATCGTTTACCTCCCCTGTTGATGTCAAATCGACTATATAAATATTTTGTTCTTTATTTATATAGTTTTCAGATTTATGTGTATCATTATAATCTTATCCCTAAAGCAAGTCAATAGTTTTTCGTATGTTTTTTTATTATTT
>NZ_JAILPX010000015.1 GCF_024699275.1 Selenomonas sp.
AATAAGTTGGGAATCCAAATTCCCCTTTATACAGGGGGGAAGATTGAAGGCAATATCAAACGGTATGGCTATGAGCTGAACGCTGCGGATCTGCAGGTGGAGGGGGCCAAACAGTCCATTCGCTATAAGGTGCGGTCCGCCTATTATGATGTCCTGCAGAAGAAAAATCTTTTGCGGGTGGCCCAGAGCGCCGTCGCCATGGTCAATGAGGAACTGCATCTCATGCAGGTTCAATTTGAGGAAGGCACGGTGGCCCGGTCGGATGTCATCAAGATGCAGGTACAGCTGGCCGATTACCAGCAGGACCAGTTGTCGGCCGTGAGCAATCTGCAGGTGGCCAAGTCCGCTCTGCGGACAGCCATCGGGCTGGAGGAACACGTGGACTTTGAACTGGCGGATGGCTTGATTTACGAGGCCTATGACAAAGACCTGCAGGATTGTCTGAACTACGCCTATGCCAATCGGCCGGACGTCCTGGCTGCGGCCTATAAGATTCGCGCCGCCGAGGCAGCTACCGATGCGGAAAAGGCGGGGAATCGTCCTGCCATCGCGGGGGTGGCCAATCGCAGTATCGTGGGGGAGGACCCCTTTAAGCAGGAGCGGAATTCCAACTGGCAGTATGGGGTACAGATGACCTGGAGCATCTTTGACAATCAGATTACAGCTGCCCGGGTCAATGCGGCTAAAGCGGGAATCCGCCAACAAAAGGCAGCTGCCTATGAAATCGAAAAGAACATTCGCCTGCAGACGGAATCGGCCTATGCTAAAATGCGGGCGGCGGAAGAGCGTATTCAAGTGGCCAAGGCAGCCATCGGTTTAGCGGAAAAGAATTATGAACTGGCCCGGGTGCGTTATACGGAAGGTGTGGATATCCTGGTGAACGTTACCGATGCCCAGGAAAAATTCACCCAGGCCCAAACGAAATACATTACGGCATTATATGACTACAATATGAACAAAGCAGGTCTGGAGCAGGCTATTGGTGTACCGGTGGAGATCAGTTCCCCACGCTATGCAGAAAGCGTCCGTGCAGGAAAATCTTCCCGGCAGGCCATGGAGGAAGCCCGGCTCAACTAACAGAGCCGACAGAACTGTAGGATAGGTGGAGGAAAAAATCGTATGCGAAAAATCCTTTTCGGCGGGCTGGTTATCTCGCTGGTGCTGGCCATCGGCTTGATGCTGCTGGGGGTTTACCTCAATTATCGGGGGGAAAGCCAAATCAATAAGCGGATGGAAAACCGGGCCATGCTCCTGCGCAGTGCCACTGCAGCCCAGCGGGAAATCTATCCCTGTATGGACCTGCCCATCGTTACGATTCATGCGGATAATATGACGGATGTACTCTCGTTGGTGGATGGGCAGATTGCGCAAATCCTGGTCAATAAGAAGGATGAAGTCAAGGCTGGACAGCCTATCTGTACCTTAGTCAATGATGAGGTGGCCTTGAAAATACAGGAAATTGACAGCAATATCTTGGAGGCTGAGGCCAAGCTGAAGAACTCCTCCATCAACTACAACCGCTATCGTCGCTTGTGGCAGAAGGAGGCAGCTTCTGCAGAAAAATTTGAGGCGGCGACCATGGAATACGAGGCAGCCCAGGCCCGGGTGGAAACCCTGCAGGCCCAGCGCCGGCAGGTTCTCCTGCAGGAATCCCGCCAGACGGTGTACGCACCGGCAGATGGTGTTGTACAGCTTTTGTATTATGCGGAACACGCTTTTGTCAAAGCAGGCACACCACTGGCCTTGATCAGTACCAAAAAGGATTTGGTGTTTTACGTGAATGCTGATGATGAATTTGCCCGTATCTGTAATCCTGGCAGCCATGTGCGCTTTGTGGCGCAAAAGGGCAGTGTACCCCTCAAAAATGAAGGGGAAGGGGCAGACCTTAGCGATCATGAAGCCTTCGCCACGGTGTATTCCGTAACCCCGGATTACGCTGTTCCCACGGAGGACCGGCAGCTGGAGATTCACCTTTCCGTAAAGGATTATCCCCAGACCAGTACGTATACCGATGCTGTTTTACATAGCCTGTCCGCCCATAATTGCCTGACTGTGCCCCTGACGGCACTGGTCAAGGGGGGAACGTCTGAAGTCTACGTCTTTGTCCCCCAACAGGAGGGCAGTTCCTTTGGCACCATCGAGCGCCGGAAGGTCAAGACCGGGGTTCATGATGAACAATATGTGGAAATTCTCTCCGGCCTGGAAGCGGATGAAATCGTAATCGTTTCCGGCAAAAATGGCTTGGAAGACGGTATGACTGTTGAAGTTGAGCTGGGAGGTGCGTGAAGATGAAGGGCAATATGCTTTTCAGCCAGGAAGCTTTGGACAAGCTGCGCTCACCGGACCGGCTGGACAAGATGTTTTCCATTACGAAATCTTTGGATTGGATGCTGATTGTGGCCGTTATGGTCTTTTTGTTTGCCGTTGTTCTCTGGTCGATTTTTGGCGCCTTTACGGAAAGGTGGACGGCATGGGCCTTATTACGGACTCTGCCGGCGTAGCAGTTGTCACACCACTGGCCAGCGGTAAACTGGAAACTCTTAAGGTCAAGACCGGTGATGTGGTTTCCGAGGGGGACCTGCTGGCCAGGGTGGAACA
>NZ_JAILPX010000022.1 GCF_024699275.1 Selenomonas sp.
GGCATTGAACAGTAATTTTTCATAAACAAAAGCCATCAATAAGCACAGATTTTACCAAACTGCCTTATTGATGGCTTTATTTTATTTCACTTCGATATCCAATATCTTTTCAATGGCTCCGGGCTTTTCCTGAAACAGTTCAAGCACGAGCCCATCCGGAAGCTGTACCCATTTTTCCGGCTTGCCCTCCATAGGATGTACTCCTTCATAGGCCAGTATTTCCTGCAAAGCAGACTTGAAATCCTGCACTACAATTCCCAGATGATGTCCTCTGCCTGCCGCTGGATTTTCCGGGGCCGCAACCAGCTGTAAGCCTCCTTTCAGCCACACCTGCTGCAACACGCCGTCCTTTTCCTTCCGCCTTGTCTCGGTCATGCCCAATACATTCTGAAAAAATTTCAGACTCCACTCGATATCCGCTACGGTCACTGCCGCATGTTCCAGATAAGAACACTTATTTCCCAACCCAATCTCCTCCTTACATTATCGCTTACCAAGGATATTCGCCCTCGCCTGACAGTTTACCTGCTTTTCCTAGCCGAGCAAATTTTGCTGAATGATTCCCAACACTAAACCGGCCACACCAGTAGCGGCCAAAAGCTTTATCACACCGATTTGTCTGCGCACAGCTGCCAAAGAGACCAGCAAGATGATTACACCCAGCGGGTCAATGGTGGTCAAGTCTTCCGGCAGAGTTTCCTCATTCCAAAGAGCCAGAACCACGAAGCTGATGCCAGCGGCGGCAATCAGAGCCACCACGGCGGGACGCAGGCCATTGAGAATGCCGCGGATTGGCCCAATATCGCCATATTTGAAAAAGAGATTTGCCAAAACGATTCCCAGAATAAGGGACGGTGTACAGAAGCCTACTGTCGCACAAACAGCACCGGGAATCCCGGCAATTTTCATCCCCGCGAAAGTGGCAGCGTTAATGCCAATAGGCCCTGGCGTCATCTGGGAAATCGTGAAGATGTCCACAAATTCTCCGAGACTCATCCAGCGATAAGTGTCCACAACGGCAGCCTGAATCAACGGCATGGATGCGTAGCCGCCGCCCACGCAGAAAATGCCGACTTTGGCAAACTCCCAGAATAAGGTCAAATAAATCATGCGCCTTTCCCTCCTTATTTCCCATACTCCGCACTGCGCAGGAACATCAGACCCAAAATTCCGTCAATCACGACCAGCAACATGATATTGACCGCGAAAAAGAAATTGGCGACAAAAGTTCCCGCAATAATCACCAAGGGCCATAAGAGTCTTTTCTTCCAATGCTTATGCAACAGGTCAATCGCAACGTTGACAATTAAAGCCGTAGCTCAGCACTGCATGCCCTTCAGCATATAGCGTACATAGGGATTGGCCGCAAACCAGTCATAGGCACAGGAAATAGCGGACAGGGTGATAAGGGGCGGCAGGATGGTAGCCGATAAAGCCGTCAATGCCCCGCGGATACCAGCCATGCGGTATCCCAGAATGATGGACGCATTAACCGCCACCACACCGGGCATGGACTGGGCGATGGATACCAGATTCAAGGTTTCCTTGTCATTCAGCCAGCCATATTCGTCCACATACTTAGCCCGCAGCAGCGGAATTATCACAAAACCGCCTCCTACCGTAAAGGCACTGATAAGAAAAGTGGATTGGAAGAGCTTCCAATAAAAATTTGGACAGGCAGCTGCCATCGATTTCATTTCCTCATGGGACATTTATTGTTCCTCCTGATTCATTTCGCCCTTTGCTGCAATATTCATGCCACAAAGCGCCGTCAAAAATTCTTTGCCGATTCTGGAAAGGTTCGTATTGCGCCGCCAGACAGCAGCAATATGGGTTTCTAGTACCGGCTCATCAATTATCTTGATATGAAGCTTATCATGGGCAGCCAGTTCCACGGCCGAAAGCGGCGCAATGCCAATTCCGAGACCTGCATTGGCCCAAAGGATAGTCGTACGGGCATCATCATTGCGGCAGTATATCTCCGGCTCTATCTGCTTTTGGTCAAAGACATCCTG
>NZ_JAILPX010000030.1 GCF_024699275.1 Selenomonas sp.
ATCCCCCTTGAGATCACGGGCTTTGGCAAGGCCGGTAGCCAGACTGATGGAGGTGGAAGTATGGCCGATATTGAACATATCGTGTTCACTTTCCTCGGGATTGGTATAGCCGGACACATCATTATAATGATCCGCATAGAGATAAGCGTCCTTGCGGCCGGTGAGCATCTTATGGGGGTAGGCCTGATGGGAAATATCAAAGACGAATTTATCCTTGGGGGAATCAAACACCGTATGCAGGGCAATGATTGCTTCGACGATGCCGAAATCCGGCCCAAAATGCCCGCCATGGACGCTGGCACGCTTCAGCATGGCAGCCCGCATTTCCTGCGCCAGCGCTTTACGCTGCTCAGCGGAAAAACCTTTGATATCCTGAGGTTCATTGATTTTTTCTAAATACATGAAATACTCCTTTTTACATTTATACAAATTAATCAAACTCAAGCGATGTTTGTAAGTTTATACCTTGAAGTAAACTCCAAGTCAATAGTTTTAAAAAAATTTTTTTCGTATGTGCAGTATCGGTATACGGACAGCATATCTAATTAGGGAATAACGGGCAGGCTTGTTTTTGTATAATTCTTTTGTCTAGGGCAAAGGGTTTGCTGATTAAAGCGAGAATTTTATAGACAAGGATTGCTTTCCTTCGTGAATTAACCTGACCGATAGCGTTGTGACTTTCAACAGATTTTTCTCTACAGGAGGGATACCATGAAAAACGATACACCGTCTTCCATCAGCCGCCGTGATTTCCTGCGTCTGGCTGCGATGACTGGCGTGACAGCGGCCTTGCCTCAGGGCATGGCTGTGGCGGCTGAAGAAAGGACTGATTCTGCCGCAGCTAGCCATCAGATTGATCCGAGTCGGGCAACCAACGTAAAAATCTCCATTGAAGCACCCAAGGAAAAAGTTCGTTATAAGCTCATCGATAGTCATTTGCATTTTACCGATTTCCTGCAGAATTCCGATGGCTTTCCAGCCCTTTGTCAGGCCATGGATTTATCCGGTGTGGATTCAGCCGTGATATTCGGCATGGCCATGGCCAAGCAATGGGACAGCACCACCAGCCGTCCTGCCTATTATCTTTCCAATGACAGCCGCTGCTACTATTATTCCGCTACGGATTATCTGGTGGCTGAAGAGCTGCTGGCACAGCCGGAATACATCCGTCAGCGCTTCTATCCCTTCTGCTGTGGGTTCAATGGCAACGACAAATTTGCTGCTGACCATGTGGAGCAGATCCTGCGCCTTTATCCAAAGTTTTGGCGTGGCATTGGGGAGCTTATGAGCCGTCATGACGACCTGACTGCCCTGACCTATGGAGAAGCGCCTCATGTGGACGGGGGTGGTTTCCTGGGGATTTACGACCTGGCTGCCCAAAAGGGGCTGCCGGTGCTGGTTCATCACAACATCACCGCCCAAAACACCGAAGATATCCTCTATCTGGACGAATTGAAACGGGCGCTGGCCTATAATCGGCAATGCCGGATCATCTGGGCACATATCGGCATTTCCCGCCGCATCGAAGTCAAGGAACTCACCCGGATTGCTGACGAGATGCTGCGTAATAATCCCAACCTCTGGGTGGATATTTCCTGGCTGGTTTACGATTATTATTTCCTAGATCAATTCCCCGATAACTATTTCGATGGCAACAGCTTAGCCGACTGGACCCGGCTCATTGAGCGCCATCCGGACCGCTTCCTGTTGGGGACTGATAAAGTAGGTCACTGGAAGACCTATCCCACCGAGGTGGTAAAATACTACAAGCTTCTGGATACCTTAAAGCCCACCACGGTAGATGCCATCTGCCGCGATAATCTATTGGCTCTGCTCAAGAACTATTAGAGAATATTCCTGTAGGAAAAAGCATCGTTCTTATCCTGACCGCTAAGAACGATGCTTTTTGTTTTCGGTCCGCCCTCTTTGACAAGTTCGTAATCATCTGCTAAGGTTAGAATCTAATCATAAATCACGAGGGATGAAAGGAATAAATATATGACAATAAACAAACAGGGAATGAATCCGGCAGATATCCGGACACAATACGCCACCCGGGCTGTTTTCTTTATTGGAGGCTTTGGCGCAGCTTCCTGGGCACCACTCGTGCCCCTGCTGCGGCAGCGGCTGGCCATAGGTGAGGATGTTTTGGGCTTGCTTTTGCTCTGCATAGGCATTGGTTCTCTTTTGACCATGCCCTTGTCCGGGGCGACGGCAGTACGGTTAGGCTGCCGGAAAGTGCTGACCTTTGCCAGCATCGCCTTTGCCCTGCTGCTTTTCCTCCTCAGCCAGGTGGCCGAAATCCTGTTGGCTGTGCCGGTGCTTCTCTGCTTTGGCGCAATTATGGGCTGTATTGATGTGGTCATCAATATTCAGGCCGTTATCGTGGAAAAAGCCGCCGGCAAACGGCTGATGTCCGGCATGCATGGACTATGGAGTGTGGGCGGTTTTACAGGTGCAGGGCTCTTTGGTATCTGGGTGGGCGGTCTTGGCCTATCCCCCACAGCCTCCACCTTGATTGCGGCGGGCATCATGATGGGGACGATTATTGCCTTTTCCCGGTTTCTACTGCCCTATGGCGGAGATGCCGGCGGGCAGATGCTGGCCATGCCCAAGGGCATTGTAACCTTTGTGGGGCTTATTGCCTGCATTGCCTTTTTGGTGGAAGGCGCCATCATGGACTGGAGCGGTGTATTCCTGACCACAGTCAGGGGGCTTGATCTGTCCTTAGCAGGCATGGGCTTTACCATCTTTTCCGCCGCCATGCTGATCATGCGGCTCATGGGTGACAAACTGGTTCAAAAACTGGGACAAAAGGCCGTAGTCTTAGGCGGCAGTATGCTGGCCTTTATTGGCTTTCTCGCCGTGATTTTCGCACCGGTGACGGAACTTCTTTATGCAGGGTTCTTTGCCATTGGCATCGGCAGTGCCAATATCGTACCAGTGTTCTTTTCCCTATTGGGCAAGCAAAAGGATATGCCCATTGCCTTGGCCGTGCCTGCTGTAAGCACTCTGGGATACTTAGGCATCCTCATGGGGCCGGCAGCCATCGGCGCCCTGGCCCATGCCACCAGCCTCTACGCAGCCTTTGGCCTGCTGGCTGTCTTAGTGGCTCTGCAATTCGTTATTGCCCGCCATGTTTATGGAAAAGTCCTTTAAGGAAATTTCTCCCAAAACGTGGATTAAAGTTTTTGAATCACGCATAACGCAAAAAACAGGACGAAACTCGCCCTGTTTTTTTATGTCAAATATGCCGACCCCTTTATTTTCCTTTTGTTTTCATGGTGGACTGGGTATCGCGCTCAGCACTTTGGATATCTGCGCTCATATCCTTGGCCAGATTGTAGTGGTCAAGTAAAAACTCTTTACTCATAGTGATTTCGACATGCGATTATGATAACGGTTGCCCCTTCCACTGCATACACCAGTCTGTTGGAATCATCAATCCGTCTGCTCCAGAATCCAGACAAATTTCCCTTTAGTGGCTCTACCATGCCAATACCTTCAAACGGATGCCTTTTTATATCCTTGATGAGCGCATTGATACGCTTCAATGTCTTCTTGTCCTGTGTCTGCC
>NZ_JAILPX010000048.1 GCF_024699275.1 Selenomonas sp.
GGCCAGTATGATTTCTACATCCTGACCAGCGGCTTCTCCTATTCCTGCGGCAACGCCCTGCCGTTCTTTGCGCAGGTGGATGGCCTGGCCAAGATTATCGGTGAGCAGCCGGGCGGCGGCGACTGTGCTGTGGCGCCGTTCCTGGATGCGTACGGCCATGTGGCCAGAATGTCCGGCTGGAACAAGCTCGGCCGGATGACGAACGGCAAATTCATCAGCGATGAACATGCGGTGAAGGTAAATCATCCGTTCGGGGATATGGCGGACAAATTGTATTTCAACTATAAAGCCATTGCCGAATGGCTGAGCAAGCAATAAAATAACACTTGTATTCGTTACTGTGTGGTGCTATAATTGACTCATACGGAATACAAGAAGTTAGAAACCCCCCCGGCAACGCGACAAAGCCGGGGGGTTTTTGTGCCTGTTACACTTTAGTGATTCAGCCAGTAGCTAAAGAGTGCTACGAGAATCCCCACTATCAGCGGAACAAGGATATTCCAGATGATAAAAAATTAGAAATCTGGCAGGAATACGATGCGGGTATGTTGAATAAAATATATTTGGTATCTATGGTAAATTATTTTTTAGAAGGGGATTGATGGTCATGAGCTATGGCAGAAGTGTGAAAAACATTAATGCACAAATGTTTTGCGGGGGGGGGACGCTCTTAAAGAAATCCCACGCAAACGGGAAAAAGCAGTGGCGCAGGCTGGCATTGGGGGTGGCCATGATGACCGGCTGCTGGCAGCTGGGCTGGATGCCTATGGCTGAGGCAGACGAGGTAAAAGTAACCCACGGTAACTTTACCGCGACCGAAACTATTGAGAATATTCATCAGGAAAATAGTAATCAAGATATTTCCGGTAGCCTTTTGGGACTTAAAGCAGCTCCGGTTAATGCTACTGGAGCGTATACCATAACCATTCAAAATAACGATGTTTCTTTTACTGGAGGAAGTATTGGGTATGATGCTACCCCCGCATGGGTTGTGCTGGGAAATGGTCAGGTTGGTGAGCATCCGGAAAGTTATGTTATCAGCGGCAATACGATTACAGTGACCGATGGCGTTACGAACAGTGGTATTGGCGCCTTGGCAGGCCTTTTTATGTATTGTAATGATACCTACGAGGCGCAATCGATTACTGCGACCAATAATAGCGTAACCGTTAGTGGAGGCACTTCAAATCCCAACAATCTTATTACTGGTGCAGCGATCGGTACGGCTAAAACGTCGTTGGGCCAAAATAACCATGTTACAATCACAGGCGGTAATTTCACCAACTCCAATCTGTATATCGCAGGTGTTTGGGCCGGTGACCGCGCGGATTATAGTGACAGTCTGCGCGCCATAAACAATACGGTTGAGATAAGTGGAGGAACTTTTACCAGTGGAATCCAAATCTATGGTGCTGGCCGGCCACATGCTACAAGAAAGTATTTCAATGAAACCAGTCAAAATAAGGTGACAATTGATGGCGGTACTTTTGGCGATGTATCTATTACTGGTGGTATGGCTAAACAAACGAATTCTAAGGCCAATGATAATATTGTAACCATCAAAAGTGGTACTTTTAGCGGCACCACGGATATTTATGGCGGTCAAGGGACAACAACCAATAATAATACGGTTAACATCTTTAATACCATGACCATCAACAATCTGGTCGGCGGTTCGGGGACGACCTCTACCGGAAATACCTTGAACGTGGGGGCTACAGGCATTCAGGCAGCTACCATTTCTGGTTTCCAGAATATCAATTTCTTCTTACCGGCTAATGTGGCAAGTGGCGATACCTTGCTGACCGTCAATGGCGCGACGAGTGACCTTACGGGCGTGACCTTTGGGGTAGCGGCTTTGTCTGGTGCGACTCTGGCCAAGGGAGATACGGTAAATCTGCTCTATAATGCAAACGGACTGACCACAGATGCTACATTAAATACGACGGCTTCCGTTTCTGCACCTTCCGGCTGGACAACGGATAGCACGTATGACCTTTCCATCAGCAAAAAGGATGCTAACACCATTATTGCTACGGTAGATGGTGCTGGTCAGAAGGAAGATACGGATTTGACTGAACGGATGAAATCCCCGGTGGAAACCCGGGCAGCGGCTGTGTCACTGCTCAACAATGGCTCGGATTTGCTGGTGAGTCAGGGCTTTTCGCAGGCGGCTAATGCCGTAGCTATAGATCTGGCAGAGAAAAATAAGGCGGCAAAAGACAATACCCGTGAAGGGTTAAAGGATGTTGCCAAGGGCCACTTTGTTCCCTATGCGGCAATAGGCGGATTTAATATGCGGGTGAACAGCGGTTCGCATGTAGATAACAAAGGTATGGGCCTGAATGTAGGTTTTGTCCGGGAATTGTCCAATAAACAAGGCAAACTCTTGTTTGGTCCGGTAGTGGAATACGGACGCGGCAGCTATGACAGCTATCTGAATGATGGTACGCATGGCAACGGCGACAGCAGTTATTGGGGCTTGGGCGTAATGGCACGGCAGACCAATAATGATGGTCTTTACTACGAGGGCAGCGTGCGCGGTGGTAATCTGAAAGCAGATTACGCAGGCAATCTGGCCGCCGATCGCCGGGCAAGTTATGACAGTAGTTCAAACTATTGGGCAGCCCATATGGGACTGGGCAAAGTGATGGAACTTACCCACGGCAATGTACTGGACTGCTATATGAAGTATTTCTACAGCCATACTGCCGGTGATAATGTGACGGCCACCATTACCAATACCACTACGGGGGCATCGGCAACGGATACGATGAATTTTGACAGTGTGGACAGCCATCGTCTGCGGATTGGAGCACGCCTGACGCATAAGCTGGATAATAAGAGCAGCCTCTATGGCGGCTTGGCTTACCAGCATGAATTCGGCGGTGAGGCGCGTGCTACCTATAGCGGAATCGCGGCACCAAGCCCCAGTATCAAAGGGGGCAGCGGCATGCTGGAATTAGGTTGGCAGGTAAAACCTGGCGGCCCGGTGAAGATTGATTTGGGAGCTACCGGCTGGGTTGGCAAACAGAGAGGTTTCAGCGCACAATTGGGCGCAATGTGGACATTCTGATTGTGTCTGATAATAAAAAGCCTGAGGGGCTAGCGATAATTTTCCTTTGGGAAAATATCACCAGCCCCTCGGGCTTTTGTGCTATTTTAATGCCGCTGCAGTTCGTGGGTCAGTTCCCCTAATTGGGTGGTCAGCCTGTCCAGCGATTTTTGGAAGGTCGTCAGCAGGTAGAAGGTCACCACGATGGGGAAGCCTACGGCGGAAACGGCGGTCAGGAGGGTTTCGTTCATGGCTTAGGCCAGCAGTTTTTCCTCTACATCCTGGATGTAGAGTTTCTGAATGGCCGTCACGGGGCTGCCGTCCACGAGGATTGCCTTGTGGGCAATGATTTCCGTGAGGGCTTCCGTGACTTCGGCCGCCGTCAAATCAGCACGGGGGGAGGCCAGGGAAAGCGTCGTGCTTTTGCCGTTTTCGAGGGATAAAATCATTTTGAGTGTGGATTTCATGATAGCTGCTCCTTTCTATGCGGGGAATCAGTGTTCGGCGGCGAGGCTGGCGCTGTCCTGACGGGCGATGGCCTCCACGGGGAAGCTCTGGAGGTTCCCCAGCTTCTTGCCGATGGAAAGAATCGTATCGTCATCGAGCTCCGGGTTCACGGTGAAACCGCGAGTGGCGATGGTGTCCTTGCCGTTTTCATCACTGCCGGTGATGACTTTCAGATTCAGGCGGGTAACTTCGTTGTTGCGTACTGCCATGGTTATCATCCTTTCTGCTGCTTGTTTTCCCGGGGGCGGCGCCTGCCCCTCACAGCCTTATACATGACGCTTCTGTTTGAAAAATCCCCTGCATGGTGAGAAAATTTTAAGCCATCATCTTTGTCCCATCCAAGGGGCTTTTTTTATCCCTTCGAAAGTCAGTCTGTGACCCGCCTATAACAGAGAATAACCAGATAATAACAAGAAAACATGATGGCGTAGATGCTGCTGCATATTTATGCATTAAAAAGTGTCTACTGTGAGTGTACAGAGTTTTTACAGGCCGAAAGCAAGACAAAACAATAACAAAGGCTGCAAACATGTAACATAAGTTTATGATTTGCTATTGACTTTTCCGGTTAAACAGGGTTAAGATTGTATTCGTAGGACGGACAACAGTACGAAACACGCCGCCTTCAAAAAAATTTTACGAGGAGATGTTTTACATGAACGAGGAACTTCGTCAAAATTTGTGCTCAGGGCTTGCTATCGAGGCTTTGTACGAGAAGGAAACAGGGCAGGGAGATTTTGCTACCTGTGTGATACGCGGGAACGGCACG
>NZ_JAILPX010000020.1 GCF_024699275.1 Selenomonas sp.
TGTACATTTCTGCTTTGGCTTTGTAAATTCCTGCTTAATAAAATTTACATATCAACATGAGATTTTCAAACACATTAAACGTGTCAAATTCATAAGCCTAGGGGAAAGGAGCAAGGCTTCTTTCCTCATATTCACCTGGCATTCATTTGCTGATGGATCATTTCGTGAAACGGCGAAAAGGATTACCACCTCCACTCCCGCTGAGCTACAACACAAAAAGAAAAAGCGTATAGCTCTCGCCATACGCTTATCCTAAATCTGTCATTTATTTCAGGAACCCATTGATGATCTGTTCTTCGGCTTCTTTTTCCGTCAGCCCCAGCGTCATCAATTTAATCAGCTGGTCCCCGGCAATCTTGCCGATGGCGGCTTCATGAACCAGAGCGGCATTCACATCATTGGCTTCCAAGGAGGGAACAGCCAGAATCCGGCCTTCGTCCATAATGATGGAATCGCATTCCGTATGGCCCTGGCAGGCGGCATTGCCCACAATGCGCAAATCCAGCTTCTGATAGGACTTATCCCGGGCAACACCACGGGACACCACATCCGCACTGGCATTTTCCCCATCCAGGCATACCTCGTATTCGCTATATGCGTACTGGGTGCCATGGGTCATCAAACGCTCCCGCACCACCAGGCTGGCATCTGCTTTGAGGTTGGCCCGGGTGGTGCGGCTGGTGGAATCCACGCCTTTTATCTGCACCATTTCCATTTCCATGGAGCTGCCAGCTTCCATGGTCACTTCCGTAACGGGATTCAATATGCGCTGTCCCTTGCCATCACCGGAACCATAATGCTTTTCCACATACTTGACCTTGGCATTTTCCCCCACGAAGAAGCGATGTACACCGTCATGCTCCGAATCATGGGTACCGCAGTTATCAATACCACAGCCCGCCACAATCACCACATCAGCCCCTTCGCCGATATAGAAATCATTGTATACCGTTTCCTTAAGGCCGCTTTCGCTCATGACCACCGGAATATGCACACTCTCATTCTTGGTACCGGGTTTAATGCGGATATCAATACCGGAGCCGTCTTCCTTGGAAGTGATTTCAATATTGGCACTGTTGCTGCGGCCTACAGATTTGCCGTTGGCCCGCAGGTTATAAGCTCCCTGAGGCACGTCATGCAGGTCAGACACCTCCAGCAGCAGTCTTCTCTGTATTTCGTCCATCTTTACCATAGATTGACCTCTCCTTTACTGAAACTTCCTGCACATGGGCATGCTGACTTCCGTGTCCATGATCTTGGGCAGGATATCTTGTCCCGCACCCTGTTCCTGAACTCTGCCATCTGCCAGTACAATGATTTCATCAGCAATCTGCAGGATGCGCTCCTGATGGGAAATGATGATGATGGAACTGTCCGCAATTTCGCTGCGCATCTTTTCAAAGATACGAATCAGGTTCTGGAAACTCCAAAGGTCAATTCCCGCCTCCGGCTCGTCAAAGATGGAAAGATTGGTCTTTCTGGCCAGAATCGTAGCAATCTCAATGCGCTTGAGTTCACCGCCGGACAGAGAACTGTTCACTTCACGATTAACGTAATCATTGGCACACAGCCCTACCTCAGCCAGATAATCGCAGGCTTTGATATGGGAAATCTTCTTACCAGCGGCCAGCCGCAAAAGGTCAATGACTTGCAGCCCCCGGAAGCGCACCGGCTGCTGGAAAGCAAAGCTGATGCCCATCTGGGCCCTTTCTGTAATGCTCTTATGAGTAATGTCCTGACCATCCAGCAGGATCTGGCCAGAAGTGGGCTGCTCAATTCCCGCTATAATCTTGGCCAGGGTGGATTTACCGCTGCCGTTTGGGCCAGTGATGACCACAAATTTCCTATTGTCAACGGTAAGGCTCAGGTCCTGAATGATATCGACCTGGCTATCGCCCTCGGTGACATGGAAGGAAATGTTTTTCAATTCCAACATATATCTATAGCTCTCCCTTCCGATTTACACAATTTATCTTTATGCGCTCTTTCTTATTATAACGCTAATGTTTATCTCTTGTCGATAAAGAAATTCCTCCCTTCTTACTGATGCAAAAAGAACAGGACCTTCTGTAGCCCTGTTCTTAACTGCTTTTATGATTTTTTGCCCTGCTCTATTATACGCCCATCCTGGGCGCTAAACGATTCTTGCTAAATGGTCAAGAAACCTCTTGAATAAAGGCCCGATAACCATCCTGTTCCATTTTATTGACATGCCGCTGAGCCGCGCCATGATTGGCAAAATGGATGCACTTTCCCACACCGCCTGCAGAAATCCAGGTTACTAAATAATGATCTACTTCTCCACCGTTTGTCTGATCGTCCTGAGTAAAATACTCATCTTTCAGCATTATGTAAGGCTCCCCCTTTTCTCATCACATACATCACAATCCCTGGGACACGAATAAAGAGCACATTTATTTACTGGTTCGAATTAGTATAAAAGGATAAAAATCAGTGGGTTATCTTTTTCCATCAGGAACATGTTCATTAGCATATAACAAGATAATTAAAAACCCCTTAGAAAATGGAAAAATTTTTTTCGTTAGCCGTATTTTTTTTACAGCGGCTTAATATCTTCATTGACTCTACAACAGTTGTAGGGTTTAATATAAGAAGCGGAGGTGATATTCATGCTCGGTACAATCGTTAATGTAATCGCTATTGTGGCAGGCAGTCTATTAGGCGGCCTGTTTCGCAAAATGATGGATGACAAACTCAGTGCCAGTCTCATCCGTGTCATGGGTCTGGCTGCCTTTGGGCTGGGCATAAATGCCGTGGTGCAGAATATGCCCAAAAGCACTTATCCTATCCTCTTCATCGTCAGCCTGGCTGTGGGATGTCTTATCGGCGAACTTTTGCAACTCAATGAACGGCTGACCAGTTTTGCCACCCGCAATAAGGACAACAACAGTCTGGGACAGGGCATTGTCACAGGCTGCCTGATTTTCTGTGTGGGAACCCTGTCCATTCTGGGGCCTGTTCAAAGCGCCCTCTACAACGACCATACCTATCTCTTTACCAATGCTTCCCTGGACTTTGTGACCGCCATGGTGCTCAGTACCACCTATGGCGTTGGTATGGCTCTGGCAGGAGTGGTTTTGCTGCTTTGGCAGGGCTCGATTTACCTGCTGACCCTTTGGCTGGGAAATTTCATCACCGGCACCATGATGGTGGAAATTTCCATTGTCGGTGGTTTTTTGATTGCCATGTCCGGCCTTTCCATCATGAAGGCAGCCGATTTTGAGGCGTTAAACTGCCTGCCCGCACTATTGGTGCCCATTCTTTGGTGTATGTTTGCTGGCTGAGAGGTGTAACATGAAACAGGGAAAACTCTACCGGATTGGCGAAGTGGCCAAAATGTTCCGCTTGAGCGTAGGCACCTTGCGCCATTACGAGCAGCTGGGTCTGCTGCAGCCTGCCCATATCGATAAAGACAGCGGCTATCGCTACTACAATGTCCAGCAATTTGAATGCCTGAACACCATCCGCTATCTACGAATGCTGGATTTTTCGCTGACACAGATTGCGGCCTTTCTCCAAAACCGGGATGTGGACAAAATTACCGAAATGCTCCGCTGCCAAAAGCAAATTGCCCAGCAAAAATGCCAGGTATGGCAGTGCATCGAAAGAAAGATTGACCACCGGCTGCAACGTCTTAAAGAAGCGCAAGCTCCGGGCCTGAACAAAATCGAACTGCGTCAACTGCCCCCACAGAGACTTATCTGCATCCATGCCGATCTATCCCTGCACACCCATCTGGATTTGGAAGATGCCATCCGCAAGCTGGAACGGGAGCAGGAAAATGCCAGCGTATTTCTGGGCAAAATTGGTGTAGGCATTGCCAAGGAACGGCTGGAAGCCGGCGATATCCATCGTTACGACACAGCCTTCCTGCTATTGGACCCGGAGGATCAGATCACGGGCACCTGCAAGACATTACCGGCTGCCTGCTGTGTCTGCCTGCGCTTCACCGGCAGCCATCCCGAAGCACCGGCGGCCTATGAAAAGCTCCTGCAGTATATCCATGAACACCAGCTCACCATTGCCGGTTTTTCCCGGGAAATCACCCTGATTGATGAAGGTCTGGTCCAGGATCCGGCAAAATTCGTGACAGAAATACAAATCCCTATACAAAGAGCCACCACAAAGACATAACCCAAAAGCGGCTGACCAGATTTCTTTCTCTGGTCAGCCGCGCTCTATATACGATTAAATCTTGAACTGCCTGATGGCATGCTGCATTTCTTCAGCCAGTTTAACCAAGGCTGTACTGGATGCAGCAATTTCTTCATTAGAGGCCGATTGTTCCTCGGTAGCGGAAGAAATCGTCTGGGTATCCCCTGCGGTCTTACGACTAACGGTATCAATGGAATCCACCGCCGTCACGATATTGGATGCCCCATCGGTAACCACCTTTACGGAACTGTTGATTTCCGTCATCTGGCTATTAATGCTTTCCACCATGCTCAGGATATCCGAGAACTGCGCGCCCACTTCCCGAATGGTCTTGGTGCCGTCCTTCACCCCTTCAGACCCCCGTTCCATGGATTCCACGGCCTTCACCGTATCCTGCTGAATGGAGGAAATCCGCGCCTTGATCTGCTCGGCAGAAACCTGGGACTCAGCCGCTAATTTCCGTACTTCCTCTGCCACCACAGCGAAGCCTCGGCCATGCTCACCGGCACGGGCTGCCTCAATGGCCGCATTCAAAGACAACAGATTGGTCTGCTCCGCAATGGAGGAAATGGCGTCCACAATCTGGTCAATCTGCTGGGAGTTTTCCCCGAGTTTTTTGACCACTTCGGCACTTTCCATAACCCCCTGTTCGATGGCCCCCATCTTGGTTATGGCATTTTCCATCATCTCAGCACCCTGCTTGGCAGCAGTAGCTGTATGGATTGATGCCTCGGCCACGGTCTTGGACTTCTCGGCCATCTTGGTGATGTCCTGGAATACCATGTCCACGTTTTCCTTTGCGCCATCAATATCCTGCAGCTGCTTATCCATACCGGCAGATACATCCCCCACCGTTGCTGCCACATGGGTAGAAGCTTCAGCCGATTGCTGAGAATTGGCTGTCAATTCTTCCGCCGAGGCCGCCAGTTGTTCCGAAGTTTTGGCCATCTGCTTGATCAGTTTCTGCAGGTTCCCCGCCATGGTATTGAATGCAGCCGTTAAATTGCCGATTTCATCACTGGTAGTCACAGGAATATTCTCCACCTGCAGATTTCCTTCCGCCAGCGCTTTGGCATTCTTTTCCAAAGCCGTGACGGGTTCCGTGACATCAAAGGCCAGTTTCCGGCACATCAAGGCCATTACCAGCATGCCCCCCAGCGCCACGATGAGATAAATTATCTTCAGCTTGTTCAAAGGTGCATACACATCCTCAGCAGGTACGGCCAGGGATACCAGCCAGCCGCTGCTATCCACCGTGGCATACGCGATGATGGCTTCTCCCATATCATCACCGGTATCCACCGTAAAGAAGCCCTGCTTATTTTGTACCATCTCATCAAAATGACTGCCTAAACCTGGAATATCCTGGAATTTGGACAGCTTCTCTGCTTTTCCCTTGCTGGCAATAATCACACCGGTGGGTTCGATAACCGCTGCACTGCCCACACCATTATAGTTGATTTCCCCCACTTGCTGGTCCAGCGTTTCCAGCAGGATATCCACGAAAACCGTTCCGGCAAATTTACCATCGGCTTTGACAGGACAGACTGCAGAGGTTACCAGTTTATTGGTGAATTTATCCAGATAGGCCTCGGTAAAGGTCACCACCCCTTTATCTCGACCCAGTTTATACCAGCCACGGGTACGGGGATCAAGTTTTGCCGACATATCCCCTGCATTCCGCCCCTGGATAAAACCGGTTTCCAAGCCAACGCCCACTTCCAGCACATCCTTATTCCCATCTCCCAGGGATAAGGTCTCCGGCTTTTTGATCAGTTCCATATTGCCGTTGCAGGCATTGATCAGATTGGCCGTTCCTTGGGCTACCTGTCCATAGGACAGCAGCCAGCCGTTCAAATTATTGGTCTGCCCGGTAACGGTAGCCATCAGTTCCTTTTCGACACTTTTCTCCAAACCTTCGCTGGCATTCCAATACCCAATGACCGAAACGATAGCCACCAGCAGTCCAGCTAAGGCCGTTAACACCATGAATTTTTCCCGTAAACGCATAACCCTTCCTCCCTGCTTCACACCTTAAACGTGCTTTTTACTGAATTTTTGAAATTAATCCTACATTCTCCCTATTGAATGATAATTCGCTGGGAAAGGAAAAAGTCCTTTTATTTTTTGCTGCTTTTTATGAATAACGGCTATGCATACTGCTCTTTTTTCATGGGTTAACGCCGAGAAAATATAAGGCGATTCTACCGCCGCAGCTTTGCCGACGGTAGTTTGCTGTTTATCCTGCTTTATCTCACCTGCCAAAGCGGCGCCTGCAAGGCGATAAAGCGCATGCTGCCCTGTTCAGTATTTTGGGGCTGTTTTTTTTGCTCTATACCGGATATCTGGGAAACCATGCATATCTTTACCTTGACCTTCTTCACCGGGCTTTTCCTGCTGATCGGCTGGGCAACCCTTATTCCCCTCCCCTATCTTTCGACCACTTATATCTACGGGGATAAAAATCGGGACTTCATGGCTGCCTGATATCATGCTTCGAATAAAGTTTGCCCCTCATCACAGGAATTCGTGAGTATATATTCTTCCAGTTTCCCTTTGTATTTACCATCCTTTTCTGTAAGGGTCAAGCTCTTTTGTAACACTGCTTAATAATTGCAAATCCTTGTCCTGGCTTCTTCTGTCGGATAGTCATGCAGATAAATCAATTCATTCTTTAGTGTATTGAAGCAGCACTCCATCGGAGCATTATGATATGGATAGCCAGTTTTGCTCATACATTGGGTGATGTTTGCCGATTCGCAGAACTCGGTAAACCTGAAATCTTAGATATTTATCCGCCGTAAACATAGCCAGTACAAAAAGTTTGCAAGGGAAAAGAACATAAGGAACCAGAGTTATAAGTCGAAAAGTGGCATCTTCCTAAATTGCGAAGATGCCACTTTTATTATTTATATATGCTGTTTCGTGAGGTACTTACATTTAATAAACTTAACCAATATTTATTTAGCTTTGCAAATGCTATCCATCCAGTTGAAGAGTTCCGGTAAATCATAATCACCGGAATGCCCTCTGTTCCACGGGGAATAGAAGTTTACATCTATGCCGTTATTCTGGAGGGTAAGGGCTAAAATAGCCGGAATAGCCAGTGCAGTATCGCGGTCAATGGCACCGTGGCGGATACGATAGTGTTTAGCCACAGTGGCCTTGCCGTTGCCAATAAAATTCAAGGGGTTTATGAGCTTAATCATTTCCGGGTCAGCCATTTCGCCCTGTTTGCTTTCATACTGCTTGGAGATAGCCGAAAAATGTTTCGGCACATTGGCCTCTGTACCAAACTCGTCATTTTCTGCCGAACTTAAATCCAGCTTATCAAAGGCCGGAGCTGCTTTCATACGGGTAGCAGCAGCCGGATAAGCGTCTAAATCCACATCAACTACCTTGCCGTTTTTCACCTTTACCCATTTAGCACTGAAAACATCCAGACCGCGACTTAAAGCGTCCTGTGCCGATTGCATATACTTGCCCTTGATGTAGTCACGGAAGGAACCTTTACCGTTTTTATCGAGAGTTAAGAGAATGCCGTTCTCGTCTTTTAATTGCAAACTGTTTAAGTAAGCCGGGAAGGCATCTTTTAAGACTTTAGAAACAGCAATTTCTTCCTTGGTCATATCTATCTTCTGCTTGCTGGCGTTAGGATTATTTGCGGCGTCAGCGTCCAAAGCCTTAGGCTGCCGGACTGCCGATTTGTCACTAGATTTTTCACCCGGTACTTTCATGCCGCGGTTAGCTAAATCCTGCAGTTGCCACATAGCCATGTAATAGGAATTTACGCCGTTAAACATCCATTCATAGGCCATGTCAGCGTGTTCCAAATTGGTAATCGGGCAATAAACACTGGAAGCAAAAATATCATCGCGTTCATTGGCTGCCCCGATTTCCTTTAAGTAGGGTTCATATTCTTTGACGTTGCCCGTAGCCCCCAAGAGAGCAGACAAAGCACCGCCGGCGCTGGTGCCATTGGATATGATTTTTTCCGTATCACCAGCAGGCAGATTTTTCTTGTTATGACGCAGATATCTGACGGCGGCTTTATAATCCACGATGAAGGCAGGAGCCTTTCCTACATAAGTCTTGCCATCATCGCCAATGGTCGTGCGGCCGCGAATAGCCGGAGCAGCTACTACATAGCCCTTGGATAGAGCTGTCAGCACAGCATTGGCCCTATCGCTCCTGGGAGCTTTTTCCTGCGGTTCGCCGGCCTTGCCCGGCATATAACCGCCGACACCATTAGGCATAAAGATAGGTGCGGTTTCCTTGGTATAACCGTTTACAGTGCCGTTTTCAAAGTAAGCCGCCGGAATAAAAATATTCATGGACTCAGAAGCCACGCTCTTAGGATGTGCCACATAAACCACGTTACGGTAAGCGCGGTATTTAACCGTCTCCCCGTCAAGGTTCATCGACTCTTCCGTATAATTCTTGTTGGAGTCAAAGTCCAGGTTGTAGGTTTTTGCCATCTGCGCGGCCTCTGCTATTGATGTATTTTGTATAGTACCCGCATTTTCACTAGCGGGAGCCATGAAGGCTGTACCGCTGAAGGGAATAGTCAGACTGCTGGCCATGATTCCACAGAGAACACATTTTTTTAAATTCATATTCGTCTTCCTCCTAACTACTAGACAATGAATTTTTTATCAGCTCTAAGAGCTGGTTGAATGTAAATTGAAACATTTCCAAATCCGCCGCCTGTGCATTATCTATGTGAATGCCCACCGTAACGGTTACCACACCGCCGGTAATGCGTGAAAGCATTTGGGCCGCCCCACGAGCGAATTCGTCATCTAAATGACCAAGCTGGCAAATGACGGAAACCGAAGCTGATTGTCCCTTGCCGGTGAGGCTGGGGCGTGGCGTGGCTACGGCGGTAGCTCCGATATGGGGCACTGTGCCCCCCGTTATCACCACCACCTTATCTCGGCCTGCCGCCATCAAAGACGCAGACAATTTATACTTTTTTCTTCCGGAAGTAAAATTCCTGCATTCCATGATTAAATTTTCTCCTCCTGAATCTGCCAGGGGACAAAAGCCTTGTACTCTAATCCAAACTGGCGCAAAATCTTGCCGATGATATGCTGAATTTGTTTTTCCACCGTATCAGCTCCATTATAAAATGTCAGCATGGGCGGAATAACCACACAACCGTAATCGGCGATTTCTTTTATGTTACGCAGGTGAATACGGGAAAGCGGCATTTCTCTGGGGACAATAACCACCCGGCGATTTTCCTTCAGACATACATCAGCGGCTCTAAGGAGCAGATTTTCGGCAAACCCTGCGGCAATTCCCGCTACGGTTTTCATGCTGCAAGGCAGGATAATCATGCCATCTGTAACAAAGGAACCGCTGGAAATGGCAGCGGCCATATTGCGATTATCGTGTACCACATCAGACAGAGCTTTTACTTCTGCCAACGTCAGATTTGTTTCGCAGCGGAAATTTTCCGCTGCTCCTTCAGTAATAACAAGGTGAGTTTCCACATTATCAAAGTTTTTCAGCACCTTTAGGAGCTCATAGCCCATAATTACACCACTGGCGCCGGAAATTCCTATGATTATACGCATGATTATCAGCCTTTCCTATTAGCATTTCAACGAGGCAAAGACAACTTTACCCCGCATTGCTTTACCACAAACCAATAACCTTCCACCAAGGAAGTTCAACTACGCAAGAGAGGATAAAGAGCACGATGGTGAAGGGCACGCCCAAACGGATACATTCTTTTTCAGAATACATGCCGTTTTCCTCTCCCATGCCCACTAGCATGGCCAGATTATGGAAGGGCAGGATAAAATGAGCATTGATAGCTGTGTAGGCAATCATTACGGGAATAATGGAAGAAATGCCCATAGAAGAAGTAAAGGCCAGCATAGCGGGAATAACAATGCCCATAACGGCGATAACGGAACCAAAAATCATATGAATGATAATGGCCACTAAGGTAATAAAGGCACCTAAGACAAACATATTTTCCGGTGCACTGCTGGGTAAAAGTGTCTGGGCTATCCAGGCGTTCATGCCTGTAGACCCGCCCACGCGACCAATAGCCACAGCAGCGGTCAGGAATAGCAGCGTCTGTACCGGCACACCGCCCCAGCTTTTCGAGGTTAGGATGCCACCGATTTTCGGCATGGCCATCATCACCGCGATAAAAAGCGTTACCCAGCCAATATCCACGCCATGAATGGTATCCGTAAGCCAGAGAATAATGGCTAATGCCACCCAAAAGGCGGTGCGTTTTTCCTTGCCGGTCATCGGGCCAAGTTCCCGACGTTTAACATCGATCTCTTCTTTATTTACGTTCACTTCTTTGGTGGGCTTAAAGAGTATTAAAATCATAAACAGTGTTATGATGCTGGCCACTATCATCGGCGGGCCCATGACAATAAACCATTTCAACCAGCCCACAGGTTCCGGGGCACAGCTTTCAGCTGCCAATGGATTAATGGAAGCATCACCTGTCAGGAAAATCATAGAAACAGGGATAGACGCTACAAATACCGAAAAGCCGATTTTCACCGCATCCTCATGCGGAATATGGGCACTTTTAATGACCACTGCCATAACGGACATAATAAGGAATGCTCGCGGCCACGGGTGGGGAATTAAGAGAGCGAGAATAAAGGTCAATACAAAGATAGAAACGATAATGCTTTTAAAGTTAGAAACATAGCGGGCAATATACCAGTAAGCAATGCGTTCCCCTAAGCCCGATTCCCGCACCGCCGTAGCGATTAGGTATGCACCAATGATAAGATACATCATGGAAGTAGTCCATGTAGAGAATATAAGGGTGGTAGGCGCTACGTTACACACTGCTAATAATAGCAAATATAAGCCTGAAGTATATCCCGGCTGTGTAATGCCAAAGGCCCAAAAAACAACGGTCATCAATGAAAAAGCCAAACAGAGATGACCTTCATGGGAAAGGCCCTGAATATCCATGGCGTATATCCCCAAAGCAAGCAAAGTGCCTAATACCAAACCGATCAGGCCTTTATTTTTGCCCATAACGTTAAACCTCCTATACACATTTACCCGCCCACTTAAGGGAATGGGCGGGCAAATGCTGAATGTGATAATGATGTGTAAATAGAGAATTCACTTGAAGAAGAAAGGAATTTTAGTTAAAATGAGAAATTAAAATCCGGCAACCACTTCTTCGGATCTACCTCCATGAACTTACAACGCTCAAATTTGTCTTTGAGGTTATACGGCACAGTGCAGTCAAAAATGGCTTTGCAGGAAATACCGTGCACGCGGATAGACGGAGAGAAAGCCGGGTCGTTGGACGGGTCAAGTACATGAGTGTGTACGCCAGGAATAGGAATAAAGTCCACATCGCCCTGGAAACGCGTAGTCAGAGCCCACATAACATCGTCCATATCGAAAATATCCACATCTTCATCCACAAGGAATACATGCTTCATTTCTGAGAAAGCAGAAAAGGCTAAGAGAGCTGCCTGACGCTGACGGCCTTCATCGTTGATGTTGTTTTTCCGCATCTGCAAGATGGTAACGAACTTACCACCGCCACAGGGAGCAGCATGCACATTTACAAGGCGTCCCGGCATAGCCCGTTCTACCATGTCAATAACACTGGCTTCCGTGGGAATACCGGCCATGGAAACATGTTCATGGCTGGGGCCAATGCAGCTCTCCATAATGGGATTCTTACGAGTAGTTACTGCCTTTACCTTGATAACAGGCAGATAAGCAGGCAGGTTGTCGCCTTTGGCGTCACCGGTGTAACCAGGAAATTCCGGCATAGCCTTGCCTGTATTGGTGTTAACATCTTCACGCATGGTAAGGCCGGGGATTAGTTCACCTTCAATTACGTATTCAGCGTTAGCAATACAGGTTTCCGGAATGGAAACGCACTTTGCCAGTTCTACCGCCTTGCCACGCAGAGCACCGGCAATCTGTAATTCATTGAACCCTTGTGGGGTTGTGGGGGGTTCAAATCCAGCACACATATAAACGGCAGGGTCAAGGCCAATGCTGACAGAAATCGGCATTGGCTTATTAAGTTTCAGGTATTTTTCCCAAAACGCACCTAAATGACGAGAACCAGGTGTAATCCACATGGTCATTTCATCGCGGGACTGAATGCACAGGCGATGAATGGTTACATCACTGTCGCCGTTTTCTGGGTCGGAACCGGAACACAACCCCATAGTTACATACGGGCCGGCGTCCTCAGGTGTATTCGTAGGAGCCGGTACTAGCTTACGCAGGTCAAAATCCGGATCTTCAGAGCGATAGATAACTTCCTGACAGGGAACAGGATTATCAGTTACCACCGGAGGGATTGTATTTTTCACGGCTTCACGGAGCTTCCAGCCCAAACGCTTGTAATCGGTATCCAAGAGCATACCCACCCGCTTACGGCTGGAAAGCATACCAATAACTACACGGCTGTCAGGGAACCCCTTCACATTGTTAAATACCATAGCAGGTCCTTCCTGCGTAGGACGCTTAACTGTACCACCGGAACCAACATAACGATAAATACCAGAAATTTCTGCGTTAGGGTCAGCTTCCACATCGGTTTCCACTAACTGCCCAGGCTGCTTAGCTAAAAAAGCCAAAGCCGAACGCAAATCATGAACTTCACTTGCCATTTGTTTACCTCCTAACTTCATGCTATGTACAGTGTAAAACTGAATAATTGTTAAATCAATTCGGTTATCGAAAGGTTCTATTCCAAATAGAAATGTGCTATTATAAGATAAAATTGTTTCCAAAGGAGCTTTGCTATGGATATCGAACAACTAAAATACTTTCTTGCCGTCTACAGTTGCAAACAAATGACCCTAGCTGCCGATACTCTGTTTATTTCCCAATCCTCCCTCTCCAAGCACATTGCCCAGCTGGAAAAAGAAGTCGGCGTACCTCTTTTTGACCGCAGTGGCCGCACCTTGCACATCACCAGCGCGGGCATGGATTTTGAGGTGTTTGCCCGGGAGGCAGTAGCCAAACATGATGCCATCATCCGCCAGTTGCAAAACAATCTTAATGCACATCAAAGCACCCTGACCATCGGAACCATTCCTGTATTGGCACAGTATGATATCCATAAAAAAATCCTTGCCTTTGGCAAGGAAAATCCGCATATTAAACTGACGCTTATTGAAGAAAAAGGCGACCATGTGCTAAAACTGCTGGATGATGAACTGGTGGATTTGGCTATTGTCCGTGCCGAAGGCCTGAACCGCAGCGAATACAAAGTCCTTGCGTTGGCGCAGGACGAATTGGTTCTGATTCTAAGTTCGCAGCATCCTTTAGCAGCAGAGGATACGATAAATCTGGCTGACTTGGCGGCAGAAGATTTTTTCCTTCTGGACGTGGGTTCCTTGCCACAACAGCCCGTTTTGCAAGCTTGCCAGCGCGCCGGTTTTTCGCCCCGGCTGCGCCAATCCTTTACCCGTATAGAAACCATCATCGGCTTTGTGGCGGAAAACGACGGTGTGGCACTTATCATGGAAAAAGACCTGAATGCCTTTGATCAGCGTAGAATATGTATAAAGAAATTAACCGTGCCTGTGACCACCACTGTTGCCCTTGTTTTCCCCCACGGCAAGCATCTTAGCCCTGCATCCTGCTGCTTGCGGGATTTTTTGTCTAGCAGGTAAATATCAGAAATACCGGTTACGGATGGAGTTTGTCTTCGTACTGTTTTAGAGCAGCGTCAAATTGTTTGCTGCAAGGCTCGATTTCGTCTTGCTTCGCAGCGCTTAATCTACATTTGTACGGAGGCTAGGCTAATTGCTGATACTTCCTTGAGTAATTTCTCCCAAAGATAAGCTCTTACATATTCTACTTTTTCTTCTACTGATATCTTCTGTCAATTTGGCATAGAAAAACTCCCCCTATGACGACCGTTTTATTTTTTACTGTCTCATAGGGGGAGCATATCAATTCACAGCTCCTTACCATCAACGCTTCTTGGCAAATTTCTCTAAGATATGTGCACAATCCTGTACCGCTTCCAAGGTACCCATATACTCACCCTGTTCATCATAAACCGCCATGTATTTGACCATGATGGGCTTACCCATGATATAGCGGGCCACCTCCAGGGAACTGCGCTTCTTGGCTTTGAAGTCGGCCACCAGGTTGCGCACCACCGGTACAATCTGAGGGGGATGGCACTCTGCCACATCCCTGCCCAAAGCTGCCATGGGCCTGGGAAATACCCGCCCCTCATTGATGAAGAACCGTAATTTCTCATCCTGATCGATAAAGGTCAGATCCAGGGGCAGCAGGGAAAAAATGGAACTTAGCTGTTTTACCGTCAATTCCCCGGTGGGCAGCTGAATCTTGCCATCCAGGATTTCCTGTCCCTTGACCTTGGCCAATTCCTGGGCAGCCCAGGCTTCGCCTTCCTCCCATTTCGCCGGGTTCTCCACAAAGGCAATGCCCATTTCCGGGAAATCCCGATAGACGCGCTTCCATTCCTCCTGGGTGAAATAACGCAGGCATAGAGGAAAGAGAATCTGTTCCTCTTTATAAATCATTTCCCGGGTGCGCTGGGTCATAGCAGCAATCCGCCCCTTATAGATAAAGACGTTATCCGCGTCTTCCAGGACAGCCCGAGTCAATGTACCCAGCTCTTTCTTGATTTCATCATCCACCCCCCACATGACCTGGGAAGGGCCCGTTACGCCGTATTTATAGAGCAGGGGCATGAAGAGTTCTTCCTTCTTGGCATAATGGGCGCGAATGCCGTTGAACTGACGAAGTGCTGGAATGACCACCTCTGCGTCCGGCGCAGCATCGCCTTCACACTGTTCCCGCAGAATATCCAAAATCTTTTCCAGTCCGGTGTTTTCCGCCCGCATCAAGCTGACGGGATGACCAGCCGGCAGCTCTTCCTCCTGCTGATTCTGGCTGACCTTTTGGACCAGCCTCTCCGTTTCGGCTTTCTTCGCCTGCAATTCCGCTTTGATGACTTCAGCTTCCGTCTGGCCATGGAACATGGCAGAATGAATATCACAAAGTTTCTGTACCTGTTTCATGGGGGTACCGCCTTTTATGAGCTCCTGCTCTGCCGCTGCAATCTCCATCACGGAAACGCTGGAAAATTCCTGCACGAACTCCTGGCGTACCGTTTCCAAATCTTCCCCCTTGGTCAGGCGCTCAATATAGCTCTTTAGCTTTGCCTTGCGCTCCTCATCTTCCCCGTTGATGACGGTAAAGCCATATTCCTTAAACGCTGTCATGATTTTATCTAAAGGTACGTTCTGCATGGCTGCTCCCCTGGGGATGGTCATGATATTTCCCATAACCTTCAACGCCATTGGATTCAGGATTTTTGCAAACCCCAGCTCCGCCAAAATTTCCTTTACCTCGGGATGAGCCTTCACGATTTCTGCAACAGTCAAATTCAAATCAATGGTTTTCACGTTGTATCTCCTTTATGTATTCCCCTATTTCACCTATCTCATTTATCTGCTTTCATTATAGCGGAACAACGTGCAGCCTGCTGTTACATTGGTTACTAAAGAAAGAAGAAACGGTAAAATCGATGCGTTTCCCTTCTCTATTCCAGACTATTTCCCTGGGCAAAAGGAGTTCCCTCCAGACTAAGAATGGAAACACTTTCCTCCACCACCGCCGAGCAGATTTCCCGCAGCCTGTTTTGCAACCGAAAAAGTTCCTCGTTGTCAGACGCATGCTTAATGGCTTCCATATCCCGTTGGGCGCTTCGGGCCAAATGCAGTACCTTGCCCAATTCCTTCCGCCCTGTCATCATGGCCACCAAAGGCTTGGCGGAATTTTCCCCCAACATATTCACCAAGGGGCGGAACAAATCCTCCGATAAGACTGCAGCAAAGCCCTGTACCTTCTTCTGATTCACCTTTAGCGAAGCCTTGCAAAATTCCTCCTGCTTCGTGAAACGTGGCTTATTCCATTCATGCACCGTCTTGATGATTCGTTTGGTGTCCTTCTTGCTTCTGGCCAAAATCATTCCTCCATTGTTCCATATTATCCATTATCTATTATCTTCTACGACTCCCCTTGGCTTTCCTTCCCCACGCGAAAAAGACCGGCAGACGAACCTGCCGGTCTTCCCGTAACATTTCCATTTTTCAACACCTGCGCCGAGACAGCAACATGGACCATACTGCCCGGATGGGTTAAAAATCACTGCAGTCCCGATTTTTCTCTGTCGGGTCTCCAGATCTGCCGATGATTGGGGGTAACGAAAGGGGGTTTCCTTTCCCCATTCTCCAGGAAAAAGATGGGAACATAGCCCACAGTTCCGCCAACCACCTTTTCCATTTTTTCTATGGATACTTCCTTGTCTCGTAATTTCGCCACCATGATCCATCATCCTTCCGCTATGTTCGCTGTTTGAAGAACTGTCATCTCTATATACGCACCAGCAGGCTATTCATTACAAGAAATTTTCACCAGGTCACCGCTATGCAACAAATTCCCCTTCGCCACCATTATTCCCTTGTCGAAAACGCCTATACAACAGCCAATGAATTTACCGCATTTATTTGACGGTGTCCCTAAACTGCATTATACTTTGCTATGTATATTTCTAGGATTGGAGCTTCATTCGTGAATATAATGAAACGTATCGTGGGACATACCTGGATGATTCTACGGCATAAATATTGGGTATTTCGCTTTTGCTGCATGGCAGGAATTCCCTGGCAGGGCTTTATGCATGACTGGTCAAAATTCTCTCCCATGGAGTTTTGCGAAAGTGTAAAATACTACAACGGCCAGGTGTCCCCCATCAAAATCTGCAAACAGGAAAACAACGGCCTTTCCCTGGCCTGGATTCATCACCATGGCCGTAATCTGCATCACTATGAAGCCTGGTGGGACAATTTTGACCATGGAGCCCATCCCCAGGACATGTCCTACAAATACGCGGTGGAAATGATCTGCGATTTCCTTGGGGCAGGCAAGGCCTATGGACGGGATAAATTTACCTTTGCAGCAGAATATAAATGGTGGCAGCAGAAGCGGGCCACCGGCATCGGGATGAGCCCCCATATGCAGGCCTTTGTGGAAACGGTACTCAGCGGGCTGGCCAAAACAGGTGATTTGGCTTTGCTGCGGCCTAACTCCTTACAGCTAATCTATCAGACAACAGTGAAAGAGGGAAAAGATGAATATCCAGATTTTCGGCACCAAGAAGTGTAACGACACCAAAAAAGCCCAGCGCTTCTTCAAAGAACGGGGCATAAAATTCCAATTTATCGATATGCTGGATAAGGGCATGAGCAAGGGCGAGTTCCAGTCCGTAGCCAAAGCCCATGGCGGCATCGATGGCATGATCAATCCAGACTGTAAGGATAAGGATGCACTGGCCCGGGTAAACTATATGGCGGATAAGCTGGAAACCCTGTTAGAAAATCAGCAGGTCATCAAAACCCCCGTGGTAAGGAACGGCAAGGAATCCACCATCGGCTATGAACCGGATATCTGGAAAAGCTGGCAATAAACAAAATCATGTTTTATGAAATAACACGTCCCTAATAACCAAGGTGGTTCGCTGACTCAAAAGTGTCAGCGAACCGCCTTTTGTCTTAACATTTACTTGCCAAATGAAAACCTTACCAGATGCATTTCATGAAGGTTCGGTAATTATTGTTCAGATAGTCGATGATGAGAGAAAACATAGCATAGATTGTGTCACCTTTCAGTTCATCACTTCACCACGAAACTTTATAAGTTATGCCAGACAGACATTCAACTTCCCTCAGTCAGGAAAATTCTTCCTTATATTGTGCAGGGTATTGTTCAGTTGTTGGATAGCGCCTGTATCGATATGCCTTATTCACGCATACCGACTTACAGCACAGGAATGTGTAGCATCCAGCCGGATTTCCTGATCTGCCAGGTGACGAGCCAAATTCCCGTCATGGGTGGAAAAAATCAAGGTCTTCCCAGATTTTTTCAAGGCCAGCAGGAACTCGATGAGCCACTGCTGGCTTTTTTCATCCAATGCGCTCAATGGTTCATCCAACGTCCAGACCGCCGGATTCATGGTCAGAATAGAAGCGATGGCTGTTTTCTTCTTCTCACCGCCAGACAGGGTATAAGGTGCCCGTTCCCGCAAATGGGCAATCCCTGCAAATTCCAAGGCATCTTCCACCCTCCGCTTGATTTCATCAGCTGGCAGTCCCATCTGCTCAGGGCCGAAAGCCAATTCCTCCGCCACGCTGCCGCAGAACAACTGAATATCAGGATTCTGCCAGACAAAACCTATCTGCTGATGAAATGCCTTCGCGTAACGATGCTCCCGCATCTTCGCCGCTGTAATCTCCACCCCCCTGAACCGATAATGCCCCACCTCGGGAAAAATCAGGCCATTGAGTATGCGCAGCAAGGTGGACTTGCCAGCCCCGTTAGGTCCGCTAAGGGCTGTGGCCTCTCCTTGGGCAATCGTAAAGTCTGCATGCCTAAGCACCGGCCTACCGTCATAAGCATAGCAAACATCTTCAAAGCGAATCAAAAACCCACCTCCAGCTGCAAAAATAAATACATATACAGAATACATAACAAACATAACATGATGTCCGCTCGCTGCAATTTTCCTGATTCAACTGACGAATATTCACCAGTAAAGCCACGACAGACCATAGCCTCATACATGGCTTGTGACATTTCCTGCGAGCGCAAGAATAATCGTCCTAAGATGCTGCCCAAGGCCTGCTGTTTCCGCTGATTCCGCCCCACAGAGCGCAGCTTGAGCGCAATCAGCATATCTCCGGCCATTTCTCCTAGCAGCGCGACATAGCGCAGGGTGGTATCAAGAATAAAGATCACCTCCTGCGGCACCCGAAAAAAGCACAGGGCTTGCGTGAGCTTATTCCAAGGCAGGTACTGGCGCAGCAGTGCCAGCGAAGAAACGGTCAAAAAAGTCTTGAATGGAAGCAGCAGTACCGTACCCCCACTGCCCAACCAAAGAGCTGGCAAAACCAGCAGCAAGGAAAAAAACATTGCAACCATCGCCCCCTGCAAGATTTGACGTATCGCCCGCCCACTCAAAAAACAAGACAGTACCAGCACCAACGCCAGCTGACAACATAAGAATGCCGTCGTGTGCGCAGCCACACATAGAAGCAGCCAGCCGAGCAAGAAGCCCAATACGCCCACTGCCGAAAAACAGTGCCTCATTTTTACATATGCCTGTTGGCGTATACTCAGAAGTACCGCCAGCACACGCAAAAGGGACCGAGAGATAAAATAATCCCGGTCCCGGTCTGGCTGATATACTTCTTCCGTTTGTACCCATTCCGGAAGATCCAATCGTTATCGCCTCACAAATCCATTTCTGAATCAATGTCCCTGCATCGTAGCATCATAATTCGTATGTCCCCCTATAAAGGAACCTACCACTTTGAACGCCACTACAAGCAAAGCCGTACCGATGATTGCTGACAGGATATAGCCGAAACCTTCCGGCATACCAGCAATCGTGTAATCGGGGAACAATGCCTCAAAGGAAAAACCATTTTCCATACCAGCAGGGGTATACCCTAGAGCCGTACCCAAAAAGTCCTGTTTCACCAGTTCCTCCGGATCCCATTCCCCCCAGGCAGTACCCGCAGCCAAAAGCCCCAAGGGCGTACCCACAATCAACAGGGCCAGCAAGCCATAAACGGCTTTACCTGCGGCTTCACCGGTCTGTTCCAGAACAGCCGGTGCCGTTTTCTGTAAGTACCCGATAATCGCCATCGTAAAGACCGCTTCAGCCAAGCCAAACAAGGTCAGATGCCCAACCATCATGGCGGGAATGGAAATCGCCAAGGGATACGGACAATAAAGCGCCTGCCCAGCAGCATCGACAAAGAGCAACGGCTGGATACCAAACTCAACAGCCGCACAGAAAGCTGCCATATTGATGCCCACATAGGAGCCAATCCCGGCCGCCGCCAGTTCATGCTGCGGCCACATCTGCTTCAAAAATCGATAGACGCCCCAGCCTGCGAAGGGCATCACAAAGGCCATGTTGAAGCAATTCGCGCCAAATGCCAGGATACCGCCATCACCAAAGAATAATGCCTGAACAAATAATGCCACACTGACAGCCAGACAGGCTGACCATGGGCCAAACATGATGGCCAGCAAAGTTGCCCCTACCGCATGGCCTGTAGTGCCGCCGGGCAGCGGGATATTAAACATCATACCTAAGAAGGAAAAGGCTGCGCCAATCCCCAATAGCGGCATCTTCTCCTTAGGAATCTCCTTTTTCACCTTCTGCACGGCCATGAACCAGACCGGCAGCATGACCGCCCCCATCACCGCACAGGTCGATGGACTTAAGTAATTTTCAGGAATATGCATTTTTCTCAGCTCCTTTGGCCAGATAAAATGAAATATAATGAATCTTTTCTTATTTTATTCCATTGCCAATGAACCTGTAAGCCCCCATGGGGGATAATATTTTCAGGAATGCGGCTGTATAATCTTTACGGATGCAGATGACGAATTGCCATATATTTGATGTAAAGAAAAATCACGTTAACTATTGGCATAACATTTATGTAATTCAGCTGACTAAGCACCCAAACGTACATGTTCCACAATCATGCGTATTTTCGCCCCTACTAAATAATTTCCTGCCAAAATAAAGGCTTGTAAGCACTCTTTACTTACAAGCCTAACCTCAATATATTATTATCTACTTTGCTATAAATATTTGAAAGAAAAGAAACTGGCAAGAACGATGGGGGCACTGGCAGGAAAAATAAATTTTACACGGAGATAGTCCCGCTGCCATCTGCCGGAGGAATCGTCACTTCACGGGCATCTACGATCTGAGGTTCTCCGCCACTCATCTCTATGCTGACCTGGGTTTCGTAAGTGGGATAAGCACTGCGTGGTGGTGTGGAGTAATCCTTAGGTTCATCCTCTGCTGCCCGCTGTCGTTCATTGGCTTCGGAAATGCGCTGACTCTCCTGCTTTTCCTGCTGACTTTCCCGAATCTTTTCCAGGGAACCGGCGGATTTAGCCAGCTTATACAGGTCGGGAGCGCCTTCTGCCAGTTCCTTTTCGTCTGTCCTGGAAACCTGGCGGCCCTTCATCATCCGCATGGCTGTAGCCAGGATGCGGGACTGCTGCTGGGCATTTTTCTTCCAGGCATCGGATTGCTGGCTGGCGCTGGCCAGCTGCTGTTCCAGCATCATGGTATTTGCCACCTGCTGCTGGTCTTTTTCCATCTGCCTGCCAGCGGCAGCCAAATCCTTTTGCTGCTGTTTATCCAAAAGGACCTTCTGCCCCTCCACCAGCAGATACCCTCTTTTGAGTACCGCTGCAATCTGAGCTGAACTGGTGAACTTAGCCGTATACTTTCCCTCGTCATTTGGGGTAATGTTCAGCCAATCCATGCTATCCTCAGCCTGGACCGCCTGGGCAGGACCGGCCGCCTTTTCCTGCAAGGCCCTGGCTGCTGCAGAAATGTCTGCCCTGTCCATAGCCGCCATGGCAGAGGTATCTCCCTGTCGCCCCGCCACATAGGCAGCCGCAGCAGCTTTATCCCCCGCAGGAATATATACGCCATCCCTGCGGATGCGTTCCTGCAGCTGTTTGGCTGTTGGCTGGCGCCGATAGGTATTCATTTCTGCCTGTGTCACCTTCTGTAATATACGCATGATTTTTCCTCCTTGAAAAATGCGAAATATTCCCTACCTTCTCTTATTCTATATATCGTGGATTGTCCGCTTTCCTTAAGGTCTTATTTCCCAGCAATCTTCATCCTCTTCCCGATTCGACTCCTCAAGATGCTGTTCGTGGATTCTGGCGGTCTTTTCAATAACCTCCTCATAACCGGTAAGGGCTGCAAAGGGCGCAAACTGAGCCGCCCGTTTGGCTCTTTCCATACGAAAATGACGCTTAGGTTCCGGTCTGGGAAGATTTAGGATATCTGCATATTCCTCGATCCGCTTGACCATATTCATGCTTTATGCCCCCCTATTTCCCCGTTCCTGGCAATGGTACGAGCCTCCTCCTTAAGATTGGCCGCCTTGAGAATGGCATTTTTCCCAAAGCGGCTCCGAATGGAAAGCATGGCATTCTGCAGGGATCTTTCCCGTTTCTCCTCCTGCTGGGCCGCTGCTTCCTGCTGAGCTTTCCCCTCAGGATTGTCAAAGAGATTAAACTGCACCACAGCCTCCTTCTGACAGGTCAGACTGTTCTCGTCCGCCAGCCGCCCCACCGTCACGGTAATGCGGCGTACCAACAGGGCGGGATTAGTGATGTGGTCGTATAAGGCCAAAGTTTCCTGCAGCAGTTTTCTTGTTGAAGAGGTGTGTTTCGGCAGGCTTACGGTACCATGGGCGGCTTTGGGCACCTTTCTGCCGTAGTGGTCGATATGGACAGGTCCTGTATAGCCCCGGGCAATATTTTCAATATCGTAGCCCACATCCAGCACCACCTGATTGGTTACCAGCTTCTTGGCCACCAGTTCCAAAATGAGCTGGTCGGCCATCTCCCAAACAATCAGCCGGGCCTGTTCATGGGTATAGGGCACATGCAGCACCTGCCCGCTGCTGATGCTGGTACTGGCCGGACGATAGGCCTTGATATCCTCCATGGTACAGGACTCATAGCCCCAGGCATGGTCAATCAGCAGCTCCGCATTTACCCCGAAGGTCTTATAAAGGGCATCTTCCCCCCAGGCAGACAGGGAAAAGCGGGCAATATCCCCCATAGAATAAAGGCCCATATCGCTAAGTTTCTGCGCATAACCCTTGCCTACCCGCCAAAAATCCGTAAGGGGCGTATGGGCCCAAAGCTGTTGCCGATAACGCATCTCATCCAATTCCGCAATGCGCACACCATATCTGTCCGGTGGCATATGCTTCGCCGTAATGTCCATGGCAATCTTGGCCAGATAAAGATTGGTACCAACCCCGGCTGTGGCCGTAATCCCCGTTTCCGCTAAAACTTCCTGCACCATCTTCATGGCCAGCTCATGGGCGGTCAGCTTATACGTGGTCAGATAAGGTGCCACATGGATAAACACCTCGTCAATGGAATAGGGGTGAATATCCTTCGGCGCAATATAACGCAAATACACCGCATATACCCGAGAACTGTAGTCCATATAGAGCGCCATACGGGGCTGGGCCACGATATAATCAATGGCCAGCTGCGGATCCTGGGCCAGCTCCTTCGCCTTATAGGACTTATCCGTAAATTTTCTGCCCGGCGCGCGATAGCGACGGATTCGATTGGCCAATTCAATTTTCTGCACCACCTCAAAGAGCCGCGCCCGGCCCGGAACTCCATATTGCTTAATGGCAGGACTGGCAGCCAGACAAATGGTCTTTGCCGAACGGCTCTCATCGGCTACCACCAGATTGGTATTCAAAGGATCCAGCCCTCTTTCTACACACTCCACCGAGGCATAGAATGATTTCAAATCGATAGCAATGTAACTTTCCTTTTCCATATCGTACACCTTGTGTAATAGTATTTCACTTTTAGTGTAGCATAAAAACAAAGGACCTGACAAGTCAAAATTTCCTATCCTGTTTCATTTGTGTTATGATATACGGGTTATATAAATAAAAATCAAGGAATTTTCCCGAAATATCAGCGGAAAATTCCTTGACAATCATTTGTTTTTCTTAAGAAATGAGGTTCCTATGTTCCCTGCTATTCCCCTGCGTCATCTTGCTGCTTTATTTGGTCTGGCCACTACCGCCTTTATTTTTAACACCTCCGAATTCATGCCCATCGGTCTGCTCATGGATATTGCCCAATCCTTTTCCATGACGGAAGCTGATACGGGCATCATGATTGCCGTCTATGCCTGGGTTGTAGCCCTGTTATCCCTGCCCTTGATGCTCCTGACCTGCAATATGGAACTGAAAAAACTTATGCTGATTACCATCGGCGTCTTTGGCTTAGGCCAGCTGGGATCGGGGCTGGCCACCAGTTTCTCGCTGCTCATGGCCGCCCGCATCTGTGTAGCCTGCGCTCATTCCATCTTCTGGTCCATCGTGGCTCATCTGGCTACCCGGCTGGTCACTAAGGTCCACCAGCCCTTTGCCCTTGCAGTTGTGGCCACAGGGTCCGCCATTGCCATGATTATGGGCCTGCCCTTGGGCCGGGTTGTGGGACTCTATGCCGGCTGGCGCACCACCTTCCTGCTCATCGCCCTGATATCACTGTTCATCTTAATCTATCTCTTCCTCATGCTGCCCAAGCGCCAGCAGAATACCCCCTTTACCCTGGGAGACCTGCCCGCCTTATTGACGAAACCCTCCCTAGCCATCATCTACATCATGACCGCTTTCTTTGCCCTGGCCTATTACACCACCTACAGCTATATCGAGCCTTACCTTAGCCTGGTGGCTGGCTTCCAGCCGGAGGAAATCACCTTAACCCTGGTTATCCTCGGCTGCTGCGGCATTGGCGGCAGCGTGATCTTCTCCCGCTTATACGGCCATTACCGCCGCACCATTATCCGCATGAGCCTCATCTCCGTAAGCATTGCTCTATTTCTCTGGCTGCCTGCCGCCCAAAATTTCTACACCATGCTGCTTATCGGCATGATCCTGGGCACCATATCCACCCTGTACAATATCACCTTCCAGGCGGAGCTGCTCAACCAGGCCAGCGCTGGCGGCGCCACAGTAGCCATGTCCATCTTTTCCGGCATCTACAATCTGGGGATTGGCAGCGGCTCCTGGCTGGGGGGACTGCTGACCGGACAGGGAAATCTGGCCTATATTGGCCTTGCTGGCGGCATTATCGCCACGCTTTCCCTGTGTATCGGTCTCTTCTATTATCTGCCCCTTATCAAAGCAAAATAGACAAAGGAACTGACGCAGATAAGCAATTATGCGGTAATAGTTGTCTTAGGCCGCTTTACATCCGGCGAAAACGGCGTAATCAGATCCCAGGTGGAATGGATTACCTTCCATACGCCATCTTCTTTATGGAAAATCTCTATCACATTGTAGTGCATTTCAATCAAAGAAGTATCTGCATGACATCCTGCGCCTATATCAAGTTAAGAATTGGTATATTTTTTGATCGCTTCTTCCGCCATTTTCTTAAAAATATTTTCATATTGACGATATTTTTCTTCACCAATGACAAAGGGGTGCGGATCTCCAGGCTGACGATGCCTCAATTGTTCCAAACGGGCAAACGTATCGTCCACCCAACCATGTGCACTCATTTCCACATCTACTTGATATTGACAGGTATAACGGGCAAAGTAATGCACAGCGCTAAGATAAAGATAATTCATTTCCAGATTGGACGGCGTACCTGTCCCGCCCCAAATGGCTACATTATGCTTCTCACCGTTATCGGTTACAGGAACAATCATGGACATGCAACCAGGCGTATGACCAGGCGTTAATACCAGAAAAATACTGGTATCACCTAGCGTTATGGTCTGACGATCATGTAATTCGATATCAATTTGCGGACGAAGGCCGCTGAATGCGCCTTCTGGCGGAATAACGGAATTCCAGTTACTATCGATTACGTTGAGTCCTATCATTGCCTGGGGCGCATATTTATCTTTAAAGAACTGCGCTCCACCATAATGGTCGCTATGTCCATGGGTAACGAGTATATAGCGCGTATCCGCTGGCGATAAGCCCAATCTTTCCATACTGACTGCAGCGTAATCAGCATCTTTCTCATCCCAGCCGGAATCAATCATAATCAGTCCGTCACTGGTGCGGATTACAAACTGCGCCACGGAAATAGCCCCTATGTAATAGAGATTGTCAAATACCTTTACCGGTTCAATGGGGGTACGATCAAATAAATAGTGCATGGCAGTTTCACCGACAGCCTCTTCGGGCGAACGAGGAAACCTTTCTCTGGCTGCACAAAACTGGGGAAAATCAAAGAACAGACTTGCCGTTAAAGCTAATCCCCCCTTAAAGAAAGATCTCCTGGTTAACACCGAATCAAACATCATAAACATCACTCCACTACAATAAAAGTACGTTAACGTACTTTTATTGTAGTATGTCAACGTACTTTTGTCAAGAACCATCATAAAACGATTGTTTCCATTTTGTCTCAAGCAAAACTCCTTCTGGGAATTGCAAATAAGCAGAAGATTGCGCACTGCCTATTTTTCTATTCTTGTCCCCACCAGTTAGGGCGGGGACATTTACTGCCTCGTTATAAGGTTTGCGTAATATTCTTTTCCAGTTTTGTCAAAGTATTCACAAAAGCAGTCAATTCCTCCTGGGAAATCGTATCTTCGAGTGCCTGCATGAATACATGGTCCACCAAAATAATTTTCTCAGCCAGTAGAAATCCTGCATTGGTTACATTTAATTGATAAAGGCGCCTATCCACCTCACTTTTTTGACGTTGAAGCAATCCCTTTTTCAGCAGCCTGTCTACCAGTGCCTTAGTACTATTCTTATCCTTTTCTAACCTCTCGGCCAGTTGTTGCTGTGAAAGCCCCTTTTCCTCCCTTACAATTTGTAATACCACCCACTGCTCCGGTGTAATATCGAATTCAGCTAAAGCGTTTGTCATATACTGATGTATTTTACGTGCTGTGCGGCAAATTTTATAACCTGTAGTTTCGTTTATCATAGATTCCTTTCCTAATCGTTTATTTGCATCTTCCTTTTGGTCGTTTACCATTATAGCGCATCGATTTTGATTTCGCTACTTTTCATCATTTCATTCTTCCGTGTCGATATTCGTTCAACTGCCAAAGGACTTACACGAAAATCATGGTTTCAATACTGATTTTATGGTGGCAAAAAGCGTAGGAATATCGATGGGTTTAGCGATATGACCATCCATCCCCACTATGGCGGCATTTTCCCGGTCTTCCCGGAAGGCATTGGCCGTCATGGCAAAAATCGGAATTCCGGCCTTTGCCGGATCCTCCATGCTGCGAATGTTGCGTGTAGCCTCGTAACCATCCATATTGGGCATCTGGATATCCATCAGAATCAAATCATAATAACCGGCAGGTGCCTTACTGAGCATATCGATACATTCAACACCATCACAAGCCCGCTCTATGGTCACCCCAGTAGCACTGAGCAGTTCTATACTGATTTCCGCATTGAGGTCGTTGTCTTCTGCCAGCAGAATACGCTTATCGGTGAAATCGAAATCCTTGTTCCCCTTCGATGACAAGGCAACCTGCGTTTCAGGTTCTTCACCAATGCGATGTGGCAGCCGGATGATGATTTTTGTCCCCTTGCCGATTTGACTGTCCACCGTAATGGTTCCCTTCATCAGTTCCACCAGTTGTTTGACGATGGACATTCCTAGACCAGTTCCCTGAATGCCGCTTTGGGAAGTATTGCGTTCCCGGGAAAACACCTCGAAAATCTGATGGATATATTCTTGGGACATACCAATGCCATTATCGGCAATGGTACTTTCCATAATACAAGTGTCCGCCGTCTCTCCGGGAAGTTCGCGGAAGCTGGCCTCAATCTGTCCACCATCGGCGGTGTATTTTATGGCATTACTCAAAAGATTCATGAGGATTTCCGAAAGGTGGGTATAATCGATATAAAGATAAGGATGGATAATCTCGATATTGGTCTGAAGGGTTATGTTTTTCGCGAATAGTTCCCCCTCAAACATAGCCGTACAAGTTTCAATAAAGCCCCGGGCGTCAATCACATCTTCTTCCAGAATGATTTTCTTATTCTCAATCCGCGCCATTTCCAAGACATTATTCAGGATTTTCAGCAATTGGCGGCTAGCGATCTTCACCTTATTATGGTAATCCAGGTAGCGTTCCTTATTGCCCAGTACCCGGTCCTCTAAATCCGTAAAGCCAATGATGGCATTGAGGGGGGTCCGGATATCATGGCTCATATTGAACAGGAATGCGGTTTTGGCATTATTGGCAGCTTCTGCCGCTTCCTTGGCCTCCTCCAATTCCGTCTGCTGATTCTGCAGGTGCTCATTCAAGAAGGAAATCTCCCGAATCTGTGCCTCCTGTTCTTCCGCTGCCCGCTCCAGCATGGTCTGCTTTTGCTGCAGGTCATGGTTGAGCATAGATATTTCACCGATTTTAGCTTCCAATTCCCGTTGTTTTGATTCTTTCAGCTGCAGGTATTTCTTTTTCTTCTGCCAGTCATTGATGATGAGAATAAAAATCACCACCCCTGCCAAGAACAACAGCCAGAGATTATCCGTCAAAAATTCCTGGAATGTGGTCTTATGTTTTTCTTCATAGGGATAGGAATGAACCAAGGTAAAATCCGGAGAAAGCAGGGCAATGCCATGGTTCAGGATACGCAGGGTATCGGAGGCAGTCCGCAGGGCTGCAAATCCCAAAGTCGCACTTTGGGGGAGCTGGGCTGTCAGCAAATCCCGGTAACGATTTTTGCTGCGCAGCAGATAATCGGTGCGCTGGCCACTAATCAGAGTAGCATCGGCCCGACCTTCCGCCACAGCATCCAGGCATTCTTCAACGGATGGAAAATACAGGACTTGCGTATGCGGATAATGCACCCCTTGAAAAGACAGGATGGAAAGATTTGCCCGATTCAGCGCCAGTACAGCAGTTTCCATATTGGGGTAATCTCCACGATAGACTAAATTGTAATAGCTGCTGATAACCGGATCACTCGTAGCAAAATCCTGTTGTTCTGCAGACCAAAATTCCGAATAAACGGGAAAAATAACATCTACATCACGGTTTCTGAGCGCAGCGAGCATTTCTTCCGCCGTGTCATAGCCCTTATAGGTAATCTGGATATCATCCAGCTTCAGTTCGTGGAAAATCTCCGGCGCCAGTTCCTTCAAGACCCCGGTCAGATTTCCGGATTCATCGGCAGCAGAATACGGCAAAAATTTCCTGGTGTAACCAATGACAAAATTTTTATGATTGGCAGCCCATTCCTGTTCCCAGTCGGCAAGCGCAGTGGAAATCTCCGAACGACGGTACCAGGTATTAGCCAGCATTTCCTTCAACTTCGGATTTTCCCAGAACATCTCCTTCTGCGCCTGATTCAAATTGGCCAAAAGATCCGGCCGCTGCTTGCTGACGCAGACAAAATAATCGGCCAGTCCTGCTTCAGCAATGACGGTGATGCCGGCCATTGCCCCCGTCTCATTTCCCTCCACGATCGTAACATCGACTCTTCCGTCAATCAGCGCCCGATCCCGCTGTTTGACATCACTGAAGAACACCATTTCGGCATCTACCTGATTTTTGGCCAGGTAATTCCGCGTAATATCGGCCATGGCACCGGGAATCACCCCTATCTTTTTGCCGACAATACTCTGCGGATTACTGTTGATGGTCAGATCCTGCATGCGTTTCAGGAATACATAAGTGGTATTCCCCATGGCCTGCTCTGGATAAAGGATCTTCCCTTCCCGATCTTTTTTATAAGCCAAGCCAGTGAGTATATCGATTTCGCCGGACAGTAATTTCGCATAAAGATCGCCATAACTGCCATAGACATATTCGTATTTCCAGTTGGTATACAGGCGAAGACGCTGCATATACTCATAGGAATACCCTGTCTTCACCAAACAACCGGCAGCGCCGGATTGGAAGTTATCGTTCTCATAATAGCCGATACGAACAACTTGCTCATTTGCATCCGCTATGGACATAGAAACAATAAGCGGCAATATGCAAATGTGACAAAACAGGCAGGCTAATATGAAATCGGCTGACCTTTTCATTTCCCTCACCTCGTGCTTTGGCATTGCATGTTTCCATCATAACTCAAGGAATTCTTTATTAATTTATTCGATTCCAAAACGATTTTTCCTTTTCTCCAACAGGATTCCCCTGAAAAAACCACACATAACCAAAAAATCAGCCAGATGGCACCACAATTCATAACGACAAACAAAGGTGAGAACAAAAAAAGACACCGCAAAGGTGTCTTGTAAAAATCAATATTTTTGTGCTAAAAGAGCTTCAACCTCTGCTCTTTTTTCGTGCAGTACACAGCCGCCATTATGGTCATCCAGCAGGATATCCCCAGAACGCAAGGCTGCAAAGAGTTTCGAATTCAAGGCCTCCAACAGCGGACGCTCCCGAATATTCACATCCGAGTAGGGCGAAAAGGGACAAGGTTCGGCCCCGCCATGGGAGTTGATATGGAAAAAGCCGCGGCCTGCCGCAATACAGCCCCCTGAACTTTTTTCATCTCCAGGGAAGGAAATAAAGATAATCTCTGGATATTCCTGTCTTAGCTTCTGCAGGGCATCCGTCAAATAAGCTCTTTCCATATCCCCGGGAGCCAGCTTCTTTGCCTCTTCCGTATCGGGTACGAACTCCACATAGATGACGGCCTTACAGCCCCTCTGGGCTAAATCACGGATGAAATCTCCTCCCGAAACCTGCTGCACATTAGCCGTAGTTACCGTTACCGAAGCGCCGAAGATCAAGCCCCGCTTCTTGAAGGCATCCATATTGTTCATCAGGATATCATATATTCCCTCGCCCCGGCGGCCGTCGGTCACTTCCCGGTTTCCCTCAATACTCATAATGGGAACAAGATTCCGTGACCGGTCGAACAGTTCAAAATAACGGTCATTGATAAAGGTTCCGTTGGTAAAGATGGGGAAAAGGATATTCTTATGTTCAGCAGCTGCCTCTATGACATCCCTGCGCAGCAACGGCTCGCCTCCGGCCAACAGGATAAAGCTCACACCGATTTCACCGGCTTCTGTAAAGAGCCTGTCCCACTCAGCTGCGGTCAACTGCATCACCGGCTCCGTATCCACCGTTGCCTGGTTGCAGCGGGAATAACAGCCTGCACAATGCAGATTGCACTTGCTGGTTATACTGGCAATCAAAAAGGGCGGTACATGTTCCCCCTGCTGCTCGTATTCAGCCCGTTTCTGGGAAGCTTTCCTGCTGGCCAGGGCAAATTTAGCCATAAAGATGCTTTCCTGCGGATTCTTAAGGGTTGCTTTAACCGCCTCCGCCACAATCTTTTCTACGCCCTTGGTCATATAGGCCTGAATATCAAAATCCTTGTCCACAAGCTAGTCCTCCTATTACGCCTTCGTATCTAAGCAGGATTACCATAACAAATGCTTATGACCTATATATGACCTTTTCCGCCGCCTGTCGTCAAGCTGTGAGCTAAAGCAAGCTATTCGGAAATATTTTTCTCGCCCCATTCTTTCAGTTCCAACAGGATGGGGATAATGGAGCGGCAGCGTTCTGTCAGTTCATATTCCACCCGCACAGGTATCTCCGGATACTGCCTGCGGATAACCATGCCATCCTGCTCCAGCTCATGCAGAGAATGGGCCAGCATCGTATTCGTGATGCCCGTTACCTTTTTCTTTAATTCGTTATACCGCATGACGCCCATCTCATCAATGGTACAAATAATGAGGATTTTCCATTTCCCGCCCAGAATAGCCAACGTCTTGCGCAGGCCACAGATGGTCGTAGCAATCTCCTTTTCTTTGGTCACCGCATTTCTCTCCTCCCTGCTCAGTTTTTTCTTACCTAGTAAATAAAAACTGCGTACTTGATAAGTTTTTTATATCTAGTATAATACCTTTATCCGATTGAATACGCAAGTCATTTTGTATGAAGAAAGTGAGGACTCAACATGAAAAACTTTTCCTTCCAGCCCCAGGGGGTATGCAGCCGGGAAATCAGCTTCAGCATCGACGATGACGGCAAGCTGCACAATGTCCATTTTCTGGGTGGCTGTCCAGGAAACCTGCAGGCCATCGGCAAACTGGTAGAGGGAGCCGATGCTGCTGATATCGCCCATATCTTAAAGGGCAATGACTGCGGCGGCCGCGGCACCTCTTGTGCTGACCAGCTTTCCCAAGCCCTTGCCGCTGCCATGGAATAAATAGAAATTGTCAGATACCATAACAGTTAAAAGTACCGTGAAATTGCAGTTTATCGCTGTTACTGCGTGCTTTATTTTTTGTCACAGCGCAGTTGGAGCGGAGGTGGTAATACTTTTCGCCGTCCCACTAAATGGCCCACAAGCAAATGCATGGACTTTTTAGCCACCTGCGCCGGGCAGGCCGGCGGCGCGTATGTTCATCTCCGTATCCAGTTCATGCCTTTTGTGGGCCAGTCCTCACTGCGTTCGGACAATCGTTCCAAGGCGAAAAGCATCACCACCTCCGCTCCTAAGTTGCGTTTGCCTAATGTGTATTTTTCGCGGTGATAAGCAGCAAGTACATCGATGTTCTCGTTACGGGAGCAACGCGTTCGTGGCAATTGTAGAGTTTGTTGGTTTTGGGTGAGCGGGGGAGTGATTTTCTGTCCGGAGCGTCTGCCTGAACGCAGTGAAGGCCGGCCCCGGCAGAAAGATACTAAATCTGTACGTTGAAAGACGCGCCGTTGGCCTGCCCGGCGCAGGTAACTGGACAGTTCTATTTTCCGAGGGGGTCGTTTTAGCGGGAAACAGAAAATTACTCCCCCGCTCGCCCATTACCACGCATGAACGGAATACTGTCAGCAGGAACTTCCCGAAAAACTGCAATTGGTAAAAACTTGTGTGATAATTTTGTAAAGCCCCGCATAAGGTAGACTGAGCAATCTACCTTATGCGGGGCTTTATGTTTTATGTCCATGTAAAGGAATATTATTTTTTGATAATCAAAGCCATGAATACCAGATTTTCTGTTTTGGAGGGGTTAGCAATGCCGTGCTTTTCTCCATCGGGACAGAAGGTAGTGGCGCCGGCGCCGAGGGTAACTTCCTTGCCATTATCGTTGTACAGAGCCGTACCGGAAAGGATGTGATAGGTTTCCGTATTGCCATGGTGCTCGTGGACGCCGATGGAACACAGGGGCGGGATGATGACCTTGGCATACATATCGCATTTGCCATCCAGTTCGCTGGTGGTCAAGAGTTTCACGATGGTAATGGTGCCCTGGCCATCGGCCTTGTTGGCAGCTTGCAGGGGCGTGGGTTCAATAAAAGCCATGTTAATGTCTCCTTTATGGTTATACTTGCTTATTTCTTGCGCAGAACAACAGCACTGCGGGCAGGAATGTAAATCTTCAGCCATTCCTTGCCATCCTTTTCATAGAGTGGGTCCATGTTGGTCTTATGGATAACGCTGTCATCCGCCAAGCCATTGCCGCCAAAGGCTTTGGCATCGGTGTTGAGGACTACCTCATAGGACCCTTTGGGTACAAGGAAACCGTAGTCTGGGAAGGACTGGGTGGGTGAGAAATTGAAGACGAAAATCAAATCTCCCCGGCTATAGGCTAAAACCTGGTCGCCGTCATTATGCCAGAGTTCCACCACAGGCTGTTTCTGGATATTCTTTACGGTCTTGAGGGTGGCTAACATTTCCCGGTCGAAATCACCAAGGTAATGATAACACAGTTTAGAATCATCGACCAGATGCCATTGACGGCGGGCGTACTTATAGCCCCAGCCGTTTCCTTCCCGGGGGAAGTCAATCCATTCGGGATGTCCAAATTCATTGCCCATGAAATTCAGATAGCCGCCGTTGATGGTGGAAGCGGTAACCAGGCGAATCATCTTGTGCAGGGCGATGCCCCGATCCACCATGCCGTTGCGGTTATCCTTGGAGAAGTGCCAGTACATATCCGCATCGATGAGGCGGAAGATGATGGTCTTATCGCCTACTAAGGCCTGGTCATGACTTTCGGCATAGGAGATGGTTTTTTCATCGGAACGGCGGTTGGTCATTTCCCAGAAGATGCTGGAGGGTTTCCAATCTTCATCCTTTTGTTCTTTGATGGTCTTAATCCAATAATCCGGTATGTTCATGGCCAGACGGTAATCAAAACCGTAACCGCCATCCTCAAACTTTGCCGCCAGTCCCGGCATGCCGCTGACATCTTCCGCAATGGTGATGGCATGGGGATTGATCTCGTGAATGAGTTTGTTGGCTAAGGTCAGATAGCAGATGGCGTTGTCGTCCTGGTGACCGTTGAAATAATCACCATAGTTCATAAAGGTTTCGCCCAGGCCATGGCTGTAATAGAGCATGGAGGTGATGCCGTCAAAGCGGAATCCGTCGAAATGGAATTCCTCCAGCCAGTATTTGCAGTTGGACAGCAGGAAGTGTATGACATCATCCTTGCCATAGTCGAAGCAAAGGCTGTCCCAAGCGGGGTGTTCATGACGGTCACCGGGATAGAAGAACTGATTGGGGTCACCACAGAGATTGCCGAGGCCTTCCACTTCGTTCTTTACCGCATGGCTATGGACGATATCCATGATGACGGTGATTCCCATCTTATGGGCCGTGTCAATGAGTTCCTTGAGTTCTTCTGGCGTGCCGCAACGGCTGCTGGGCGCAAAGAAGGAACTTACATGGTAGCCGAAACTGCCATAATAGGGGTGTTCCTGGATGGCCATAATCTGGATACAGTTGTAACCATCTTTTTTCACCCGGGGTAAAATGTTGTTGGTAAATTCTTTATAAGTACCTACCTTTTCTGCATCTTGCGCCATGCCTACATGACATTCGTAGATGAGCAAAGGCGAGGTGGTGGGCTTGAACTTGGCATCATGCCAGGTATGATGCTTGCGGGGATTCCATACCTGAGCGGAGAAAATCTTGGTGTTTTCATCCTGTACCACCCGGGTAGCCCAGGCAGGAATGCGTTCGCCTTCGCCGCCCCTCCAGTGGACTTTCATCTTGTATAAGTCCTTGTGCTTAATCCTGCCGGCGGGAATTTCCAATTCCCAATCTCCGGTACCGGGGATATGATGACAGCGGAATTCTTCTTTTTCCTGCCAATCGCTGAAATCCCCAATCAAATAGATGTCCAGGGCATTGGGAGCCCATTCCCGGAAAACCCAGCCCCGGCCATGCTTATGCAGGCCATAATAGAGATGTCCGGTGGCAAAATCGGCTAATGTCCGTTTGCCGTTTTGGGTGAGTTGCTTGATTTTCCATACTGCATGTTCGTGGCGGCCACGAATAGCTTCTTCATAGGGGGCAAGCCATTCATCTTTGGCGATTAAGCCCAGTTGTTTGTTTTTGACCATAATCTACACCGCTGCATTTCAGCCTGCAGCAGTTATTCCTCCCATCTCAAATGAAGTCATAACTACAGTAAAAAAACTTCCATTTCACATTATAACATAAATTTTCGTAAAAATGGCGGAAAAGGAAATATTATTACCATATATAATCAGGGATGAAGGGGGACAGATTGCCTTGCATTATGGGCCGGATTTCGTTACAATAGCAGGATATCTGTCTTCTGTCTTTTAGGAGGATGGATTTTTTCTTGAGGGAGTATTTTGTATGCGAAAAAATCTTTTGGGGCGTATCTCTAAGGGAGAGCCTTTTTCTTTGCGGGAACTGTTGTTATTGACCTGGCAGCTTAGTGTGCCTGCTATTATGGCAAAAATCACCACGGTGATGATGCAATATATTGATGCCTCCATGGTGGGGATGATTGGCGCTGGCGCAGCGGCTTCGATTGGCTTGGTCAACTCTACCGCCTGGCTGATTGGTGGCGTGGCCTTTGCCATGTCTATGGGGTATACCATTCAGCTGGCTCAGGCCATTGGTGCCGGAGAGGAACTTAAGGCTCGCAGTCTGGTACGCCATGGCTTATGGGCGGTGGTAATCTTCAGTTTTGTCTTAGGTGGAAGTTGTGCCGCACTGAGCGGGCAGATGCCTTATTATCTGGGCGGTACAACTGATATTGCCGAAGGTGCTTCAACATATCTTTACATATATGCCTTAGGGCTGCCTTTTTTAGCCGTGAACTTTGCTGCTGCGTCTATGCTGCAGGCCAGTGGCAATATGAAGATTCCCAGCCTGTTAAGCGTCAGTATGTGTATTTTGGATGTGGTGTTCAATGCCCTGTTGATTTTTCCCTCTCGGAATGTGGAACTTTGGGGATGGCTGATTTGGATTCCCGGCGGAAACCTTGGGGTGGCTGGCGTTGCATTGGGGACGGTACTGGCAGAAGTCTGCTGTATGGTGGCAATGCTCTATGTGCTTTTGAAAAAATCCCGTCAGCTTCATTATCGACAGGAACAGCTGCTTTCCTGGCAGGGAGAATTGCAGGAGGCGACGCGTCTGGGGGTGCCCATGGCACTGGAGCAGGTGGTTATGGGCAGTGCCTATGTGGCCTTTACCTGTATTGTAGCCCCCTTGGGCACCGTGGCCTTGGCGGCAAATTCCTTTGCGATTACAGCGGAAAGCCTTTGCTATATGCCGGGGATAGGTGTGTCTACAGCTGCGCAAACATTGGTGGGGCAGAGTGTAGGTGCGGGGCGCAGCAAGCTGGCACAACGCTTCGGCTATGTTAGTGCTGGCTTGGGCATGCTGGTTATGCTGGTGATGGGGATCGTTATGTATATCTGTGCCCCAGGGATGATGGCCCTGCTGTCACAGGATGGCGCTGTGATTGCTGCAGGTACGGAAATTCTGCGCATCGAAGCTTGGGCAGAACCGCTCTTTGCAGCTGGCATCATTGTTACCAGTATTTTCCGGGGAGCTGGGGAAACAAAAATGCCCACCATTTTGAATCTGGTGGCCATGTGGGGAATTCGTATACCGCTGGCCACTTATCTGGCAGTCGATTATGGGCTTCCCGGTGTATGGGCTGCCATGTGTACGGAACTCTGCGCGAGAGGATTGCTTTCGTTAGGGGTGCTTATTTGGCGAGGTGAAGGTCTTTATAGGAGAGCGTAAAAAATTCCAGGCTTGTGGCAGGTTTTTTCTTCCTGTGGTGCGAATAATAAAAGATAAAGTTTTATCTTTTGCTGTAACGGCATTTACCAACTTTGTTTTGTGAACATATGCTGATGATTGGATTGTAGCCAGGTGCACAATAGGAATGGCTGGGCACTGTACCGAAGGGACTGGGTAAGGAGGCTGGCTAAAATATGAATTATTACTGTTTGGTTGATTTTTTAGCGTTGCTGGTGCTATTGATTACAAATCACGATGTTCTGGGAAAGAAAACAGAGACAGAGGAGCGCTCTATACAAAAGCGATATCGTTTTTTCTTATATGCTGTGGCCACTTATTATGTGGTGGATGCGATATGGGCCTGGTTATATGGGATAGGCAATATCGATTGGCTATATGTGGATACAGAAATATATTTTGTGGTCATGGCATTGGGAATTTTGCTATGGATCCGTTACATTGTCGCCTATTCGCGGATTGATAATTCCTTTGGCCAGCTTTTGATCTATGCAGGGTGGATCCTGTTTGTCACGGCGCTGGTCATTACTCCGCTGAACCGCTGGCGCCCGTTGATGTTTTGGTTTGTGGATGGTGTTTATTATTGCGGTATTCTGCGGGATGCCATGTTCGTCTATCAGGTATTACTTTTACTGCTGGCATCTTCGTATATGCTTCTATTTACAGCCTATATCAGTGAGCGGCAGAGGAAACGGCGTCTGGCTATTGGCCTGTCTGGTCTCATTATGATGTTTTTTATTGCGGTGCAGATATCTTTGTCTACATATCCCCTCTATGCTATAAGTTATATGTTGGGGTGCTGTCTTTTGCGTACCTTTGTCATCGAAAATGAGCGGGAGGAATTACGTCGGGACTTGCAGGTGGCATTGGACCGGGAAAAAAATCAGCTGCAGGAATTACAGAAAGCCAAAGACAATGCCTATAAAGACTCTCTTACGGGCGTCAAGAGCCGACTGGCTTATGTGGAAAAAAAGGATATTCTGGATGGGCAGATTCTTAAGGGGATACGAGATGATTTTGCTGTTGTGGTCATGGATATCAATAATCTGAAGATCATCAATGATACGCTGGGGCATGATGTGGGGGATGAGTTCATTCGGAAGGCCTGCCGCTTGATTTGCAATACCTTCAAGCGAAGTCCGGTATACCGCATAGGCGGTGATGAATTTGTGGCAATCCTGGAAGGGGAAGATTATGGAAACAGGAATATGCTGTTGGAATCATTCAATCATGAGATTGAACAGAACCGTCAGAATGGTTCGGTGATTGTAGCCATCGGTATGGCAGAATATGTCCCGCAGCAGGATCTTAGTTATAAACGGCTTTTTGACAGAGCTGATGAAGCGATGTACAAGCGCAAGCAGGAGTTAAAAGTCGTTGCCGATTCATCCTTTGCGGTGAGGAAAAAAGCCTGAGGCAATGCCTCGGTTTTTTTTATGGTCTGATGGTAAAGGATTTTTGCCTTGTTTTATCATTTTATGGTAAAATAAAAGTTAGTTTATTTTATTGCAGGAGGAATATTCCGAATGATACAGATGCGGGAGGTCAGCAAGACCTATGACACCGGTGTTGTGGCTTTAAGCCATGTCAACGTGGATATAAAAAAGGGCGAGTTTGTGTTTGTGGTTGGTCCCAGCGGGGCTGGTAAGTCCACTTTCATCAAGATGCTGTTCCGGGAGGAATTGCCTACGGAGGGCAAGCTTTTGGTCAACGGTCATGATGTGGTGGAGATGGAACGTTCAGAGGTTCCTTATCTTCGTCGTGAATTGGGCGTTATCTTTCAGGATTATCGCTTGCTTCCGGATAAGACGGTCTTTGAAAATGTGGCTTTTGCCATGCAGGTTATAGAGGCACCTCGCCGTACCATGCAGCGCAGTGTGAATTCTGTGCTGGATGTGGTAGGCCTGCGGGATAAATACCGCAGTTTCCCGTCGCAGCTTTCTGGCGGAGAACAGCAGCGTGTGGCCATTGCCCGGGCCATTGTCAACAATCCTTCCATCGTTATCGCGGACGAACCGACGGGGAATTTGGATCCGGAAACCAGCTGGGATATCATGGACATATTCCGACGCATCAATAAAGCTGGGACGACAATCGTGATGGCTACCCATGACCGGAATATCGTGGATACCATGAAGCGGCGGGTTATTGCCATTGAAGATGGACGTATTGTCCGTGATCAGCAGCGGGGAGGGTATGGATATGAAGCTTAGAACGGGTGAATATTTTATCCAGGAGGTATTCCATTCCCTGCGGCGCAACAATTGGATGTCTTTTGCCTCTATTGGTACAGTGGCTGTATCCCTTTTTGTACTGGGGGTATTCCTGATTCTGGTGCTGAACATGAATCGTATGGCATCGATGTTGGAATCGCAGGTACAGATCAGTGTCTATCTGCAGGATGAAGTGACGAAGAGCGAGCGTATTGGCCTGCAAAGCGATATAGAAAAGATGCAGGGCATCGATAAGGTGAAGTTTGTCGATAAGGATGAAGCCAAGGAACGGCTGGCTGAGCGCTTGGGCGATCAGAAGTATCTGTTGGATGCTTTGGGCGATAAAAATCCTCTGCCCGATGCCTTCGAGGTGACGGTGAAAACGCCGGAAATGGTGGAAACTGCAGCGAAAGCCATTGAGCGCATGGACGGCGTAGAGTCTGCCAAGTATGGTCAGGATGTGGTGGAGCATCTTTTTGACATCACCCGTCTCATGCGCGTCTTTGGTCTGGTGCTGATGCTGCTTTTGGCAGGTGCTACCATTTTCATTATTTCCAATACCATCCGGCTTACGGTTTTTGCCCGGCGCAAGGAAATCGCCATCATGAAATATGTGGGGGCCACGGACTGGTTTATTCGCTGGCCTTTTCTCATGGAGGGAATTGTTCTGGGGTGTATTGGCGGCATCATATCGGCTCTGGCCCTGCGCAGCTTCTATGCGGCCATGGCAGCAAAAATCTACAATACTTTGGCATTTTTCCCGCTGCTGCCCCAGTATCCCTTCATGAATTATGTAACGGTGGCCATCATTTTCTCCGGAATGCTGATTGGAGCTATCGGCTCGGCTTTTTCGTTGAAACGCTTCCTAGAGGTTTAATGATGATGAAGAAATGGCAGACAATAACGTCCTCTGCGTTGTCGGTGGTATTGACCGCTTCTACAGCTTACGCATCCTTGGAAGATGATAAGGCCAGCTACGATAAGCAGGCGGAGGAGTTGAAGGATAAGAGTAATGCCCTGCAGTCGAAAATCGACTCCTTGTCGGAGGAAAAAAGGCTGGTGGATGCAGAGGCAGATGAAGCTATTGCGGAACATAAGGCCCTGCGGGCGGCATTGGATGAAACCTTGGAGCGGATGGACAAGAATGAAAACCGGCTCAAAGAGGTGGAGTCCGATTATGAAAAAAAGAGTACGAAGCTTGGAAAACGTGTCCGGGACATCTATGTAAATGGGCAGATTTCCTATTTGGATGTGCTCTTTGGCGCGAAGGATTTTTCGGATTTGATGACCCGTATGGACCTATTGAAAAAGGTCATCAAGCAGGATTATGATTTGGTTCATTTGGTGCTGGAAGAAAAGGCGGAAATCGAAGAAACCCAGAAAAGTCTGGAAAAGGACAGGGAGGTTCGGGCAGAACAGGAGCTGAAGGCCCGTCAGGCTCGGGAGGTCATGGAAGAAAAGGTCAGGAAGCGCAAGGCCATCATCGACCAGATGAAGAGCGACAAGGCCACTGTGGACCGTCAATATGATGAGATGATGGCCGCCTCCAAACAGATTGAAGAAATGCTGCGGCGCAGCAGCATGGCCAATATGCCTGCCGGGGCTGTATCGGGGGGGAATGGCTCCATGATTTGGCCAGTGGGCGGCACCATTACTTCGGAGTTTGGCTGGCGTACCCACCCGATTACGGGGACGCAAAAATTTCATAGCGGCATTGATATTGGCGCCGATTATGGTACGCCTATTTCGGCAGCGGCTTCTGGAACTGTGGAATATGCGGGCTGGATTTCCGGTTATGGCAATACGATTATCATCAATCACGGTGGTGGTATAACGACGCTTTACGGACATAACCAGTCTTTGGCGGCTTCTGTGGGACAACAGGTGAGCCAGGGGGAAACCATTGCTTATTGTGGGTCTACCGGCAACAGTACAGGACCCCATTGTCATTTCGAAGTACGACAAAATGGTTCTCCGGTGAGTCCTCATGGATTTTTGTAACGATAATCGCTTGGCGAGAAGGTGAACAGGATTGAGTAAGAAAAAGATAGCCCTGCTTATTCTGGTGACGGCATTGATTTCCAGTGCCCTGACCATTATGGGGCTGATGAAGATAATGGGGCTCGATGGTGAAAAAACAACGGATCTGTTGCGTTTTTTCGGTGTTAAGCGCATGATTGAAACCCGTTATGTGACGGATGTGGACAGCAGCAGCCTTATGGACGGGGCCATTGATGGGATGGTCAAATCTTTGGGTGACCCTCATTCTATCTATATGAAGAGTTCCATGTATAAATCCTTGAAAGAACATACGGCAGGTGCTTTTGGCGGTATTGGGGTTACCATGGGCTTCAAGGACGATAAGGTTACGATTATGTCGGTGTTGGAGGATACGCCAGGTGAAAGGGCCGGTCTTAAAGTCGGTGATGAGATCTTGGCTGTAGACGGTACGCCTGTGTCTGAATATCAGCCAGAGGAAGTGGCTTTGCATATCCGCGGTGAAGCGGGGACAGAAGTAAAGCTCATGATTCACCGGACTGGCGAAGAGGATAAGGAATATTCTCTTCAGCGGGATATGATCAAGGTTCGGTCGGCCAGAGGGAAAATGCTGGATGATAGCAATATGGGGTATATCCGCATTGCATCGTTTGGGGAAAATACCGGTGAAGAGTTTAAGGAAGAGTACAACCGGCTCAAGGAGGCCGGGATGGCAGGACTGATTGTGGACCTGCGGCAGAACCCCGGCGGTCTGATTACCAGCTGTGTGGAAGTGGCTGACATGCTGGTACCAAAAGGAAATATCGTATCCGTGGTACAGCGGGATGGCAGCCAGGAAAGTTACGATTCCAGCCTGGAGGAAAGTACCCCGCCTATCGTTGTGCTGATTGATGGAAATAGCGCCAGTGCATCGGAAATTCTGGCTGGCGCATTACAGGACCGGGATGCAGCTACCATTGTAGGCATGAAATCCTATGGTAAAGGTTCTGTGCAGGTTGTGGTTCCTTTGTTCCATGATGATGGCCTGAAGCTAACCATTGCTAAATATTATACCCCTGGTGGCAGATGTATCGATGGCATTGGCATTGAGCCGGATATCATCGTGAACCTTACAGCAGAGGATACCGAGGATAAACAGCTGAACATGGCCAGGGAAGTATTGCAGCAGAAGATGCAGTAAGGGAGGTCAATCCATTGCCAGAGAAAATCAAACCAGAATTGTTGAAATTTTTACAGCCTGGAGAATTGCCTTTGCATATCCTGGTGGTGGAAAGCCTGTCCTATCTGCCTAAGCTGCGGCAGATGTTTCCGGCTGCTAAACTCTATGCGGTAACGGCAGACCGGGATGCCATGCTGGACTATGCAGGATTGTCTATAGAATTCAGCGAAGTAAACTATCTGGCGGAGCCTTTACCTTATGATCGCGAAATGTTTGATTACATCATCTCGGATTTAACCCTGGAACAGGCTGGACATCCCCAGGATATTGCAGCGGGTTTTTCCCGTTATCTGAAGGAGACGGGGAGCTTCCTGACCAGCTTCCGTAATATCCGGCATTGGACGCAGTTGCAGGACTTATTGGCGGGGCACTATTATAATGTGGTGGCCCGGCTGTTTGCCCGGCAGGAATTTGAACGCTTGCTCTATGCATCTTACTATAAGATGGTCTTTATGGAACCTCAGAAACGGGCAGCGGAGGAAAAAACACTGCAACGGTTGCTGGCTGCAGGGTTTTGTAATGATGACGATGATATCAACGTGGAATTTTATTTGGTGCGGGCTGATCGGTCCATGCCGGAAATGGCCCTGTTGAAATCCATGTATACCAAGGAGGAACGGCGGCAGTTATCCATCTATTTGCATCGCATCGAATATGATGTAGAGGCGGATAAAAACTGCCGGGAGTTTTGGAAGCTTTATCGGGAAAAAGGCTTCTTTGCCGATTATACAGCAGCCTTTATCAAGCAGGCGGTATTCCATCCTGTAAATTTTTATCGGCAGTTGATGGCCCATTCTTTGGCAGAACTGGCGGAGGTTGGGCAGATGCTGCAGGGGGCCTTGCACAATGTAACCAGTGAGGAAGAGGCTGCTTATTTGCAGGAACTTAGACAGGAATGGCAGGGAAAACAAAATGGATAATAGACTGGACGAACAAAAGATTGCCTTTATCACCTGCGTCAACAGTGAGGACTGGTATAGCGAGTGCCGCTTGTACCTGGAAAGTCTGCATATACCGGAAGGTATAGCGGTTGAGTATATTCCCATAAGCGGAGCTGCATCCATGTGTGCAGGTTATAATCAGGGAATGCGGCAGACCAAAGCGAAATACAAAGTATATCTTCATCAGGATACCCTGGTGGTCAATAAAAATCTTATTGGTGATTTATTGCATATTTTTGCCGATAATTCCATTGGCGCTGTAGGCGTAATCGGTTGCCGAAGCCTGCCCCTTAGCGGGGTGTGGTGGGACGGACTGCGTACCTATGGCCGCGTGCTGCATGCCTGTGAACCGGAAAGTGTAGTGGATTCCCATTGCAGGGAGCCGGAAGGGGCTTATCAGGAAGTGGAAGCCGTGGATGGTCTCTTTATTGCCACCCAGTATGATGTAATGTGGCGGGAGGATATCTTTACGGGCTGGCATCTTTACGACACTTCTCTCTGCAAGGAAATGCAGCGGGCAGGTTATAAGGTGGTGGTGCCCAATCAGGAGAAGGATTTCTGGTGCATTCATTGTCCGAAAGAAAAACCGTTGGCTTATGAATATAAAGGATATCAGAAAGCCTTTATTCGGGAATATGGCCGTGAGCTGCATCCGGAGGTATGAGGATGAAACCGACAGAGTTTACGTGTATTGAGCCGGATTATGTGAAAGATTTTTTCTGTGATGGCAGCAAGTGTGGTGGTTCGCTTTGCTGCTATGGCTGGCAGCAGATTTTGGATGAAGCTGCCTTAACCCGCTATCGTAAAGTGACCGGAGTGGAGGGAGAACGATTACGGGCAGGTTTGGTATATCTTCCGGAAGCTGAGGGCTTTGGTTTTCGTCATGATCATGATCATTGCGTTTTCTTAAGGGAAGATGGCCTTTGTAGCTTGCAAAAGAAATATGGGGCGGAAATGCTTACGGATGTTTGCGCAGAGTATCCGCGTAAGACCCGGCTTTTTCCCCAGTGTGTTGTGGAGCGGGCTCTATGTGTGACTTGTCCGGTGGCGGCAGATTTGATTTTGCAGAACGAGAAGCCGTTAAGATTCGTGCATAAACCGATGAAATCTACGCGGATGAAATACTTTCAGGCAGCTGGTGATGCGGATGTGTTGGAGCAGCTGGATTTTTTTACCTGGCAAGGGCGGGGAATAGCGATTCTGCAGAATCGTAATCTTTCCTTGCCAGAGCGGTTGCAGCAACTATTAGCGGAGTTGGCAGAGGCAGATGAAGCTATGCCCTGGGGCCGGGATGCGGAGAAGGAGATCTGGCAGCCATGGCCGCCGGCAAAACAGGCCTCATTTTTCCGTGCCTTTGTGGAGGGCATTGAAGACCATACGGATAGTACCGCCAGCTATCTTTCTGCAGCAGCCGCATGGGAACAGAAGGGTTTTATGCCTGGCGCTGAAGCGACTGCTTTGCTGAAAAAAGAGATTTGGCATCCCTATGGGATGATGTTGGAGAACTATCTGGTCAACGAGTGGTTTAAGGAACTTTATCCCTGTGCTGTCCTGGGGACTTTTGCTTATAATGGTCTGTACTTTGCCGTACAATGGGAAATATGGCAATTCCTGCTTTTGCTGAGTTTGTTGGATAAGCAGGTGGATGTATTGCAAGCTGTCCGGGAAACGGCTGGCTGGCTGGCCTCACGGCTCAATCATTACACGGCTGCTCCCGATGTCTTGGCAGGGCTTTTGCAGACCGATAAAGGATAAGCGGGCAGGTATGTAGAAATATATAAATATCAGTTTTTGTGAAATCATAAAACTTGGGAGTTAGTCTGTTTATGGAGCATGATACGTTAAATTGGCTTAATCTGGCTGATAAGTTTGCTAGTGATGGTGATCCGAAGGGCATGCGGGCCTGTGCGCGGGAACTTTGGAATATTGATGCGGAAAGCATGGATGGAGCAGCGGTGATGGCAGAAGCAGCTCTCTATACCGGAGACCATGAGGAAGCCCATGCCTTACTGGATGAAATCCTGCGCAAAAAGCCACAGCATTTGCGGGGACGCTTGGTGGCGGCTGGCTTGGCTGCGGTGGAGTTTCGTCTGGAAGCAGAAATTTTGGAACTGAATAAGCTGATTGATGAGCTGGAGCGCAAACTTTGGGCGCTGACTCCGGATGAACCCTATTATAAGATTGTCCTGTATCTTTTGCAGAAGGCAAGGGGCTGGCTGGCGGATGCCTATTATTTAGGAGCCCAGCCTGACAGGGCAGCAGCTCTTTTGCTGGCCTATAGCAAGAATGCAGCTACAGATGAGGAAAAGGCCGCTTCATACAGCAAGTTTCTCTTTATGCGCAACTATCGGGAACTGGGGGCTTTGGAAGGCAAGGCACTGGCTGCAAAGTATGGCCCGCTGCTGGCTGCTACACCCTATCTCCATGAAAATGTACAGAAACTTCCCGAAAAGAAACTGCGTATCGGATATATTTCACCGGATTTCCGCCAGCATGCGGTGTCCAATTTTGTTGCACCGCTATTGAAGCATTTTGATGGCAGACGTTTTAGTGTCTATGCATATTCTACGGGACCACGGGATGGTGTTACCAAGAGATTGATGGCTTCGCCAGTTACCTGGCGGGATTTGCGAGGACGCAGTCCCCGGACAGCGGCGCGGTTGATTGCGGAAGATCAGATTGATATTTTGGTGGATTTGTCCGGTCATAGCAATAACAACTGTTTGCCCATCATGGCCCTGCGGCCAGCTCCTGTGCAGGTGGCAGGGATTGGTTATATGAATACGACAGGGCTTTCCACGGTGGATTACTTCCTGTCGGATGAGGTGTGCCTGCCAACAGGAGATATGGCAGCTCAGGGCTTTACGGAAAAAATCCTGCGGCTGCCCCACTCTCATCTTTGTTATATGCCCGGAGCGGTTCGGGAAATCCCTTCTGCAGGGACGGAGGCGCCTTGCCTTAAAAATGGTTTTGTCACTTTTGGCTCCTTCAACAATCTGGCCAAGGTGACGGATGAAACATTGCTTCTTTGGCGGGGAATCCTTGATCAGGTGCGCAGTTCCAAGTTGGTACTCAAGGGGAAGATTTGCAGTATTGACTCGGGCAAGGCCATCTTGCGGGAACGATTGAAGCGATTGAATTTTGATTTGTCTAAGGTAGAGATGCGCCCCTATAGTCCTGACTATATGGAACAATATCGGGATATCGATATCGCTTTGGATACCATGCCTTACAATGGCGGTTTGACCACCTGCGAAGCCTTGTTTATGGGCGTACCGGTAGTGAGCATTCGGGGCCGACGGCATGGTTCCCGCTTTGGGGCATCTATTCTGGTGAATGCCGGGGTCAAGGAGCTGGTCGTGGAAAATGACATCAATTATGTACGGCGGGCGGTACAGCTGGGCAACAGTCCGGAATTGATTGGGGCGTATCATTCTGGGCTGCGGGCGAATCTTTTACAATCGCCGTTGATGGATGTCAAAATCTATATGCAGGAACTGGAAAGTGGATATTGCAAGATATGGCGAAATTTTTGCACAATATAAAAAAAACTTGCATTTTCAAAGCAGACAATATATAATACTAAGTATGGACGTTCTTTTTCTCGGCGTAATCTAAGGAAAATCTAGGGGACTCAGGGATACAGGGAACATCTAAATATTATTTCTTTTTTAGGTAAGGGGATTATCGTATGGCTTTTGAAGACAAAACACTGGTATGCAAAGAATGTGGGAAAGAATTTACCTTCACCGCTGGTGAGCAGGAATTCTACGCTGAGAAGGGATTCGAGAATGAGCCAGCACGCTGCCGTGACTGCCGTGACAAGCGCCGTCGCAGCCGTGATGGTGGTGAAGCCCGTCAGATGTTCAAGGTTGTTTGCGCTGAATGTGGCAAAGAAACGGAAGTTCCGTTTGAACCGAAGAACGATCGTCCGGTTTATTGTCGTGACTGCTTTAACAAAAAAAGAGGCGAAGCAATGTAATCATTAGGACTTGCAGTTTTTCTGTAGTGTGCTATACTTACATTGTGCGTGACGAGTGGAGTTTGAGCGAAACGCTCAAACTCCTTTTTGTTACACTGTAAAATAAAATGAGAGTGGGGTTTTTCTATGAACATCAAAAAGGTTTTGTCGTTAGTGGCAGCAAGTGCGTTTGCCGTGTTTGCGCTGGCCGGCTGTGGTGGGGATAATGCAGCAGCGCCGGCAGGGGATAAGCAGGCGAAGGTTTTGAAAGTGGGCGCATCCATCGATTTTCCACCTTTTGAATTCCAGGATGAAGGGCAGAAGGAATATCAGGGATTTGATATGGACCTGATCCGTGCCATTGGCAAGGAAATGGGCCGTGAGGTGGAAATCCAGAATCTGGGTTTTGATGGTTTGATTCCCGCATTGCAGGGCAAGAGCATTGATGTCATTATTTCCGGAATGACCATCAATGATGAACGTAAACAAAATGTTCGCTTCTCGGACTCGTATTATCAGTCTGGTCTGACCATGGTGGTTCGGGAAGATGAGCAGAGCATCAAGAAGTTTGCGGATCTCAAGGGCAAGAAAGTGGCTGTACAGATTGGCACCACCAGTGCTGCTGAGGTTAAGAAGATTGAAGGAGTAGAAGTCAAGGAACTCAATACTCCGGCAGATTGCTTTATGGAACTCAAGGCTAAGGGCGTAGATGCCGTGGTTAATGATCGTCCGGTAAATGATTACTTCATCACCAAGAATGCTGCTCAAGGGGTGAAGGTACTGGAAGAGAGACTTACAGCAGAGGATTATGGTATTGCCATCAATAAGAATGATGAGGAGTTGCAGAAGGAAGTCAATGCAGCCCTTAAAAAGCTTAAGGACAATGGCGAATACGATAAGATTTTCGCCAAGTGGTTCGGTGAGAAAAAATAAAACCTATGACCTTCCCTATGGGGAAGGTCATTTACATATTGACACCTAAAATTTATTGTTCTATAATTATACATGTTTTATGAATAAATATAAGTAAGGTGAAGGGTATGGATTTTAATTTTGATTTGGTTGTTCAGTCCTTTCCGCTGCTCCTGTTAGGAGCAGGGATTACCATCAAGATAACGGCGTTGTCGGTGGCACTGGGGATACTTATCGGACTCTTTATGGGCATTGCCCGTATTGGTCGTATAAAGATCTTTCGCTGGTTGGCAGCGGTGTATGTTGATTTTTTTCGCGGAACTCCGCTACTCATTCAAATATTCCTGGTTTACTTTGCCCTGCCCCTGCTGACAGGGCAAAGAAGCGATCCTTATGTAGCGGCTATCAGCGCTTGTGGCTTGAATTCCGGTGCTTATGTGGCGGAAATCTTTCGTTCCGGTATTCAATCCATTGATAAGGGACAGATGGAGGCAGGACGTTCCCTGGGCATGACCTGGGTACAGACCATGCGCTACATTGTGGTGCCTCAGGCCTTCAAGCGGGTTATTCCTCAGCTGGGCAACGAATTTATCGCGCTCCTGAAGGATTCCTCTTTGGTTTCGGTTATCGGTTTTGAGGAACTTACCCGCCGGGGGCAGCTGATTATTGCCAAGACCTATGCGTCGGTGGAAATCTGGACCTGTGTGGCGATTATTTACCTGATTATGACGCTGACTATATCCCGCTTTGTGGCATTCTTGGAGTGGAGGTTTGCAAAAGATGATCGTCATTGAAAATTTACATAAGGCCTTTGGGACGGTGGAAGTCCTCAAGGGGGTCAATCTCCATATCAAACCACAGGAGGTAGTGGCCCTAATTGGTCCGTCTGGTTCGGGAAAAAGCACTCTGCTGCGTTGCATGAACTACCTGGAAGAGCCCACCAGCGGGAAGGTCATCGTGGCTGGAACACCGCTGGATGGGGAGGCGAACATTAACAAGGTCCGGGAAGAAGTCGGCATGGTTTTCCAGCGGTTCAATTTATTTCCCCATATGACGGCCCTGGAGAATATTATGCTGGCACCGATTAAGGTGAAAAAGCTTAGCCGGGAGGCAGCAAAAGCGAAGGCAGAAGAGCTTTTAGCCCGGGTGGGGCTTGCCGATAAGGCGGACAATTATCCCAGCCAGCTTTCCGGTGGGCAGCAGCAGCGGGTAGCCATTGCTAGGGCGTTGGCCATGGAGCCCAAAGTCATGCTTTTTGATGAACCTACTTCGGCGCTGGACCCGGAAATGGTGGGGGAAGTACTAGACGTTATGCGGAGTTTGGCCAAGGAGGGCATGACTATGGCCATTGTGACCCATGAAATGGGTTTTGCCCGGGAAGTGGCCGATCGGGTGCTCTTCATTGATGGTGGTGGTATCCTGGAGCAGGGTACACCGGCGGAATTATTTGAACATCCTCAGCAGGAACGTACGCAGAATTTCCTCTCCAAAGTGCTATAAAAAAAATATAACTGTATACACATATAAGAAAAGATTGACAATTCAATAACTAACAATTATAATTGTATTTGGGTTGCCAGAGAATTATAGGCAGCAGGTTTTTAGCAACAGGAGGAATCTCAATGGTCGGTAAAGTTAAATGGTTCAGCGCTGAAAAAGGTTATGGCTTCATTGCCCGCGAGGATGGGGACGATGTATTCGTACATTTTTCCGCTATCAATGATGAAGGCTTCAAGACGCTGAACGAGGGTCAGGAAGTTGAATTTGACATTGTGGAAGGTGCCCGTGGGCCCCAGGCTTCCAATGTCAGCAAAACGGCATAATTTTTTTATATCGTGCATCGAGTCTCTCCCCATAAGGGGAGGGGCTTTTTATTTTCTTTGTCTAGAAAAGAAGGGTTTTACATACAGGCGGCGAATACTAAAAATATAAACCCACAGAGTTGCTATAATCTGCAAGCAAAGTCTTGCGGCAATAAGAAAGGGGATGTGTCATATGGCAACATTCACTGTTAGAGGAAAGAACATCGAGATTACTCCTTCCCTGCGCGAATATGTGGAGAAGCGCGTAGGTAAAGTCACCAAGTACTTTGAAAAAGTCGGTGAGATTACGGTTCTGTTGACCGTATCGAAGGGACGTCACATCGTCGAGGTTACCGTTCCTGTGCAAAATGGTATTTTGCTTCGCGGCGAAGAGGCCACGATGGATATGTACACGTCAATTGACTTAGTGGTGGAAAAATTGGAGCGCCAGATTCATAAACAGAAGACGAAACTGGCTCGCCGTTTCCGGGGAGGCGGTTTCAAGGCAGAAGCCCTCAAGACACCTCCGGTGGAAGGTCTTGCAGATGATGAGGAATATCAGGTTGTAAAGACCAAGCGTTTTGTGGTAAAACCCATGGATGTACAGGAGGCCATTATGCAGATGAATCTCCTGAATCATAATTTCTTTGTCTTCCGCAATGCTGAGACAGAGGATGTTCAGGTAGTGTACAAACGCACTGATGGCAACTATGGCCTGATTGAATCCGGACAGTAAGAGATTAATCGCAGACAATGCCTCTCCCTTGGGGGAGAGGTTTTTTATTGCTATTAATTGTTATTCGAATTTTTCTATAAGTAAAAGGATTTCTTAAGTTCGTGTAGAAATAAAACTTCATGGAAGGGCATTCGGTATAAAGGAAGCGTGATGGAGCAAGAGTGGGCATTGAGAAAACTTGTTCCTGGGAGATGACGCAGGAGGCGGTAGGAAAGTTTACGATTGGGTCGATGGGCATTATGAAAATAGGGAGGAGAGAGGGATCATGAATTTTATCAAACATATAAAAGTGGCACAGAAACTGGCCTTGATTGGCGTTTTGGCTTTTATTGCCACCGTAATTGTAGGGTTATTGGGTTATGTATCGTTAAAAACAGCCAAGGAAGATATGGATGTTCTCTATAAAGAACATACGATGAGTGTATTCTATTGTGCCCGGGTGCGGCATGATACCCGCTTGGCCCAGATACAGGCTTCTCTGCAGCCTTATACGGAAGATACCAGCAAACGGCAAGAACGCGTGACCAAATATAGGGAAAATATTGCCGAAGCAGAAGAATATATGCAGAAGTATGAAGCCTTGAATGCTAACGAACCCAATAAGGCAGCACTGGCGGCTGCAGTACGCCGGGATTTTGATCAGTTCAAAGTCAACAGTGCAAAGATGATGGATATGATGGTTACTGATGCCGATAGCCGTCATGCAGCTATGGAGTATTATGAAACGCAGGTAATGCCAGTTTCCGTGGATATGGGTAATGCGTTGGGAGAGGTACAGCAGCGCAATTTGAAGGATGCAGAAGCCGCCGTACAAAGCAGTGAAGAGGATATGAACGGGGCCATCCTCAAGATGACGGTGGCTTGTGTGGCGATTATTATCTGTTTGAGTTTGTTTATCATGTTCATCACCAGGCAGATTACCGGTCCGCTGCAACTGGTTATCCGGGTCTGTGAGAAGCTTTCCCAAGGGGATTTCCGCACGGGCGGTCTTATTGGAGCCATAGAGCGGGGGGATGAATTTGGCCGTATGGAAGTAGCGGTTAGAGATATGCGCGTTACTGTAAATAACCTCATCAAGAAGGTCATCAGTTCTACCGAACAACTGGCAGCTTCTTCTCAGGAACTGACCGCGACAGCCCATCAGTCTGCATTGGCTTCTGAGCAGGTAGCCCAGCGTGTGACCAGTTCCGCTGGTGCTGTTATCGAACAGCAGAAAGATGTAGAGGATGCTATGGAATCCATCGATAATACCATGCATTCCATTCACAATCTGAATGAGACAGCCAGTGATGTGACGGCCAATGTGGTGGAATCCCATAAGCAGGCGCAGGATGGCAGCGAGGCCATTGGCGATGCGGTGAAGAAGATTGTCAGTGTGGAGGAAATCGTCAATAGTTCCACTTCCACAGTGGATAAGCTGGGACAGCGTTCGCAGGAGATTGGGCAAATCGTAGAGACGATTTCGGGGATTGCGGACCAGACCAATTTGTTGGCATTGAATGCTGCCATTGAGGCTGCTCGTGCTGGCGAGCATGGACGGGGCTTTGCTGTAGTGGCAGATGAAGTCCGGAAACTGGCAGAGGAATCCCAGAATGCTGCTAAACGCATTACCGGGCTTATCAGCGACATTCAGAACGATACTACCCTGGCCGTTAACTCCATGCAGAAGGGCAATACCGCTGTCAAAGAAGGTACGGAATCGGTCAGTCAGCTCAAGGTTGCTTTTGATAAGATTCTGGAGGCTTCGGATGCTGTGGCCGATAAAGCCCATGGCATGAGCGGAGATTTGAATGTGGTTTCCAGTGATACGGAAAATGTACGCAACCGCTCCAGCAAGATTTCGGAGAACAGCCGCCGGGTAGCTGCGGATATGGAAAGTGTTTCCGCTGCCGCGGAAGAACAATCTGCCGCTGCTGAGGAAATTGCATCCGCCAGCGAAGCTTTGGCCCAGTTGGCGCATGGCTTGCAGACCGCTGTAGGTGAGTTTAAGGTTTGAGTTTTATTCGTAAGAAAGGCGTTGGCTGCAGTTGCGACCAACGCCTTTCTTGTTTTGTGATTTCAGATTACGTTCAAAACATCCTGTTCCACATGAAGGGAAACTGCTGACTGTTTGGCTAGTTTCAACGTGAGCTGGATGACGATTTCGGTTCCTTCTGTTGGTGTTGAGGTGACGGAGAGGGAACCTTGAAACAGGTCAATCAGATGCTGAGTGATGGCCAGACTTTGTTCCGGTTCTTGATCGTGGGAAAGTGAGAGCCTTTCTTTGCTGTTAAGCCGCTGGAGGAATTCCTGAGGCATTCCCTGACCAGAGTCTTTGATTCGCAGTTCATAATCAGCACAGAGCCAAAAGCTGTGGGCATCCTGTTCCAGTTTCTTTTGATGGTAGGCAAAACCCTTTTGAGCAAGGGTAACGGCTACGCTGCCTTTCGGCGGAGTAAATTCATAGGCCAGGTTGATGAGATTCAGCAATATCCGTTGCAGGCGATTGTTATCGCAGTATACATAGGGATTTTCAAGTTGAGCCGTGTAGACCATAAAGTCAATGTTCTTTTCCTGCATCTGCGTGACAAAAATATTTTTTATTTGCTGCAGGCTGTAACGGATATCTGTGGGGGCCGGAAATAGTTCCAACTGGCGGGTGTGAATCTTATCGACAAGTTCCATTTCTCTTACCAGATGCAGGAAGTAATGACTGATAGACTCTGCATGGCGGAGGCTTTGCCATAGACCTGCCAAATTCTCTGGAGGACATTTTCCCTTGCGCTGCTGATATTCTTGGCCGATGTCCGAGGCCAGTTTCACATAACTCATCAGAGCATTCATCATCAGGCCGATATCGTGGGTCATGTTGGCCAGCAATGCGCCTCGGGTCCGGCTGCTGCGTTGTTCTGCTAATACATCTTTACTCAGGTCGTGTTCCCGCCGGCGCATGGTGGTAAAGATGTCGGCCATGAACAAAAGAATCAGCAGGATGAGAATGAGTTGAATCGTACTGTTTTGATTGAGTATGTCGCGTACTGGTGCATAACCACCTTGCTGGGCTAAAGGAATTTTTTCGATGGTAACCTGCTGAAGCCATAGAGATGTGGAAAAGAAATTTAGGAATAGGAGTATGGTGCAGAGGGAAAAGGATTTGCCAAAACGTTCCTGTCGATCATGTTTGAAGAGGTACCAGTAATAGATCAGCCCGAGGATACTCCAAATGGCCAGCATCAGATAGGATTCGGTATCCAGGTCGCTGCCCAGAAGCAGATTGGGAATAATGGGACAGAAAAAGAATAGCAGGGAGACGGTCAAACCAGCTCCGCCGAGAAGTTTTCCGGAGGACTGGTTTTCGCTCTTGGCCTCCCGATAGCGGCATAGTGATACGTACGCATAGGCGATGGATGCACTGATGGTAATGGCATCGACCAGCCAGAGGATAGCGGTGCGTCCCAGGAAGGTGATGGGCAGGGAAATCAGCAGAATCAGGAAAATAGCCCTGCGTGGAGTACCATCTTCAGCACTGCTGGCAAATGCGCTGGGCAGCAGATTATCTTTGGCCAGAGATTGAATTAGGAAAGAGCAGCCACGGTAGAAGCCGTTGATGCAGGTGATAATGCCTGCCAGTACGGTAACGGTTAATAGGACTAAACCTTTAGAGCCTAAGAGACTGCTTATTCCATGGAAAACAGGTAAGGCATCGTTACCTTGAAGCGTTTGCCAAGCATTCATGTATTCGTGCCAGGTGGCAAATTCAGGTGGTCTGCCAATCACAGCAATGGCGATGGGGAGACAGTAGGCCAGAAATATGGCGGCTACAGAACCGGCAATCAATGGGAAGGTACGCTGGATGGGGAAGCGGAATTCTTCACCACCATGGGTAATGGATTCAAAACCGAAGAATAACCAGGGAGCCAGCATCAACATGCTGAAAACCTGGAGGAATAGTGTATTGCCGTTATTCGGTTCAAAGGCGGGGTAAAAGCTGGCATGGTTGGGGCTCATGGCCAATACGCCACAGAAGAGCAGGATGATACCCAGGAATAAGATCAAGGTGAATAGGGTATGTATGGGCCGCTTGGCTCTGCCTGCATATGCAGAAAAGCAGGCAAAAATGATGAGTACTAACCAGGTAGTGGCAATCTCACCTGCATAAACGTCAAAACCGGCCACCTGGTAATGGAAGCCCCACTGCAATATATCGCCGCAAAAGAACCGAATCAGCAGGACCACAGCACTGGCATTGATCCAGATGCAGGCCAGGTAAGCAATGAATAGAGCCCAAGCGGCCAGAAATGCGTGGTCATAGCCCATGACTTCCCGGACATAGGCAAAGAAACCGCCGTTGTCCCGATATCTTTGTGCCAATTTACAGAAGTTGGCACCGATAATCAGCATGGATAAGCTTGCCAGGGCAATGGCCAAAATGCTGCCAACAGGGCCGGCGTGGGGAAGAAACAGATTGCCTGGCAGCATAAAGGCTCCCCAGCCTACGGCACAGCCAAAGGATAACGCCCAAATATTCAAAGGGTAGAATAGGTGCCCTTTAGCGTCTTTCTGCGGTTCCAGATAGTTTTGCGTGTTCATAGCTTTTCTCCTTCTTGCTTGCTGGCTATAGTTGCAGTGTTGTTTTCAGCAGCAATGGTCAGCGGAAGCTGAATAATCAGTTCTTTGCCCATTCCTTGGCCGGGAATCGTGCTGATTTTCATTGTGCCTCCCATAAGGTTGACCAGCCCTTTGGTAATGTGCAGTCCCCCAAGATTGGTGATTTCGGGGTCGAAGGGCTGGGATAGGTGTTGGACTATAGCCGGTGGCATATTGCTTCCTGAATCCTGAATGTGAAGTTCGTAGGTGGCTTTATCTGGTGAAACAGGTGTTTCCAATAGCGTAACCATGACACCGCCGTCTTTGGGCGTATATTCCCAGGCATTGCTGATCAGGTTGAGCAATATTCGTTCCAATCGTTGAACATCTCCACAGACGAGGGGATGGGGAAGATTGATCGGATATACTTCAAAGAAGATGTTCTTTTCCTGCATCTGAACGACGAACAGATCTTTTATTTCCTGGAGGATCTGACGCCAGTCGAAGGTATCCATATGCAGTTGGATGCGGTTATCGTCATCAGCATTTGTTGGCGTACAAGCAGCATCTGGCTGGGCATTGGCAGGATTATGCAGCATATTGTCAATCATGGACATCAGGTGCTGGTTATGTGCATCAAGTTTGCCCAGACAATCATTAAGGCGATCGGGGATCTGGCTGGGGCAGTTTTCTTCGGGGCATACGGTGCAGATGGTGCAGTTTTCCAGAGCCATGTGTACAGAGGTTTGGACGGCTTCCATGGGGATACGGATATCGTGGGCAAGATTGGCCAGATACGTATTCTGCGCTTGGTTGACTTCATACTGCTGCAATCTGGACTGTGTTGTTTTTCGTTCCCGCCTTTTTAATGTAATGAAAATATTGGCCATCAACAGAAGAATGACCATAATCATGCCGATCTGGACCATGCTGTCGTTAATCAGGCTTTGGTAAGCAAAGGCATTATCGTTACTGAGGGATTCTTTTAGCCGTTGTTCGGCCATCAGCCGCAGCCAAATGCTGGTGGAAAAGAAATTCAGGAATAGGATTATGATGCACATGGAGGTGCTATGACCAAAGCGGTCGTGGGTATCGTGTTTGAAGCAATACCAATAGTAGATAAACCCCAGCAGACTCCATAGGGATAGCATGAGATAGGATTCTGTTTCCAAATTGCCATCCAGCAGCAGGTCGGGAAGGAGCGGACAGAAGAAGAATAAGGCCGAAATCAGTACGCCGATGACGCCCAGAATCTTACCCTGAAGATTGTCCTCTTTTTTGGCCGTAAGATATGCACAGAGAGAAACGTAGCCGTAAGCTACAGAGCCGGCAACAGTCAGGATATCACTGAGCCAGACAAGGGATATCCGTCCCAGCAGGGGGATGAATAGGGAGATAAGCATGACAAAGATAATGGCATTGCGCGGGGTCTCATCGTCAGCCTGCCGGGTGAACCAGGGTGGAAGAATGTCGGCGCGGCCCATGAAGAGAAGCAGACGGCCTGTGGTACGATAGAGTCCAAACAGGCTGGTGATGATGGCGCTGGCAATGGACAGGCAGAGCAGTGCCAGTCCATTCATGCCGAAAATGGCATAGACGCTATGGAATACGGGAAGACTTGCCAAGCCTTCAAGACTGGGACGGCTGGCCATATAACTTGTCCAGGAAGGATATTCCGGAGGGATGGACATGACTGCCATAGCTGCCAGCAGAATGTAAATCAGGCCGCCAGACAATACTGCGGCAACCACGATGGGGAAAAGCTTTTTGCTGGAAAATTGAAAGTCATCACAGGCATGGGTGACGGCTTCAAAGCCAAAGAACATCCAGGGGGCTAACATGACCATGCTGAACACCTGCATAATGGGGGAGGTATAAAGCTGAAAAGAAGGGGTGAAAACATCCGTTCCCGTATGAATGAACAGACCGGCAAAGAGAATGATGACCGTAAGCAGCAGGGTGATGGCGAATAAGGGATTGATTTTTTTCACAAACCTGCCGCCATAACAGGAAATGAGACCGAAGGCCAGAATGATTATCCAGGTGGCAATCAATTCACCAAGATAAACATCAAATCCGGCAATGGTGTAGAGATATTCCCAGGATAGCACATCCCCAAACAGGAAACGAATCAATAGGATATTGGCCGTTACATTGACCCAGAGGATGGATAGATAGGCGATAATTAGTATCCAGGCTACAAGAAAGGCATGATCGTGGCCCAGTATATTGCGGGTATAGGCAACAATGCCCCCATCGTCATGATACTTTTCGGACAGACGGCAGAAATTGGCACCAATGACAAGCAACAAGGCGGTGCTGATTGCCATCGCAATCATGGTGCCCAAGGGACCGGCTGTGGGAATGAAAAGATTGGCCGGAACCATAAATGCGCCCCAGCCAACAGCACATCCCAAAGACAGGGCCCAAACATTTAAGGGAGATAGCAGATGAGCTTGGTTTCTGCCGGCAGAGTTTGTTTTATAGTCTGATTTATCCATCGTTCTACTCCTTTATCTAGCGGACAATCTTACAAATGGCATCGGCGATGCAGAGCAAGGGCAGCTGCTGTTCCACTGCGCCTATTTCAAAAGCTACGCGGGGCATGCCATAGACGGTACTGGAGGCCGCATCCTGACCGATTGTAGGGGAGCCTTGCTGCCGCATTTTCAAAAGGCCGGCGGCGCCGTCTTTGCCGATGCCTGTGAGGATTATCCCCAGGGCCTTATTGCCTGCTGCCTCTGCCACGCTGTCAAAGAGTACATCTACAGCCGGGCAGACGCTGTGGATCGGGGGGCCAGGCTTGCATTCGATCCGATAGTGGGAACCCTGGCGGGTAATAGACATGTGTTTTCCACCAGGGGCAATATATACGTGATTGGGCTTAACGACATCGCCGTCAGCAGCTTCTTTGATGGTAAGCTGGCATTCCGAGTTTAGGCGTTCAGAAAATAAGCGGGAAAACATGGGCGGGATGTGTTGGACAATCACGATGCCAGGCAAGGGGGGCACCAAAGGCGTGATGAGGGCGGAAATCGCTTCCGTGCCGCCTGTGGATGCACCAATGGCAATTAAGTCGATTTGCCCGCTTCGGGGTGGAATGCGAAGAATGGGGGAGACGGTGGGCGCTGCCGCTGTGACAGGTGGCGGCATAGGCATAGGACGTGGTGCTGGCCTTGGTGCAAAGCGGGGAGCCGGTGATGCTGCAGAGCTGCGTGGAGGTGTTTGCCCATCTGCTTTGCTGCGAATGGCCTGTATGACCCCATTGTAGAAAGCATCCATAGGCTGGCCTACAGAAGGTTTTTTGAGGTAATGGGCGGCGCCTAAAAATTTTGCTGTCCGGGAAACATTGTCCGAAATACCGTAGGTGGTAATGGGGACCTGAGGAAAGGTCTTGACCAGTAGTGGCAAGAATTTTTCCTGATTGACCAGCATGGCACCAAGGGCGAAATTCATGATAATCGCTGTGGGCCTGAAAGACTGTAAAAGCTTTAATGCTTCGGCAGGCTGCGAGGCATGACCTACTGAGCTTCCAGCGGGCAGGCGATGGTTGAGTTCCTGTACCAGGGCATTCTGAAAGGTTATGGAGTTGTCAATTACGAAAACCTGTATGCCCATAGTGTCCTCCTTAGCGATAAATAATCCGTTACTTCCTATTTCAATTTTTTCAGTAAATTTCCTTCAAAATAGGGCGAATTAATTTTTTTGTGGTTGTTTTCTGATAAATTGACATCTGTCCTGTTTTTTGCTATTCTGTTACCGTTATATTCTTGTATAAGCCCATTAATACGGGATGGGCGTTTCTACAGGCAACCGTAAATTGTCACAGTCTACAGGAAAATCGAGCTTTTTCATTTGGAAATATTTAGAAGGCTTTCTTTTTCTGGGCAGATTGATGGGATGATTTTCTTGCCGAGAAAGAGGAGGCTTTTATTTTTTATGCAAGCACAAGCAAGTCAGTCTTTTCTGGAGCGTTTCTTTAAGCTGCGGGAAAAAGGGACCACGGTACGCACAGAGGTTATCGCTGGTTTCACAACCTTTATTGCTCTGGCCTATATCATGTTCGTCAATCCGAATATCTTGGCCGATGCTGGTGTGCCCAAGGAAGCGGCCATTGCTTCTACCATTTGGATTGCTGCTCTGTCGACGTTGATGATGGGGGTTTTTGCCAATTATCCTGTGGCTTTGGCACCGGGGATGGGACTCAATGCATTTTTTGCTTATTACGTATGCGGTGTTTTAGGACTGCACTGGACAGTGGCTTTGGGTGCCGTTTTTTTCTCCGGGCTGCTGTTTTTGATCCTGACCATCAGTCATGTACGTCAGGCGATTATCAACGCTGTGCCGCAGAATTTGCGCGTGGCCATTGGCGTAGGCATAGGCTTGTTTATTGCCTTTATCGGCTTGAAGGGGACGGGCCTTATTGTCAGTGATCCGGCAACCTTTATCACGCTGGGAAGCGTGACAAAACCGGAAACGGCAATGTCCATATTTGGACTCGTGCTCACAGGTGTGCTGATGGCCCGGGAAGTGCAGGGCTCCATTCTCATTGGGATTATGGCAACTACGCTTTTATCCATGGTGCTGGGGTATTCGCCAGTACCGCATGGCTTTACGGATGTAATCAGCACCAGCCTGCCGCATATGGGCGAAACCTTTGGAAAATTGGATATCATGGGGGCTTGGAACTATGGTATCCTCTCGATCATTTTCACCTTTACGGTGGTGGAACTTTTCGATAATATGGGAACACTGATTGGCTTGACGGCAAAAGCCAAGCTGGTCAAAGCCGATGGCGAGATTGAAAACCTTGACCGCGCCTTGAATACCGATGCTGTCGGTACGATTTTTTCCGCTATCTTTGGTACATCTACGGTTACGTCCTACATTGAAAGTGCTGCAGGTATTGCTGCCGGTGGTAAGACTGGTCTGACTGCTGTAACAGTTGCCCTGCTGTTCCTGGTGTCTTTGCTCTTTGCGCCATTGATTGGCCTGGTGCCGGGGTATGCCACAGCACCTCCGCTTATCCTGGTAGGGGCGTTGATGATGTCAGAAGTCGGTAAGGTGAATTTTGCAGATTTTACGGATGGACTGCCCGCCTTCCTAACCATCATCATGATGCCCATGACCTCATCCATTGCCAACGGTTTTGCGTTCGGTTTCATCAGTTATGCGTTCATGAAATCCCTTTCCGGTAAAGCAAAAGAGGTCAGCCCCATCATGTGGCTGGTGAGCATAGCTTTCATGATCAATTTGTTCATGCGTTCCTGAAGAGTTTAAGTTTTGTAAGATTTTGCCGATATATAGAATAGCACAAGGAAGTGCTGCTTCAGTTAGCTGAGGAGGTGCGGATAATGGATATGAGTATCGCCGCTATGTCGGTGGGTATGCATCAGGGGCAGGCTATGCAGGATATGGGTATGGCTGTCCTGAAGATGGCCATGGATACCACGGAAGTTGCTACGGAAGAAATGCTGGAGGAACTTTCCGTTGACCCAAACCTGGGCACGATGGTGGATATTCAGGCGTAAGGAAGGCTGCTGTATCATGGTCTTTGGTACTGTGATACAGCAGTCTTTGTTTATGCGAAACTTCTTGGATGACATGTATTTAAAAGATTTTTTATAGAGTGGTATAGGGAAACGCCGATACAGCCGCGGTAATTTTATATCCGGTTTTGTGTTTCTGCCTGATTTGTGGTATCATTTACAGTTGGTAGTGGTCTATCATCTGACCACTGAGACAGCTGAAATGTAGGAGGTTTTTATTTGGCTGCGATTACTTATGAATTAGTGAAAAAGGACGAGGCTACAGGAGCTCGTGCTGGTATTATTCATACACCCCATGGCAGTTTCCCTACGCCGATTTTTATGCCCGTAGGAACCCAGGCCACGGTCAAGGGGGTGTCCCCGGAGGAGCTTAAGGCCTTAGGGGCAGGGATTATCCTTTCCAATACGTATCACCTGTTTCTGCGGCCGGGGATGGAACTGGTCAAAGAGGCTGGTGGACTCCATAAGTTTATGCACTGGGATGGCGCAATCTTGACGGATAGCGGTGGATTCCAGGTGTTTTCTTTAGGGGATTTACGGAAAATCACCGAGGAAGGCGTGACCTTCCGTTCCCATATCGATGGGTCCAAGAAATTCCTGTCACCGGAAGTTTCCATGGAAGTGCAGATGTGCTTAGGATCGGATATCGTCATGGCCTTTGACGAATGCGTCCCTTATCCGGCAGACCATGATTATGCCAAGCAGTCCACAGAACGGACACTCCGGTGGGCAAAGCGCTGCCAGGATGTGATGACGGCTCCGAACCAGGGCTTGTTTGGGATTGTGCAGGGCGGCATGTACAAGGATCTGCGCCGCTGGCATGCGGAACAGATGGTGGAGATGGATTTCCCAGGCTATGCGGTGGGCGGCTTATCTGTAGGTGAACCACCGGAACTCATGTATGAGATGCTGGAGTATTCCACATCTCTGCTGCCGGAGAATAAACCCCGTTATCTGATGGGCGTGGGGACGCCAGACCATCTGGTAGAGGGCGTAATGCGCGGTATAGATATGTTCGATTGCGTATATCCTACCCGTGTGGCCCGCAATGGTATGGCTATGACATGGACGGGAAGATTGGTAATGAAGAATGCCAATCTGACTCACGACCATCATGTGATTGAGGAAGGTTGTGGCTGTTATGCTTGCCGCAATGGCTACACCCGTGCGTATATCCGTCATCTGGTGCGCGCCGGGGAAATCTTCGGTTTGCGCTTATTGTCGCTGCATAATCTCTACTTCTTGGAGGAGTTCGTGCGGCAGATGCGGCAGGCGATTATTGACGGCAGGTTTATGCAGTTCCGTAGTGATTTTTTAGCGAATTATAAACGTTGATTTATTATTTTTTAAGAAGAGGTGCTTATTATGACTCCGGAAACCATGACAGCTTTGGGCACTTGGGGCCCTATCTTCGTGATGATTGCAATTTTCTATTTTCTTTTGTATCGGCCGCAAAAGGCAGCGCAAAAACGACGCATGAGCATGCTGGATACCTTGGAAAAGGGAAACAAGGTGATGACCATCGGCGGTATCTATGGCACCATCACGAGTATTGATGAGAAGATAATCAAACTGAAGATTGCAGAGAATACCGTGATTGAGGTTTCCCGAGCTTCCATCAATGCCAATATCACGCAAGATAAACAGGGTTGAGTCATGGACGGGGGTGTAAAGGACCTGCAGGCTGAAAAAAAGGCACTGCGGGCAAAGATTTTGACTGCCCGCCGGGAACTGCGGGATGCCTATCGTCAGAAAGCCAGTCAGCGCATGATTGATGTATTCTGTGCATTGCCGGATTTTAAGGCTCCCCGCAGCATTATGTGCTATGCTCCCATGGATGATGAGGTACAGATACACGCCCTTATCCAGCGTTGGCTTGATTTGGGGTGTACCATAGCTATGCCCCGGATTGTCAGCAAGGGGGAGATGGAGGCGGTATCCTTGTCTTCGCTGGATGATTTGATTGCAGGGACTTATGGAATACGAACACCTGATCCTGATAAAGGGCAGGTACTTTCTCCTGAAGACCTGGATATGATCATTGTGCCCGGAGTGGCCTTTGATACCCGGGGAGAGCGCTTGGGCATGGGGGCTGGTTTCTATGATGCTTATCTGGCAAAGGCGGTTCATGCCAAAAGGATAGCATTGGCTTATTCCTGTCAGCTGGTGGCAGCTATTCCCATGGAGGAACATGATATGCTGGTGCATAAGATTATCACGGAACAGGGAATATATAACTGTTTGCTGCGCTGATTGGCAAAGAGGAACAGCAAACTGTAATCATAGCCTGTGACGGCGCTTCGTTGTGAGTGCTATGGGGAGTGTGTATGAATGGAAGTAAAGATTGGCATGGCCAAGACCTCTAAATATGCAACGGAGGTTTGTGGTGATACCTGCGATATTGTGGAACGACCCCATGGAGGGATTTCGGCAATTATTGCAGATGGGCAGGGCAATGGTTTGGCGGCTCATCATACCAGCAGCTGGGTGGTGAATAAGGCGACGCAGCTGATTTCGGATGGTGCCCGCGACGGGGCTGTGGCCCGGGCGGTGCATGACTACCTCTACGCCATGAAGGATAAAAAGGTTTCCTGTACGCTGACGGTGGTGAGTGCTGACCTGGATACGGAAACGGCTGTAATCAGCCGGAACTCCAACTGTCCGGTTATCATCAAAACACCGGAGTATGAAAGTGTTTATGATGAGAATGTGGAGCCCATTGGGGTGAATCGCCATATGAAGCCCTTGATGTATGAAGTGCCGCTGACCGCAGGAATGTTGATTGTGTCTTATACGGATGGTATTGCTCATGCCGGGAAGAAACGCATGGGGCATCCGGCTGATTTTGCGAAAATCATGGACATCATCCGCAGGAATGAGGCGGATGATGTGGCCTTTATCGCGAAGAGCATTATGGACTATGCGTTGGAATTGGATGCGGATAAGGCATCGGATGATATGACGGTATTGGTGATGGGGATTACGGATGGGTCGCCATCCAGTCCTAAGATTGAGCAGCTGGAAGTAACTTATCCATATTGAGTTATCGGTTCTTTTCTTTGGATAAAGGAAAGAAGCAAAAGAAACTGGCGGACCGAATCCCTTCCGGGGATAAAGCCTGCCTGACGCCTATCCTTGGGCGCCAGGCGGATTCTATTGATAAAACTGGATAGGAGTGATTGGCTTTGAAAATTGCGGTTGTAGGAGTGTGTGCTTCAGGGAAGACTACGCTGGTGGCTGGGTTAAAGGCAGCTGGCTTTGATGCTTATAATGTAGCGCAGGAGCATTCTGGAATTCATGATTTTTGGGCGAAACGCCATCCAGATATATTGGTGATGATTGATGCTACCATGCCGGCGATTCATAAGCGGCGGGTTGTTTATTGGGATGAACAGCGGTTGGAGGTTCAGCATAAGCGATTGGCAGATGCCAGGGCGCATGCAGACCTTTATATTCAGACGGATAAATACAGTGCCCAGGAAGTGCGGGGAAAGGTCATCGACTTCATCCAAGAATACAAAAAACGAAAGACAAAAGGGGATGAAATCTCTTGAGAAAAAACAATCTCATGAAGCTCGTTGTCTGTGTCGTAGCCATTATCGGCATTTTCCTGGCCTTTGTAAAGCCATTGGCTTTTTCCATCCGTCAGGGACTTGACCTGCAGGGCGGTACCCATGTGGTGCTGGAAGCAGAGGACACAGATATTGCCAAGGTAAATGATGATGCCATGAATCGCGTGGTTACGATTATGGAAAAGCGCGTGAATTCTTTGGGGCTCACGGAACCCATTATCCAGCGGGAAGGAGAACGCCGGGTCATCATTGAATTACCGGGGGTCAAGGACCCGGATGCGGCGATCAAGACCATCGGTAAGACGGCTATGCTGGAATTTAAGGACGAAGAAGGCAATACCGTGCTTACGGGTACCGATTTGAAAGACGCTCAGGCAGCTACGAATCAGCAGTCGGGGCAGAATGTGGTAAATCTGGAATTCTCCGATGAAGGGGCGAAGAAATTTGCAGATCTTACTACGAAAAACGTGGGCCGTACCATTGCTATCCTGCTGGATGGTGAAGTGCTGACTGCTCCTAATGTTCGTGAACCCATTCTGGGGGGCAAGGCAGAGATTACTGGCCAGAAGACATTGGAAGAAGCACAGAATCTGGCGGTAGTGCTCCGCAGCGGTGCTCTGCCGGTAAAGGTCAATATCATTGAAACCCGTACCGTTGGCCCGACATTGGGACAGGATTCCAAGGATAAATCGGTCTTTGCCTTTGCGGTAGGTATCGGTGCAGTATTGGTCTTCATGTTGTTGTTCTATCGCTTGTCCGGTTTTATTGCAGACGTGGCTTTGATGGCTTATACCGTGGTACTGCTGGCGTTGCTTTATCTCCTGGATGCAACTTTGACGCTGCCTGGTGTGGCTGGTATTATCCTGTCCATTGGTATGGCAGTCGATGCCAACGTGTTGATCTTTGAACATTTCAAAGAAGAATATCAGATTCAGGGTAAGACCCTGCGTCTTTCTATGGATGCAGGCTTTAAGCGGGCCTTTACCACAATTTTTGACTCCAATATCACGACAATCATTGCCGCAGGTGTCTTGTTCTTCTTGGGGACTGGTACCATTCGCGGTTTTGCCATCACGCTGGGGTTAGGCACGATGTTGTCCATGCTGACGGCCATTACGCTGTCACAGTATCTCCTAAAGCTCATGATCAATTCCAAGATTTCGGAAAATCCGGGAGCTTATGGTGCTAACGGCTATATGCTGTGGAAAAAGGAGGACTTGAAGCATGAACAAGCTTGATATTGCCGGACGCTCCAAAATCTGGTTTACGCTTTCCAGTATTGTCATTGTGGCTGGGTTGATCTGCATGTTTACCCGGGGATTTAACTTTGGCATCGATTTTACTGGTGGTACGATTATCGATTTGAAATTCGACCGGCCTGTGGCAATTGCCGAGGTGCGTACAAGTCTTTCCCAGTTTGGTTTGGAAGGTTCCACAATCCAGCTCTCAGGGGCTGAGTCCGGGGTAACGGAGTCGGAAAACGTGATGATTCGTACCGCGGACATGGAGGAGCAGCAGCGCAAGGATGTGATGGCAGCCTTGAAGAAGGATGTGGGGGATTATCAGGTACTGCGCGAGGAAAAGGTTGGTGCTACCATTGGTGGTGAACTGATTACCAATGCGGTGCTGGCCTTGGTGGTGTCCTGGGCGTTGATTATCGCTTATGTTGCTTATCGTTTTGAGTGGCGTTTTGGCGTGGCAGCGGTATTGGCCCTTGTTCATGATATCCTCATTGTGCTGGCGGTGTTCTCCTTTACGGGGCGTCAGATTGATTCCTCCTTTATTGCGGCGTTGCTGACCATTGTCGGTTACTCCATCAACGATACCATCGTTATCTTTGACCGCATCCGCGAGAACTTGAAGCTGCACTTCCGTCGGGGTGGGGATGTCAACCATTTGGTCAATACATCCGTATTCCAGACACTGACCCGTTCCTTGTACACGGTATTTACGGTCATGTTTACGACCTTCGCGCTGTACTTCTTTGGTGGCGAAACCACGAAAGACTTTGCCTTTGCCCTGTTGGTAGGCTTTGGCAGTGGCTGCTATTCTTCGATTTTTATTGCCAGCCCGTTGTGGGTGTTTTTCCGTAAGAAAGGCGATAAGAAAAAAGCAGTGGCTAATGCTGCGGTGGCTAAATAAAAATTTATCTGCAAATCAAGAGACCCGGTGACTTATGTTGCCGGGTTTTTCCTATGTCCCGGTCTGCTGGTCATAAAGTGCAGGATTGACGAAAGCTATTTGACAAATAAATAGGGAGGCGGTAAAGTATAGGCAGAGTTTTATTAGAATGAGATTAGATTTATGAAGGGGAGAGTCATGAACAGTCAACGGCGGGCTAAGAGAAAAAGCATCATGCCCTTATTTATGGTGGCGGCATTGTTGTTGACGCTTACCTGTCTGGCGGGAATTTTTTCAGAAGACGGTTCGGATACGGTCCGAAATGCTCCACCGGCTGTGGCTACAGCTGCCGGGGCGCTGGAGAAGCCGCAGATTGTCGGTGGTTTTGTACCAGAGAGGCATCATGGATTGCCTGAGCCGCGTCAAGAGGCATTTTTCCTGAGTTGGGATTTCATAAATGGCCTGTTTGTCTTAATTCTGTTGATGGAGTTTATCATCTTTCCCTTCTTGTTTTGGCTGTGGTTCGGGAAACATGACCATACGGAAAATAAATAGAGACTTGCTACGCTATTGATGCGTGCAAGTCTCTATTTGTTTTCCTATGGAATCCTTGCGGTTTTAGCAGAGGATGTGAGTTTATTGGGAAATCCCTGTGGCCGGCTCAGCGAAGGGGTCTTCTGTTAGTCTGTGCTGTCCCAACATGGTGGTCAGATCCTGCTGCTGGAAACCGTAGCTATAGCTGGCGAAATCCTGCTTGGGGTCGTAACGGTTGGAAGGTGCGTTCAGGAGACCGCTGATGGTATCATAGAGCATATCGTTGGTGAAGTAGTGCTGTTGATGCTCATAGAGGGCCGCTGTGTGTCGGGGCAGGGCCTCTTGATACGCAGGGGAAAGATAAACCCAGAAGGGAATCCGTACCATATCGAAGCTGAATACATCCGGATTATGGGAGATTTCCAGATTTTCGCCGTGGTCAGAGAAATAGACCATGGCCTGGAGATTCAGATGCTTTTGTGCGTAATCGAAGACCTTACTAACCACGTAATCCGTATAGAGGATGCTATTGGCATAGGAAGGAGTGGAAGTAGCCCGGGAGTCATCCTCGGTGGTCTCGAATTTATCGAAGGTATCGGGATAACGGTTATGATAGTAGATATGACTGCCCATGATGTGCAGCACGATAAAATTATTCTTGGTAGGGTCAATCTGCGTCAGATAGGGAAGCAGGTCTTCGTCATACTTATCGGTAAAGGTGTAGGAATCGTCTGTCCAGGAGGCGTGGTCGGCAGTCTTAGCCACCAGCGTGATGGCACTGTCGTACTGGCCATAGCGACCCTGATTGCTGAACCACCAGGTCTCATAGCCGGCCTTTTTGGCTACATCCAGAATGGATGCGGATTCAAAGAATTCCTTATCGTTGTATTGACTCTGTTCGGTCAGTGCTCGCTGGAGTACGGGGACTGTCTGGGACCAACAGGAATATACATTGGTGTAATTGATGAAACCCGATTGTGCATCCATCAGTTTTTCGTTAATCCAGGGCGTGTCATCCAAAGGGAAATTGGGGGTGTAGAGCTTCATATAATTCCGGGAAGCCGATTCTCCAATAATCAGGATTACCGTACCGGGGGCTTTGGTTGCTAAAGTACTTCCCTTGTCGATTACGAGGCTGTCAAAGCGTTCGTCATGGCCCAGGCTGTATTCCTGGGTTTGTGCTACGTAACTGGTTACATCGTCCCATAGTTCAGCAAAGGATGTTTGGGGGAGATAAAAGCTTTGCGCCCAAAGGGTTAGTAAGGTCAATACACCTAAGGTAGAGAGGCGCAGGGCACTGGCATCCTGGTCTTCCGTAAGCCGGGCAAAGTGTAGATGGGCCCGATAGGCCAGATAAATGAACAGGGAAAAACCTGTAAAAATCAACAGTGAGGGAACCAGCCCCAGATTGGATTGGATGAAGTTGATGCTCTCATTGTAGTTGGTGAGATAAAGAGCCATCAAAGATGCGGGAGTCAGGCAGTGCCAGAAAAGACAGTAATAAACCCATTGGATAAAGGGAACAGCCAGACAGGCGAAGTTTAGAAGGGCCATGAACAGAGAACTTATCTTTACGTGTCCCAGTCGGGCGAGCACACTTTCAAGGCTCATGAGAAGGATGAACCCTGCCGTGCCTACCACAAAGTCAAAACAGATTTTTGATTGGTACCAGACTGTATTGTAGGTCCAGGCATAGAGCAAGGGAAAAGTCATGCTCCAGCCCAGGCTGGCAAGGAGGTTCGGCAGGGCTGCCCGGCTGAAAATAGAAACCCGGGTAGCGTACTGCATCAGTACCAGTGCGGCAAGCACCGGAATCAGAATGGGCATGAAATATTTTGCTCCCATATCCTGACCAATGTCGATATAGAAGGCGATGAGACAGCAGAAATAGCTGGCCGCTGCTGCTAGGCGACGGATGAAAGCATCCTGCTGAGCACTGGTAAGTGACATAAAACATTCTTCCTTTATCATAAAAATCTACTGACAATTCTACACGAATTTGTTTTTCTCGTCAATTTATGATCGGTATGGGCAGAAGGAAGAAAAGGCAAAAATTAAGATTAAAATTATTTAATAACTATAAAGCAAAATAGTTTTATCCTTGACTTTTTTTTCTGTAAATAATAGAATTGAAGTGTGATAAAATATTTGGAATGAGGGATATTTTTATGGACAAAAAAGATTCGTTGCTTTTGGAGAATCAAGTTTGTTTCCCCTTGTATGCCTGCGCCCGGGAAGTCGTTAAGGCATATCGTCCTCATCTTGATGCATTGGGACTCACTTATACCCAGTACATTTCCATGATGGTCCTTTGGGAAGAGGGCAAGGTCAGTGTACGGGATTTGGGTAAGAAGCTGCATTTGGATTCAGGGACGCTGACTCCGCTTTTGAAAAAACTGGAAAGCAAGGGGTACTTGAAGCGGGAGCGCTCTACGGTGGATGAACGGGTAGTCATTGCCTGTATTACCGAGGAGGGCCGTAAGCTTAAACGGGCAGCAGGTAAGGTTCCACAGGCTATGGCTCAGGAGGTAGCTGCTTTTCCGATGGAGGAAGCGCAGGAACTTTATCGATTGTTGTATAAGCTGATTGGTATTTTGGAAAATAGCAACAGCTGTCAGAACACAAAAAAATAATTCAGTGATATAAGCGGCAGAACCTGCGGGTTCTGCCGTTTTTTTACGTGGAAAGGATTATTGGTGTGACTTTTTGCCATTGCGCAAATGACCGTTCTTTGATACAATATATTCCGTTACGACAATCAATGACCACAATATATAGAGGAGGCGTGAAGGTGAACCGCAAAATAGCGGTACCTGTAGTCTATGAACTTAAAAACAGTTACGAAACGTTCCGGCCATACCGTACCTTACAATCGGGAGAAGATTTATAACGCTATTGCTGGTGCCAATAATGATGGCGGCCATATGATGAGCCCCAAGGATATTGATGAAGTTACCAGTCAGGTAGAATGGGACATTCAGGCAAGGGAGAATGTCAGTGTTGAGGAAATTCAGGATATCGTTGAACAGGAACTCATGAAATATGATTTCTATGATATCGCCAAGAAGTATATTACTTATCGGCAGAAGCATGCTGAGCGCCGCGTTGCGCAGAAACATCTCATGTCCTCGTATCGGGATATTTTCTTTGCGGATGCGGTAGATGTGGATTCCAAGCGGGATAACGCCAACATCAATACCGATGCTTCCATGGGAATTATGCTAAAGCTTGGTGCTGAAGGAGCCAAGCATTTTGTGGATAATTACGTTCTCACCGATGCGTTCCGGGAGGCGGATAAGGAGAACTGGATTCATATCCATGATAAGGATTTTTCGCTGATTACCTTCAACTGTTGTCAGATTGATTTGTTGAAGCTCTTTAAGGGAGGCTTTTCGACGGGGCATGGTTTCCTGCGTGAGCCGAATTCTATCCGTTCCTATGCGTCTTTGGCGGCCATTGCCATTCAATCCAATCAGAATGATATGTTTGGCGGTCAGTCCATCAATGCCTTCGATTATGCGATGGCGGATGGGGTGCGCAAGTCTTTTCATAAGGCTGTAATCAGCGAAGCGCACAAGGCGCTGATGTATCAGTTCGATGACCAGGATTTTGGTACAGAGAAGGAGTTTAAGGAAAGATTCAAACCTGTCATGAATTTTGCTGTCTGCAGCTATACGGAAAGCAAGGAAGCACCGCGGGCAGTCGAGTCTGTACAGGCTATAAAAAAGGCTTTGGAAACCCTTTTGGCAGAAAGTTATCGGCTGCCTGTGGAGGAAGCTGGCCGGCTGGCGCGTAATGTTTACCGCTTGGCCTGTGCGGATGTGGTGGAGGAAACCCATCAGGCGATGGAAGCCATGATTCATAATTTCAATACTCTGCATAGCCGTGCAGGTGCTCAGGTTCCTTTCAGCTCCTTGAATTACGGCATGGATACCAGTCCGGAGGGCCGTCTGGCAACCCGTGAGGTGCTCAATGCCATTTGGGCAGGGTTAGGCAATGGGGAGACGCCTATTTTCCCCATTTCGGTATTCCAGCTTAAAGCAGGGGTCAATTATAATCCGGAAGATCCGAATTATGATTTGTTCCAGCAGGCATGTAAGGTCAGCGCCAAACGTCTGTTCCCGAATTTCGTAAACATTGATGCTCCCTATAATCTGCAGTATTATAAGCCGGGTGATTACAATTCTACAGTGGCTACCATGGGGTGCCGCACCCGGGTTATGAGCAATGTCAATGGTCCGGAAGAATCTGGCAGCCGGGGAAACTTTGCTTTTACGACCATTAATCTGCCTAAGCTGGCTTTGGAAGCCAAGGGGGATATGGAAAAGTTCTGGCAGCTCTTTGATAAGTATATCAAGATCAGCCATGATTATATTTTGGCCAGACTGGCTGTGATTGAGGAGAAACATGTCTATAATTATCCCTTCCTGATGGGGCAGGGGGTTTGGATGGATAGTGATAAGCTGCGTCCTGATGACAGCATCAAGGATGTGTTGAAGCATGCCTCTTATTCAGTGGGCTTCTGTGGTTTGGCGGAGTGTCTTAAGGCGCTGATTGGCAAGCATCATGGTGAAAGTGCTGAGGCCCAGGAGTTGGGGCTTAAAATTGTCGGCCATCTGCGTGAGTGCTTGGACAGGTATACGGAAGAAGAACATATGAACTGGACTTGCTTTGGTACGCCGGCGGAGTCTACAGCCGGTCAGTTCCAGCGTGCTAACCGTAAGGCCTATGGCATTATTAAGGGCGTTACGGATAGAGATTATATGACCAACAGTTCCCATGTACCGGTTTATTATCCCATCAAGGCCATTGATAAGATTCGTATCGAGGCGCCATACCACGCACTGGAAAATGCAGGTCATATTGCTTATATTGAAATGGATGGGGACCCCACTAAGAATGTCAAAGCTTTTGAGCGTTTGGTGCGGGCTATGCATGATGCGGATATGGGGTATTTTTCCATCAATCATCCGGTAGACCGGGATCCGGTGTGTGGGTACACAGGGCTTATTGAAAATGAGTGCCCGCATTGCCATCGTAAGGAAGTGGAAAGTGGGCGGTTTACCATTAAGCGCATGAAATAATTCCAGGTGGAATTGGTGTTTGCAGTAAATTTATATGTTAAGTTTATGTATTAAGTAAGACCGCCCGCGGGGCTGGTAATATTTTTCCTACGCCATAGACAGGCTTGTCAAAAGCTGCGGAAAAACATCACCAGCCCTGCGGACTTACTGTATATATGACTGATGACTTGTTGTATCTCAAGCAATGGGGAATCCTGGCCTGTAAATTTTTATTACGCAATTAGAAGGGAAAAAATACTTTGTGGTGAAAATATTTATGAATAAAATCTGTAAAGTGTTGCATAATTTCTAAATTTTTGTTATGGTTGTATAACGTATAGGCTAGGTGAAGATGATGAATGCACAGGAAGAGTGTTTTTATCTGGCAGCAATGCTTCGCTGCCCAGGGATTGGCAATCGTTATTTGTGCCAATTGTTGGATTCTCTAGGAAGTGCTGGGGCAATTTGGCAGGCGGATGAAGAGGAATTGGCTGCTGCCCAGGTGCTCAGCCCACGGTTGGCTGGGCGATTGGCTGGATTTTGTCGTCAGCAGGAAACTGTTCCGGAAGAAATCCAGCGGGCCTGTGAAAAAAAGCAGATTCACGTGGTATCTATAATGGAAGGAAACTATCCGGAAGTCTTACGGGAAATCTATGCACCACCTGTGATTTTGTACTATGCTGGTCGGCTGGAGCCGAAGGCACGGCGAGTGGCCATGGTGGGGGCGCGGAGGTTTTCTGGTTACGGGCAAGCCGCAGCTTTGGAATTTGGCGAAAATTTGGCGGCTGCTGGTCTTACGGTGGTCAGTGGTGCGGCCAGAGGTATTGACACATATTCGCACATGGGAGCACTGAAGCGTGGCCGCACGGTGGCGGTGCTGGGGTGCGGTGTGGATATTGCCTATCCGTCTGAGAATCGCAAGCTGCTATATGATATTGCGGATTCTGGTGGTGCGGTGATTTCGGAGTATGAGCCGGGAACACGGCCTTTGCCGGGATATTTTCCTGCCCGCAACCGTATAATCAGCGGTCTTTCGGAGGGGACTTTGGTGATAGAGGCAGCAGCTCGCTCTGGGTCCTTGATTACCGCAGAAATGGCATTGTCTGCAGGGCGGGATGTCTATGCTATACCCGGCAGTATCTATGCTCCCGGTTGTGTTGGCTGTAATCATCTGATTCAGCAAGGCGCAAAGCTGGTGATAAGTCCTCAGGATGTGCTGGAGGAATTTCACTTGGCATTGCCGGAACCGCAGCACCGAAGCGGACTGAAGCTGACAGCGGAGGAGAAGGCTGTTTATCAGGTATTGTCTTTTGCCCATGCTTTGACGATGGATGAAATCATGATGAGCCTGCCAGAGGGAGAAATTGCAAATTTATCCTATCTGCTTCTGCAAATGGAGCTGAAGGGAATTGTGATAGAAAATGAATTGCATGCTTTTCGGCGTGCTGAGAGGGAGTGAAAGTTTGGCTGCTGTAAAAGCAAAGGCTAAAGCTAAACCGAAGGCGAAAACCAAGGTAAAGAAAACCCTGGTTATCGTGGAGTCGCCAGCAAAGGCGAAAACCATTGAGAAATATTTGGGAAAAAAATATATGGTAAGGGCTTCCATGGGGCATTTACGGGATTTGCCCAAAAGCCAGTTCGGCATTGATGTGGAAAATAATTTTGCTCCTAAGTACATCAATATTCGGGGCAAGGGGGATTTAATCAAAGCCTTGAAAAAGGATGCCAAGAATGCGGATAAGATTTATCTTGCCAGTGACCCGGACCGCGAAGGCGAGGCCATTGCCTGGCATTTATCCTTTATTTTGGGGTTGAACCCAGAAGAAGATTGCCGAATTGTTTTTAATGAAATCACTAAACCTGCCATTCAAGAGGCGGTCAAACATCCCCGCGGGATTAATTTGGATCAGGTAGATGCTCAACAGGCCCGCCGGATGCTGGACCGCATTGTGGGGTATAAGCTTTCCCCTCTGCTCTGGCGCAAAGTGCGCAAGGGGTTATCTGCTGGCCGTGTACAGTCGGTGACGGTGAAGCTTATCTGTGATCGGGAAAAGGAGATTCAGGCCTTTCAGTCTGTGGAATATTGGACCGTGGGCATGAAACTGCGGAAGGACAAGTCTGCTATGTTCGCGGCGGAACTTACCCACGTGGATGGGGAGAAACTGGACCTTCATGATGAGCAGGCTGCTACTGCTTTGGTGGAAGACTTCCAGCAACAGAAACTTATGGTGGATAAGGTGAAGAAAAGCGAGCGCAAACGTAAGCCTGCTGCGCCCTTTACCACCAGTTCTTTGCAGCAGGATGCTGCCCGTAAATTGGGATTTACCTCTCGTAAGACCATGATGCTGGCGCAGCAACTCTATGAAGGTATTGAACTGGGGCGGCATGGAGCCACCGGTTTGATTACCTACATGCGTACGGATTCCACCCGCTTGTCGGATGTAGCACTTAACGATGCCCGTGCTTTTATTGGTGAACAGTTTGGTGAAGATTATCTTCCGGCCAAAGCCAACGTCTATGTGACTGGAAAAAAAGCACAGGATGCGCATGAAGCTATACGTCCTACGGATGTGAATATCACGCCGGAGAGTATAGAAAAATATCTGAATAAAGATCAGTTAAAGCTTTATACGCTTATTTGGCAGCGATTTACAGCCAGTCAGATGGTTCCGGCGGTTTACGATACCATGAGCATTCAGATTAAAGCTGGTCAGCGCTATACGGCTAAGGCAGCTGGTTCTAAATTGAAGTTTGCCGGTTTTACGGCCGTGTATGCGGGAGCCGAAACCACGAAGAAGGAAAAAGATGTATTGCTGCCGGATTTAACAGAAGGTGACGCGTTAAATATTGCCAAGATGCTGCCTCAACAGCATTTCACGGAGCCGCCACCACGGTATAATGATGCTTCTTTGGTTAAAACGTTGGAGGAAAAGGAAATCGGCCGTCCGAGCACCTATGCTCCCATTATAGAAACCATACAGGCCAGAGGTTATGTGCAGCGCATTGACAAGCATTTCCAGCCTACGGAATTGGGCTTTGTGGTGGTGGATATGCTGAAAGAATACTTCCAGGATATCGTCGATGTGAAGTTTACGGCTGATTTGGAAAACGAGCTGGATGAGATTGCCGAGGGCCGGGTGGAAAAGAACCATTTGCTGAAAGAATTTTATGGTCCCTTTGCCGTGACTTTGGAAAAAGCGGATGAAGCCATTGGCCATGTGGAGTTGCCGGAAGAGGTTTCTGATGTGCCCTGTGATATTTGTGGGCGCATGATGGTGGTTAAACAGGGGCGCTTTGGCAAATTCCTGGCTTGTCCCGGCTTCCCAGAATGCCGTAATACCAAGCCCTTGCTTATCGATACTGGTGTAAAATGTCCGAAGTGCGGTGGTTCCATTGTGGAGCGGAAGTCCCATCGAGGTCGCAAGTTCTACGGCTGTAAGAATTATCCGGACTGTGATTATACGACTTGGGATCAGCCATTGCAGGAAAAGTGTCCGCAGTGCGGAGCCTTTATGTTGAAGCACCATTATAAGAATGGGCGAGGGCTGACCTATTGCAGCAATGAAGATTGTGAAACGCGAATTGACCATCCCATCAACAAGGAATTAGAAAAGATGCGTCAGCGGGCTGAGGCTAAGAAGGCGAAAGAAGCAGAGGCAGCAGCTCAGGCTGAACAGGATAGCAAGACGAAAAAGGGTAAAAAGAAGTAATGAAAGAAATCATCATCATTGGAGCGGGGCTCTCCGGGGCGGAAGCTGCCTGGCAGGCTGCAAATAAGGGAGCAAAGGTTACCCTCTATGAAATGCGTCCGCAAAAGTCTACTCCTGCCCATAAAACCGCAGAGTTTGCAGAGCTGGTTTGCAGTAACTCCCTGCGGGGGGGAGGCCTGGAAAATGCCGTGGGGGTCCTTAAAGAAGAAATGCGCCGTTTGTCTTCCATTGTAATGGAAGCCGCTGATGCCACAAAAGTACCGGCAGGAGGGGCATTGGCTGTGGATCGGCATGGTTTCAGCCAGTATATTACCGATAAAGTGAGCAACCACCCAAATATTACAGTTGTTCACGAGGAAGTAGAGAGCATTCCCTTGCGGGATGATGCCATTACCATTGTGGCCAGTGGTCCCTTGACGGAGGGGAAGCTGGCAGAGGAGATTGCCAAGTTGACTGGCAATGATTCGCTGTACTTCTACGATGCGGCGGCACCGATTGTGAGCCTGGAATCCGTTGACATGACCAAGGCTTATCGGGCATCCCGCTACGGTAAGGGAGAAGCGGCCTATATCAATTGTCCCATGACTAAAGAGGAGTACCAGGCCTTTTGGACGGAATTGGTGAATGCCGAGAAAGCACCCACCAAGGATTTTGAAAAGGAAAAGTTTTTTGAAGGATGTATGCCGGTGGAAGTCATGGCCAGCCGAGGGGAGGATACCCTGCTCTTTGGTCCGTTGAAGCCTGTGGGACTGGAACATCCGGAAACGGGTGTGCGTCCTTATGCAGTAGTACAGCTGCGACAGGATAATGCTTCGGCTACTCTGTATAATATTGTGGGCTTTCAAACCCATCTCAAATGGCCGGAGCAACGCCGGGTCTTTGGGATGATTCCAGGATTGGAACAGGCAGAATTTCTGCGCTATGGTGTAATGCATCGTAACACCTTCCTAAATTCGCCTCTTCATATGCGGCCAACCTTTCAGTTCAAGGAAATTGACAATCTGTTCTTTGCGGGGCAGATGACTGGCGTGGAAGGTTATGTGGAATCGGCAGCCTCAGGATTGGTGGCAGGAATTAATGCCGCTCGCTTAGCAGCAGGCAGGGAACCTTTGGTATTTCCGGTGGAAACCTGTCATGGGGCTCTGGCCCATTATATTACCACCAGTGAGGCCAAGCATTTTCAACCGATGAATGTAAATTTTGGGATTTTGCCCACCATTGTTTTGCGCAATGAGAACGGTAAGATTATCAAGGATAAGAAAGCCAAGAAAATGAAGCTGGCTGAACGGGCTCTGCAGTCTATTGAGGAGTTCAAGCCAGTTATTGGAGGTTGACTATCGTGGAAACACAATTTCATGCAACAACAATCTGTGCTGTACGTAAGAATGGCAAAACAGCCATTGCTGGTGATGGTCAGGTAACGTTTGGTGAACACACCATCATGAAGGCTAATGCCCGCAAGGTGCGGCGTCTTTACCATAATCAGGTGCTGGCAGGATTTGCCGGCTCTGTGGCTGATGCCTTTACGCTGTTTGAGAAATTCGAAGCAAAACTTGAAGCCTATAATGGCAATCTCCAGCGGGCTGCCGTGGAACTGGCCAAGGAATGGCGTACGGACAAAGTCCTGCGCAAATTAGAGGCTCTGCTGCTGGTGGCCGATAAGGACATCATGCTGATGCTGTCCGGAAACGGTGAAGTAATTGAACCGGATGGAGATGTGGCAGCTATCGGTTCTGGCGGGTTTTATGCTCTGTCTGCTGGGCGGGCCATGGCCAAACACACAGAAATGAGCGCTGGGGAAATTGCTAAGGAAGCCCTTTCCATTGCGGCGGATATTTGCGTGTTTACCAATCATAATATAAAAGTGGAGGAACTGGACTAAATGGAAGAACTTTTTGGTATGAACGAACAGACTCCGCGTCAGATAGTGGAGGAATTGAATAAATATATCGTGGGCCAGGATGAAGCAAAAAAATCCGTGGCCATTGCGTTGCGGAATCGTTGGCGCAGCCGCAAGCTGCCTGCCGATATGCAGGAGGATGTGGTGCCTAAGAATATCCTGATGATTGGTTCCACTGGTGTGGGCAAGACGGAAATTGCCCGCCGCCTGGCTAAATTGGTCAAAGCGCCGTTTATCAAAGTCGAAGCTACGAAATTTACAGAAGTTGGCTATGTGGGCCGGGACGTGGAATCCATTATTCGTGATTTAGCGGAGACTTCTGTCCGTATGGTACGCCAGCAGCGCATTGATGCTGTGCAGGATAAGGCTAAGGAAATGGCAGAAGAGCGTATCCTGGATGTCTTTGTCCCGGAGCCGAAGAAAAACAATAATCCACTGGGCCGTCTGTTTGGCGGCAGTGATGAGGAAGAAGAGAAACAAGAAACGCCGGAAGAGCCCAAGTATCAGGCAGGCCGGGAGTGGGTACGCAAGCGCCTGCAAAAGGGTGAATTGGAACAGGAAACCATCGAGATTGATGTGGAAGACAGCGGTAAACCGATGGTGGGGATGTTCGCTGGTTCCAGCTTGGAGAGCATGGGCGATAACATTCAGGATATGATTGGCAATTTGATGCCTAAGCGCCATCGTAAGCGCAAGGTTACGGTGGAACAAGCCCGGAAGATTTTTACCCAGGAAGAAGCGGATAAGCTCATCGATATGGAAGCTGTTGCAGATGAAGCGGTTAAGGTAGCTGAATACAGTGGTATCGTGTTCCTGGATGAAATCGATAAGGTGGCCGTAAAAGGCAATAGTTCCGGTAATGATGTAAGCCGCGAGGGTGTGCAGCGGGATATCCTGCCAATTGTGGAAGGTTCCACGGTGGTGACAAAATACGGCCCTTTGAAAACGGATCATGTGCTCTTTATCGCGGCTGGTGCTTTTCATATGGCGAAACCCTCAGATTTGATACCGGAGCTTCAGGGACGATTCCCTATTCGCGTGGAACTTAAGTCCCTGCGCAAGGAAGATTTCCAGAAAATCCTGACGGAACCCCAGAATGCCCTGCTTAAGCAGTACCAGGCCATGCTGGCAACGGAAGGGGTAGAACTGGAGTTTAAGGATGAGGCCATTGCCAGGCTGGCACAGCTGGCCTGTGATGTCAATGAGCAGGCTGAGGATATAGGCGCCCGTCGTCTGCATACCTTGTTGGAAAAACTACTGGAAGATGTGAGCTTTACCGCGCCTGAACTTACGGAGAAGAAAGTGGTTATTGATGCGGCTTATGTGGATAAACAACTGGCAGATATTGTCGTGAATCGGGATCTGTCGCAATTTATTCTGTAACGAGGTACGGATAGTAAGACGGGAGAAAAGTTTGTTTTTTGCCCCATCGAAATGTCAGGAGAAAGTTTTGCCTGCGGCAAAACTGGAAAAATAGCGTTCTAATTGGCAGTAGGGAGGGGAATCTGCGCGCAGGTTCCCAGTCCTTTGCTAAAAATAATATGAAAATTTAATTAAAAATATTGTTCAGCATCTATGATTATTTCGAAAAATATGATAAAATAAAAATAGATGTGTATAAGATGGCTGATGCGGGCGTGTGTCAGACTGTCGAAATATTTTGTAAAGGAGAAAGGCTACATGGCATCATTATTAGAGAAAACAAGAAAAATTAACCGACTCCTGCAGCGCTCTGAGAATGTGGAGTACGATGGGATTTCCCGTGTCCTCAGCAATGTGCTCGGTGCGAATGTCTATATTACCAACAAGAAGGGCAAGATTTTTGGCTATGCCTTTGTGGATGATTTTGAATGCGACCTGATGGTGGATAAGGTTATCAACCAGGGTGAGTTCCCGAAGACGTACGTGAACTGGCTTATGCGGATGGATGAGACCAATGCCAATCTGCATTCCAAGACGGGTATGTGCGCCTATGAAGAGAATACGAAATGCCTGTTCAACGGCAAGAATACGACAATCGTTCCTATTTACGGTGTAGGCGAGCGTATTGGTACGCTAGTTGTGGCTAAATACGATGAAGAGTTCAGTGATGAAGATTTGCTGCTCTGTGAATATGGTGCTACGGTGGTGGGGATGGAAATGCTTCGCGACCACGCAGAGAAAATTGAAATCGAAGCGCGTAAGAAGGCTACGGTGCAGATTGCCTTGAATACGCTTTCCTTTTCAGAGAGCCGGGCGGCTAAGGCTATTCTGGAGGCTCTTCCGGATACGGAAGGCTTGCTGGTGGCCTCCAAGATTGCAGACAAAGTGAAGATTACCCGTTCGGTTATCGTTAATGCCCTGCGCAAGTTTGAATCTGCGGGTGTGATTTCCTCCAAATCCCTGGGGATGAAGGGGACTTACATCAAGGTTCTCAACGAGTATCTGCTGGAAGAGGTACAGAAACTGAAAATCTGATTTCGGTTTAGTGAAGACCGGCACCTTCGTGCCGGCCTTGTTTTTTTACAAAGTGAAGACTTGAGTAAGTGTGAAAAAAATGATAAAGTGGGAAGGAGATAGAAGGCTTGTGTAGAAGATAAATAAAAGGCAACTATAATGGATATGAAAGAATATCGAGATATAAAAATGATGTCAAGATGAAAGGGCGTGATTCCAACATGTTGGAACAGATAATGAACTCTTCCAATTTTGATTACCTCTCCCGAGGGCTGGAAGCCGCCAACTTGCGCCAGGAAGTGATCAGCAACAACATTGCCAACGTTAATACTCCACATTTTAAGCGCAGTGCTGTAAACTTTGAAGATTTATTGGCCAAGGAATTGCATCTCGATGACGATACCAATCGCATGGCTGTTGTTCGCACCCATGATCGTCATTTGCCTATCCCCATGCATGGCAAAGCTCATGCCGTTATTGAGGAGGACAATACCACGACCATGCGTGTAGATGACAACAATGTGGATATCGATGTTGAGATGGCAGGATTGTCCAAAAATCAGCTGTATTACAATGCCATGGCTACCCAGTTGGGAGGCTTTATGACAAAGATGAAGAATGTAATCACCAGTGGACAGAGTTAAACTGAGGATAGAAAGAGTAAAGGGATAAGAAGATGAGCATGTTTTTAGGGATCGATGCGGCAGCATCTGGCCTTACGGCAGAACGGCTGCGTATGGATGTGATTTCCAATAATATTGCCAATGCCAACACGACCAGGACCGAAGCGGGAGGGGCTTATCACCGCCGTTATGTGGTCTTTGAACCCCGTGTAAAAAACGATGGTCCGTTTCAAAGTTTTTTGAAAAAAGCTGCGAATAAACTGGAAGCTGGCGATGGTGTGCGGGCTACGCACATTGAAAGTGATGATACCCAGGGGCCGTTAGTATACGATCCAGGGCATCCTGATGCCAATGCTGATGGCTATGTGGAACGCCCCAATGTCAATGTAGTGGCGGAGATGGTGGACATGATTACGGCTTCCCGTGCTTATGAGGCTAATACCACAACCATCAATGCAGCCAAGTCGATGGTGACCAAGGCTTTGGAAATGGGAAACAAGTAAGCTGACGCTGCTTGTGATTTGAGAGGAAAGAGATATGGAAATTGCACCACTTGCGATGACGCCTGTGTCTATGCATGCGACCAGCCATTTGGGCGAGACGCAGGCACCGAAAGAAGTACAGAACTTTGGTCAGTATCTGACGGATGCATTGAAGAAGACCAATGGTTTGCAGCTGGAGTCTGACCGTCAGAATGCTTTGCTGGCGGCTGGAAGGATTGAGGATGTTTCTCAGGTAGTAGTTGCCGCACAGAAAGCGGACATAGCTTTGCAGTTAACCCTTCAAATAAGAAATAAAGCAATGAATGCTTATCAGGAAATTATGCGCATGCAGGTGTAACAGCTAATACAGTGTAATTCGACGTGAAGGGATTGAGATCATGGGAGATTGGAAAGAGCGGTATAAGGAGCTGCTGGAGAGATTCAGTAAGCGCCAGCGATATATTATGCTGGGCTCCGCTTTGGCTGTTCTCATTGCCATAATTGGTGTAAGCGCGTGGTATGGCAATAAACCGGACATGGTGCCTTTGTTTACCAACATGGAGACCAAAGATGCCGGTGAAGTAGCCGCAAAATTAAAAGAGTCAAAAATCGAATACGAAGTGCAGGAAACACGACAGGGGACGACCATCATGGTGCCTTCAAAAGATGTGCATAATGCGCGTCTTGACCTGTCAACGCAGGGACTTCCGCGGGGAAATAAAGGTTTTGAAATCTTTGATGATAGTAAGCTGGGGGTCACTGAGTTCCAGAATAAAGTCAACTATCTGCAAGCTCTGCAGGGGGAATTGACACGGACAGTTGAACAGATTGCAGCGGTGGAGAAGGCACGGGTTCATATTGTGCTGCCGGAAGACAGCCTGTACAAGAAAAATGAGAAACCGGCAACGGCTTCGATTATGCTTCATCTGCGTCCGAATATGGAATTATCCAAAAAGGAAGTCAAGGGTATTGTCAATTTAGCTGCTAACAGTGTGCAGGGATTGAAACCGGAAAATATCACCGTAGTGGATGATACGGGGAAAATCCTCAATGATCCTGATGAGAATGAGGAACAAAGTGTTGGCGCCAAGACGTTGACGCAACTGGACATGACGAAAAAAGTCCAGGACAATATCCAGAAGAACGTTCAGTCCATGCTGGATGATTCCATGGGCGAAGGGAAGGCTTTTGCCCGGGTCAGTGTAGAACTGGACTTTGATGACAGAACCACCGACAAGCAGACCTTTACACCGGTGGTGGATGACTCTGGTATTATTCGCAGTCAGCAGGATCTGAGTGAATCCTATAATGGTACATCCACTCAGCCTGGCGGCGCAGCAGGCGTACAGTCTAATGTGCCTGGTTATGTGGCACAGAATGGCAATGCCAACGCTGAATATGAGAAAAAGGAATCCACGAAAAACTATGAAATAAACGAAGAAAAGTCCAAGACTGTGGCTGCACCTGGTTCTATTCGTCGCTTGACAGTGGCCGTACTGGTGGATGACACCGTTACGCCGCAGCAGCAGGATAGTATCATGCGGACGGTCAGCAGTGCAGCGGGAATCAACACCGACAGGGGGGATACGGTTTCTGTAGAGCCGTTGCCTTTCAGCACGGAGCTTCGCGATAAGCGGGCAGCTGAGGAGAAGGCAGCCAAGGATCGGGAAGATATGATCCTCTATGGGACTATCGCGGCAATTCTGCTTGTATTGGCGGCTATTGGCGGCTATTTCTACTATCGCCGCAAAAAGAAGCTGGAAGCTATTGCGGCCGAACAGGAAAGAATCCGTCAGGAGGAGGAAGCGCGGAAGAAATTGGAAGAAGAAGAGCGTGCAGCACTCCTGGCCGCTGGTGCCTTGGATGTTGAAGAACTTACAGAAGAAGAACAGCAGCACCTCACCGAAAAGCAGACATTGCAGCAGCTTATTGATCAGCGGCCTGCTGAGGTGGCTATGCTTGTTAAGACATGGCTTGCGGAGGAATAATTTATGGCACTTGAAGATATGTATGGCGATAGTGAGGAAGAACTCACAAATACCGAGAAAGCTGCCATTTTGTTCATTGCTCTGGGACCGGAGTATTCGGCTAAGCTGTTTCAGCATCTGGATGATGATGAGATTGAGCGCATAACCTTGGAGATTGCTAATCATAAGAAGGTTAGCGCTGAGGTTAAGGCTAAAGTGGTCAGCGAATTTTATCAGATGGCCATGGCCAGCGATTACATTTCCACAGGCGGTCTGGAATATGCCCAGAACGTTCTGGAAAAGGCCTTGGGCTCGGAAAGGGCGATGGAAATCCTCAATCGTCTCACGACCAGCTTGCAGGTTCGTCCTTTCGACTTCCTGCGCAAGACCGATCCGTCGCAGCTCATGAACTTCATCAACAACGAGCATCCGCAGACCATTGCCTTGATTATGGCCTATCTCGACCCGGACCAGGCGGCTACGGTACTTGGTTCCTTGTCGCCGGAAGCTCAGGCCGATGTAGCCAAGCGCATAGCGCAGATGGACAGGACATCACCGGATATCATCCGGGAGGTGGAACGGGTGCTGGAACGCAAATTGTCGTCTTTGGTTACGCAGGACTTTACCACAGCAGGTGGTGTCAAGGCCATTGTGGAAGTGCTCAACCGAGTGGACCGTACGACAGAAAAATCCATTATCGAGACCTTGGAAGTGGACAATCCGGAACTGGCAGAAGAAATCAAACGGCTCATGTTTGTATTCGAAGATATCGTCCAGCTGGACGACCGCTCCCTGCAGATGGTTCTGCGCGAAGTGGATACCAAGGATTTGTCTCTGGCCCTCAAAGCTACGCCCCAGGAAGTGGCAGACAAGGTATATCGGAATATGTCAAAGCGTGCCGCCGATATGCTGCGCGAAGAAATCGAGTTCATGGGCCCGGTGAAGATTCGCGATGTAGAAGAAGCACAGCAGAAGGTCGTCAACGTCATCCGCGTACTGGAAGACAAGGGCGATATCGTAGTATCGCGTGGACAGGGAGACGAGATGATTGTCTAGAGTTATCAAGGCCGCAATATGGGAGGAGAATCCTCATCTTATCCATACCCCCGAGCCGCCTAAGCCCGAGGCCCCTGCGGCGGAGAAACTTGGTATAGATGAAGAAGCTCAGGCCCGTATGCTGGCAGAAATTGCTGCCAAAGAGCAGCGCGCTATTCAGCTCCTCAAGGATGCCAAAGTCGATGCAGAGATCATAAAACAGGAGGCGCATGCCGAATGTAAGCGCATGCAGGCTGAGGCCCAGGCGGAGATACAGGAAGCAAGGGAGGAAGCCGTTCAACAGGGGCATCAGGAGGGCTACGATGCCGGGTATAAAGATGGTGAAGCCAAAATCCGTGAGGAGATGGCAGAGACCATTGCCGCAGGCAGTGCTAAGGCTGAAAAAACCCTGGCTGATGCCAAGGCCGCTACCCGTGATTATGTGCAGCAGGCTGAAGCGGATGTGGTGCGCATGGTCATGGCAGTGGTAGGGAAAATATTGCCGCAGCACTTTATTGATGTGCCGCAGGTGGTGCTGCCCATGGTGCGGGAAGCCATCGCTAAGGTAAAAGATCAGAAGGAACTTAAGATTCATGTTGCTCCGCAGGATTACGATTTGGTACTGATGGCTCGCGATGAGTTTCGGGGCATCCTGACTTATGGTGATGCGACCATTGATTTGCTGTCCGATGCGAGCATGAAGCCGGGGGATTGTCTGATTGAAACACCTAATGGCACGGTGGATGCAAGGCTGGCCACGCAGATTGAACTGGTGCGCCAGGCAGTGAAAGATGTAATGCTTTAGGCATGATTTTAGGGTTTGGTGCAATGGAAGAGATGCAGGAAAAACCTTTTCAACTGAATATTGATAAATTTACAGAAGCCATATATGAATGCTCCAGTGTAAAATTGACGGGAAAAGTCACCCAGGTTATTGGTTTGGTCATTGAATCGCAAGGGCCGACTGTCAGCGTAGGAGAACTTTGTTATGTGAGTTCCTACCATAAGGATGTGCCGCCGATTCCTGCTGAAGTGGTGGGATTTCGTGAGGGCTATGTCATGCTGATGCCCGTTGGGGAGATGCAGGGAATTGGCCCTGGCTGCGAGGTGACTGCCGCGCAGAAGATGTTGAATGTCAAGGTGGGAGAGGAGCTTTTAGGACGTGTCCTGGATGGTTTGGGAAATCCCATCGATGGCAAGGGGCCGTTGCTTTGCAAGCAGGAGTATCCTTTGCAGGCGGACCCGCCGCATCCGCTGTCAAGACCTAGAATTCACGAGAGTCTCTACGTGGGGGTACGGGCCATTGATGGCCTCATCACCATGGGGGAAGGTCAGCGTATTGGCATTATGGCCGGTTCGGGGGTGGGGAAATCCACCCTCCTTTCCATGATAGCCCGCAATACGGAAGCGGATATCAGCGTTATTGCTCTAGTGGGAGAGCGTGGTCGTGAGGTGCGCGATTTTATAGAACGGGATTTAGGCGAAGAGGGCATGAAGCGCTCTGTGGTGGTGGTGGCTACTTCTGACCAACCGGCATTGGTACGCATCAAGGGGGCAATGACGGCCACGGCCATTGCAGAGTACTTCCGGGATCAGGGCCGCAAGGTCATCCTGATGATGGATTCTGTTACTCGTTTTGCAATGGCGCAGCGTGAAGTTGGTCTGACTATTGGTGAACCGCCTGCGACCCGTGGATATACACCTTCGGTTTTTGCCATGCTGCCAAGACTATTGGAGCGGGCCGGCACCAATTCTACCGGTTCCATTACGGGAATTTATACGGTCCTGGTAGATGGTGATGATATGAATGAACCCATTGCAGATGCGGTGCGCTCTATTCTTGATGGACATATTGTCCTTTCCCGCAACATTGCGGCGCAGAATCATTTTCCGGCCATCGATATCATGCCAAGTGTCAGTCGTGTCATGAACGAGGTAGTGTCACCGGAACATCTGAAGGCGGCACAGCAGATGCGTCAGCTGATGGCGGTGTATCGTGATGCGGAGGACTTGATTCACATCGGCGCTTATGTAAAAGGGTCCAGCGCTAAGATTGATGAGTCCATCCAAAAGATTGATGCCATAAATGAATTTCTCTGTCAGGGAATCTACGAGGTGGATTCCTATGAGGATACGGAAAAGAAATTGATGGGGATTTCCGGGTGATGACCGATGAAGAAGTTTAAGTTTCAACTGGAAACCCTGCTTAGAGTTACACGGCGGAAAAAAGATGATGCAGAGCGCGAATTTGCAGAGTCATCTCGCCGGGTAGAAGAGGCACGGGAAGGGCTGAATACGTTGCTGGCAGAAATGCAGAAAGGCCAGCAGGATTATGATGCCCTTTCTAAGGAAGGTGTTCGCGTTACCGTAGGCAGGCTGATGACCTTCAACAGTTTTTTTGCCTGGAAGCGGGAACAGATTGAAATGCAGCAGAACATCATTCTGCAGATGAAGGCCGAAAAACAGAAGAAACTCAAAATCCTGATGGATGTAATGAGTTATCTCAAGAGTATAGAACAGCTGAAGGAACGCCGCTGGCAGGAATATCAGGCAGAGGCCCTGCAGGAAGAACAAAAGATGCTGGACGAAATCGGACTCCAGCTCACGATGCGGCGTAAGAGGGAAGGGGTAAGCTCATGATGGATTTAACCGGTGTACGCCATGTACAGGCAAGAATTGCTCAGTTGCAGGAGCAGTTTGGAATGCCGGGAAACATGCCCGGAACAGGCTTCTCCCAAAAACTGGAAAAGGAGATTCAAAAATCTCTGGGCCTTGCCAATACCGAAAAGGTGCAGGATACAGCAAAAGCGGCTGCAGAGGATAAAAGCCAGCAGCTTCCGGAGGTACAGCAGACAGAAGCGACCAAAAAAGTTTCCAGTAAACTTCTGGACGATATGCCGCTGGCTGATCAGAACCTCAGCACATTGATTGAAGCGGCGGCCCGCAAATATAAGGTAGACCCCAAGCTGGTAGCTGCTGTGGCCGAAGTGGAATCCAATGGCAATCAGGATGCTGTTTCCTCCGTGGGCGCTATCGGCGTTATGCAGCTGATGCCGGATACAGCGGCATCTCTGGGGGTTGACCCCTATAATAAGCAGCAAAATATCGAAGGTGGAGCCAAATACCTGCGGCAGATGCTGGATACCTTTGGAGGTGACCTCAAGAAGGCAGTGGCAGCGTACAACGCCGGCCCTGGCGCAGTGAAGGATTATGGCGGTGTTCCACCGTACAAAGAGACGCAGAATTATGTAAGCAAGGTACTTGATATTTACAGATAACAAAGGCGGGTTGGACAATGGCAGCGAAGAAAAAAAAGAAAAAAGGCAGTAAAATAGTGAAAGTGCTATTAGTGCTCTTCCTGCTATTAGTACTGATTTTGGGAGGCTTTGCCCTGGGCGTTTACCTGCAGCTGATTGATACCCAGGA